>JACQZS010000157.1 GCA_016213725.1 Acidobacteriota bacterium | reverse complement strand
CGCCAGCATACGCTCCACGATGGCTGCCTTGAACTCCGCAGTGTGCCTCCGTACACCTTCTCCATCGCTCATCTGGGACTCCTTTCCATTCAATGTAAAGTGTCTCCATTTGCTTTGTCTCAACTTTGGGGTCCAGATCAGGCTGTCCCCTTTTGTAGTCGCTGTAGGGTATTCGCCAACTCCAGTGTCGCGTTTTCCATATCACAGCGAAGGCTCTGCCATTCGATCAGGAGGTACCGGTAGAGCACCAATGAAATCAAGCCGACTAGAAGGCCCGCCGCGCAGCGGACCATGGCGTTCGACAGACGCTCCACGACCGCTGCCATGCAGAAGGATTTCTCCCCGCCGCAGCCGATGAACGAACCGACAATGCCGTCGAGTGTGATCAGAAGCCCGAGGAGTGGAGCAAGGGAGGCAATGGTGGCGAGGTGATCCAGCCCACGACGCAAGGCTGCGTGTTCCGCCGAGGCCGCCCGCCGCGAGGCGCGCATGGCGGCGTGGATGGCCGGTGATTGCGGGAACGATGGCATATGTGGCGTTAGACATCCCGCGCGCATGCCTTGTTCCCGATTCGCTGCGCCTTGTGTTTGGAGGGGTTGGGTATCTGGTAGTGGGATTGGAGGGATTGCGAACGGACAGTCCTGGCCGGAGACAGTACGGTCTTTCAGGTAGTAGGGGATGGCCCTTGGGACGCGCTGAAGATTCGCATGCGCAGCGCACGTCGTTGGCCGGGCCGGACTCCGGCGATCAGCCCGGCGGTCATTATCTCGCTTGGATTGAAGATTGGTACAAACTCCGGGATTTTCGGGTTGATGGAGCGCTAGGCGCGGCGCGGGTTCAGGCCACGCTACGTTGTGCGAGGGCGTCAGTATTTCCCGCTGCAGACCTGGCTGCGCCAACTTCGCGTGTAATCGGATTCCTTCATGTCGGTGCGGTTCGAGAGGCGGAACAACGGGTAGTTGGGCGTGGGCTCGTAGCTGCCGAACAGCGGCTCGAATTTTCCGGTGTCGAAGAGCAGGCGGCTGGTGGCGGCATCGTAGTGGTACGTGCCGGTTCCGGCGACCGAAGACTCATACGCGCCCGCCGAGAGGGTGACGTATTGAGTGAAGGTGTAGCGTCCGCTGAGGAAGACGCCACAGGTGTACTTGCCCGGGGGTGGAGCGGCTTTGCCGCCGGCAGGGGGCTGTTGGGCGAACGCAGCAGCGGCGCCGAGCGCGCAGAGGACGGAGCGAATCCAGAGAGAGTTCATGGTCAGCCACCTCGATTGGGGGCAGAATAACACAGAAGTGCGGGGACTCCGGGCCACCTTCGCGCGGCGATTGCGCAGGCAGGCGGCGGCGAGGGAGAATGAGACGTGGCTAAGCCACCGCTTCCACGTTACCGGACACTGCACCAGGAACTCCGCGCCCTGGTGGACTCGGGCGAGTTTGGCCCGGGGGCGCGATTCCTCACCGAACGCCAGGTGAGCGAGCGATTCGGCATCTCGCGGATCACCGCCAACAAGGCGTTGTCGAACCTCGCCAGCGAAGGGTTGCTGGAGTTCCGCAAAGGCATCGGGACCTTTGTCCGCGAAGCCTCGATCGATCTGAACCTGCGGACTCTCGTGAGCTTCACAGCGGAGGCGCGGGCGGCCGGCAAGCGCCCGTCCACGCGGGTTCTGCATTTTGGCGCTCTCACGGCGGGGGATCCGCCGGACGAAGCCTGCCGGTGTTTGGCGCTGGCACCGGGCGATGCCGTCTATTATCTGGAACGGCTGCGCCTGGCCGGCGGGAAGCCCGTGATTCTGGAACGGCGCCACATCTGCGCGGCTCTTTGCCCGGGCCTGCGGCGAAAGGAACTCAGCGGTTCCATTTACGAGCTGTGGACGGAACGGTACGGGCTGGAGCTGGCGGGAGCGCAGCAGAACATCCGGGCCGTCAATCTGCGCGGCTCGAGCGCGCGTCTGCTGGGGGTGGCGGAGGGCGCCGCGGGCTTTCTCATTACCAGCACGGGGCTCAGCACGGCGGGTCCGCTGTGGTTTGAGCGGACGCTCTATCGGGGCGACGCCTACGAATTCAGCAACCGCCCGTCCGGCCGTTTTCTTTGATCTCCACCAATTGGAAAGGACTTCCTATGAACTACTCCTACCTCGACGCCGCCAAGATGATCGACCATTCACTGCTCAACCCCACGATTGCCTGGAGCGATCTCGAAGCAGGCATTCAACTGGCTCTCGACTACGATGTGGCGAGCGTCTGCATCCTGCCCTACGCGCTGAAGATGTGCGCCGAACGGCTGCGCGGGTCGGACGTGAAAGCCAGCACGACTATCGGATTTCCGCACGGCGGCCACACCACCGCCATCAAGGTGGCGGAGGCGCGGCAGGCGCTGGCCGACGGCGGAGAAGAGCTGGATATGGTGGTAAACATCTCCGCCGTGCTGAGCGGGGATTGGGCCTACGTGCGCTCCGACATCGGGGCGGTGATCGAAGTGACGCACGGGGCGGGCCAGAAGGTGAAAGTGATCTTCGAAAACGTTTACTTAAACGATGAACAGAAGCGGAAACTGTGCGAAATCTGCTCGGAATTGCACGCCGACTGGGTGAAGACGTCTACGGGTTACGCGCCGGGGGGCGCCACCGACGCCGACCTGATTCTGATGCGCCGGCACTCGGCGCCGGAGGTGCAGGTGAAGGCGGCGGGGGGAATCCGCGATCTGGATGCGCTGCTCCGGGTGCGCGGGCTGGGGGTGACGCGGTCTGGCGCGACGCGCACGGCCGAGATGCTGGACGAGTGCCGGCGGCGGCTGGGTCTGCCGCCGATCGTGCGCGGGTGAGGGGCTCACTGGTAGAGGAGCTCGACGGGGCCGATGAGGCCTGACGGACTGGGGCGGCGGTAGCGGGTGGGGATGGTCTCGTAGTGGCCGGAGAGCGCGCTGTAGACCAGCACCTCGACGCGGTTTGGGCCGGGCTTGAGGAGGCCGGTGACCTCGACGCGGAAAGGCGCGGCGAGTTTTACGCCGGCCTTCGTTCCATTCACCCAGACTTCGGCGCTGGAAGAGAGGCTGCCGAGATCGAGCCAGGCTTTGCCGCGAGCGGCGGCGGCAGGGAATTCAATCTGCTTGCGATACCAGGCGCCGCCGGAGTAGCTGGAGAGGCCATCGAGCTGGGACCAGTCGCCTAGCTCGATGAGGCCCTTTTCGCAGCTGAACTTGAGGGGTTCGTCAAAAGCCGCGCCGGCATAGCGGCCGGGGCGCTGATGCAATCTGATCTCGACCTGGGCCGGCGAGGGGATGGGTTCGACCTCGGCCGAGTAACCGTCCGGGAGCGGTTTGAGGGGGACGAGCTTGCCGGCGATGCGGAGCTCGGCCTGGGCGCGCGTGGGGAGCGTGATGGCCCGCAGGCCGGGGGGTGCGGTGGTGCGGTACCAGCCCAGGTTTTCCGTGCCGGGATGGATGTCGAACTCGAGCAGGCCGGGGCGGCGGTACCAGTCCGTGGCGAGCGGTTCGGGTTGCTTCCAATCGAGGGGGGCGCCGGGCTCGAGCAGCACGAAGTGGCCCTGGCCGGCGGAGGCGTAGCGGAGCAGTAGAGAGTTCCAGCCGGACTGGAGCGGGACGCTCCCGGCAGCGGGGTCAACGGGCTTACCGTTGACGGAGACGGCGGCGGGCAGCAGACCGCCGCTGAGCACTTGGGCGGTGATGGCGCTGGAGGTGTAGACGGAGGTCCAGAGGTAGTAGACGTTGCCGGAAGGCTCGGGTGTGTAGACGGTGGTGGTGGATTTGAATTCGCGTTTGCCGAGGGCGATGAAGTCGCGCGGCATTTGGGCTTTGAGGCCGTGATAGCCCTGGTGGCCAGGGTCGCCTTCGATGCCGAAGCGCCAGGAGAACTCGTAAGGGCGGCCTTCGCGGCGCACCTGCTCTTCCGTGACGGAGGTGGAAGCGACGGGACCGAGAAGGAGGAAGCGCGGGCCATATGTGTAAGTGGTCCTGGTCCACTCGCCCTGTTCGCGATAGAGCAGGCGGCGGGCTTCGGCGCCGATGAATTCGGGCGCCGCGGGCAGGCGATAGTCGCCGTAGCGGTTATCGAGAGCCGGCTTGAGTTCGAACTCCCAGGGGCCGGTGACGGCGAGGCGGTTGGGCGCGGGCGGGGCAGCGGTTTCGCGGGCGGCCTCGCCGGGAGTGAAGACGAGGAGCTGAGCTTCGGTCTTCTCGAGCGGCAGGCGGAGCGTGGTGGCGGTGGCGGACTGGCGCAGGACGGGGAGCAGGGCGGTGCTGCCGCTCCAGGGGTCCCAAAGTTCAAGGCGGCCGGTAGAGCGGAGAGTGCATTCGGCGCCGCGCTCAGCGCCGTAGATCATGTAGATGTCGCGGGCGCCGGCTTTGCGATGGAGGATGGAAGGCTGTTTGGGCATGTTGCAGTGGAAGTCGCGGGGGAAGGCGGCGTCGAGTTTGGCGATGACGTCATCGGCGCCGGCGGCGCGGGCCGGGGCGAGTAGGGCGGAGAGGGCGAGGACTTCCGGATCGCCGTCGCCGGTTCTGTCGCTGCCGGCGGGCAGCGGGCCGACGGCGATGACGAGGCCGCCAGCCTTGTGGAAGGCCACCGCCTGCTCGATGGTGGAGTGGCGGACGACCGGCATGGCGGGCAGGACGAGTGCGCGGTATTCTTCGCCGGCGACCCTGAGGCGTCCGCCTTCCACGCGGGCGCGCTGGAGCGATTCGAAGTCGATGAAGTCGAAGTCGATGCCGGCTTCGTAGAGGCGCTGTCCGATGGAAAACGCGGTCTGGACGGACTCCTTGCCGTTGCGGCCGGCCTCCATTGGAGCGACGGGGTAGACGACGGCCACGTCGGCGCGGTGGACGCCCTGGCTGAGCAGGTAGGAGAGGCGCTCGGAGGCCTGGAGGAACTCGCCCATGTGCGCCCAGTAGGGCATGTGGAAGTGGTTGCAGGGAGGCGCCCACTCCCACCAGCCGCCGTAAGTGGAGTAGTAGAGCCCATGGAGCGTGAGGAGGTTGTGGCCCTGGACGAAGTTGCGCCAGGTGGCATCCACGATCTGAGCGGAAGTGGTGCCCCAGCCGCTGCCGTAGAAGCCTTCGAGCCAGGTGCGCGGGCGCTCATACAGGTGCGCGATGGAGCTGGCCACTTTGTTCTTGACGATGTCGGAGGCGAGATTGGGCTGGTCGTTGCCGGGTCCGCTCATCCAGCGTTGAGTGCGGAAGTAGTCGCCGAACTCGGTGACGTCGCGGCCGCGGCCGCCGTGGTCGCAGCCGTAGATCAGGCCGCGGCTTTCGTGCCATTCGTAGAGGGGGCGGAAGTAGTTCTGCTCGGAGAGGGAGACCATGACGTCGGAGTAGTCGAGGCGGAGTTTGACGGCGCGAGGGCCGGTTTCTTCGAAGAGCGAGGCGAGTTCGGGGCGGGGGTCGTAGCCTTTTCGTTTGAGGAACTCGGCGGCGAAGCGCTGGTCCCAGAGCCAGCCGCGGACGCCGAAGTTGAGTTCGTCGGAGAAGAAGAAGTTCAGGCCCTGGCCGCTCTGGCCGGGGTTGCGGTCTTCAAAGGGCTGGAAGAACTTGGCAATCATCTGCCGGCCGCTCTCGGGATGCATGGGGTTGAGCGAAACGGGGAAGGGCTTGGCGTAGACGGCCACGATGCGCCAGTCGCCGGGCGGCGGCGTCCAGGCGAGGCGGCCGCCGCGGGCCAGCGAGAGCAGATCGATTTCGTGTCCCGGCAGGATGCGGCCGGCCGAGAGCGGAAAGGCGGTGAGGGAGAGAGGGTCCGGGGGCAACTGCCATTCGCAGGGGCCGGTGCAGCGCATGGCGGCGGTAGCCAGCGCGGCGCCGCTCATGCCGGGGTTCTCCTGGAGAATGCGGTCCATGTACCAGCCGTTGCCGGCCCAGCCGAGCGTGTAGTCACTGAGACTGGCGGCCATGCCGCGCCGGCGGGCCTGTTGGAGGAACCACTGGAAGAGTTCCCACCAGGGCTCGGAGAAGAGCTTGGGATCGCTTTCGTAGGTGAGGCCGTAGGAGCGACCGCCGCGGTCGCTGTGAGCGTAGTTGACCTGCAGGCCGGAGATGCTCCTGCCTTGCAGTTGATTGAGCTGCCAGGTGAGGCGCTGCTTCGTGAGCGGGTCGCCGAGCCACCAGTAAAACGCCACTTCGCCGTATCCGGGAGGCGGAGTGCGGAAGCCGGGCAGGACATCGAGATTGGCCGCGCGGCTGGGGTAGCCGGGCCGCTGCTGGGCGGCTGCGTGCGGCGCGAGGCGGATGCAGAGCGCAAGGGCGGCCAGGCACGCGGTGCGAGAGAGCATATGGAGATCTTATCCATCCTGAGTGCGAGGCCGGAAAGCCGGAGTGCGAGGCCGGAAAGCGGACTGGAGCGCGTGATTGGCCCGGACCCGGGCGCGGCGATAAGATCACACCATGCAGGCATCCGAGATCCGCGATCTGCGCGGCGCACTGGAGTTTCTTGACGGAGTTCCAGGGCAGCTGCAGCGCACCAGGCACCCGGTGGACCCCAATCACGAACTGGCGGGCGTCTACCGCCACATCGGGGCCGGCGTGCCGGTGCTGCCGCCGACGCGCACGGGTCCGGCGATGTTGTTTGAGAGCGTGAAGGGCTACGGCATTCCCGTACTGGTGGGGCTGCTGGCGTCTCGCGAGCGGGCGGCGATGCTGCTGGGCACGACCCCGCAGCGGCTGCCGTTCAAGCTGCTGGACGCGCTGAAACATCCTTGCGCCCCTGTGTTTGTGGAGGGGAGCGCGCCGTGCCAGGAGGTGGTGCACCGGGCGCCGCTGGATGTGCGTTCGCTGCTGCCAGCGCCGACGAATACGCCATTGGATGCGGGGCCATTCTTCAACCTGGGACTGGTGCGAGCGCAGGATCCGGAGACGGGCGAAGCCGACGTAACGATTCACCGGTTGTGCGTGCAGGGCCCGGAGACGCTGAGCATCTACTTCGCGCCGGGCCGCCACATCGACGCTTTCCGCCGCAAGGCCGAGGCGGCGGGCAAGGCGCTGCCGGTTTCGATCAGCATGGGGCTGGATCCGGCGGTCTACATCGCCGCCTGTTTCGAGCCGCCGACGACGCCGCAGGGCTGCGACGAACTGACGGTGGCAGGCGGGCTGCGCGGCGGGGCGGTGCAGCTGGCGCGCTGCGTTTCAGTGGACGCCTCGGCCATCGCCAACGCGGAGGTGGTGATTGAGGGCGAGATCCTGCCGGGCGAGCGGATCCGAGAAGATGTGCAGACCAACACGGGCTACTGCATGCCGGAGTTTCCGGGATATCTGGGGAGCGCGCAGCCGGCGCTGCCGGTGATCCGAGTAACAGCGGTGACGCACCGGCGGAACCCGATCCTACAGACTCTGGCCGGGCCCGGGGAGGAGCATGTGAATCTGGCCGGAATTCCGACCGAGGCTTCGATCCTGCAGATGATTGAGCACGCGATGCCGGGATTGCTGCAGAACGTCTACTGTCCGCCGGCCGGGGGCGGGAAGTACCTTGCGGTGCTGCAGGTGCGCAAAGCCGGGCCGCGCGACGAAGGAAGGCAGCGTCAGGCGGCCATAGCCGCCTTCGCGGCGTTTCCGGAGCTGAAGCACGTGATTCTCACCGACGAGGACGTGGACATCTTCAACCCGCATGAAATTCTGTGGGCGATGACGACGCGCTACCAGGGCGACGTGAGCACGGTGTTCATTCCGGGGGTACGGTGCCATCCGCTGGATCCATCGCAGTCGCCGGAGTTCAGCCCGTCGATTCAGGCGCCGGGGATTTCGTGCAAGACGATCTTCGACTGCACGGTGCCTTATGCACTGAAAGAGAAGTTCGGCAGGGCGAAGTTCGCGGAGGTGGACCCGGGGCCGTGGATGAAGAGTTGATGGGGGAACTGGCGAGGGAGGGCGCTCAAGCCCGCGGCCGGCGCGGCGGCGGGGCGCAGCCGGGGCAGTAGCCGTAGAGGATCACCTCATGGCCGGTGACTTCAAAGCCTTTGGGCGCCAGGGCGGGGAAGTCTCCGCGGCAGGCGGGCAGCTCGAAGACCTGTCCGCAGAGGCGGCAGTGGAAGTGGTGGTGGTGGCCTTTGCCGGAGAGTTCGTAGCGCGTCACCTCTCCCGGCAGCTGCACCTCCGCGAGCCAGCTTTCGTCGAGGAGAGTGCGGAGGTTGCGGTAGACGGTGGCGGCGCCGAGTCCCGACACGGCGGACTTGGCCCGGGCGAGCACTTCATCGGCGGTGAGCGGACGCCCGGCCGACTCCAGCGCGGCGCGGATCGCTTCCTTCTGTTTTGTGTTGCGCGCGGGCATGCGCTCACTTGCCGGGCGCGGTGCAAGCCCAGTTGGCCGCATCGTTTACGTCGCCGGCGCCTTTGTACTTCGCCACTTTGGGATGCGCGCAGAGCGGGCGCGTCTTTTCCACTTTGCCGCCAGCGGTGCGCATGGCGATGATCTCTTCCGGAGCCACACCCTGTTCCACCCAATGTTCCAGCGCCGCGGCGACGTTGTTCTTCGGGTCTCCCTTGCCGGTACCGCCCTGGCCGAAGGAATTGGCGCCGGACCCGGCGCCGCAGTGCTGCATGCCCGGCACCATGAAAAGCCGCACGAACTCGGAGGTCTTTTTGGCGCCCATTTTCTTCTGCACGCTCTCGAAGTAGGTGATGGCCATCTGGCCGGGAATGGCTGCGTCGCTCCAACCGTGATAGAGGATGAGCTTGCCGCCGCGGGCGTGAAATGCCTTCAGGTTGGGGTTGTCGGCATTCACCAGCGGGCCGGCCTTGGCCTCGGCGGCCTTCCAATCGCGGTCCACATCGAATTTGCGGTAGTCCCAGGCCTTGTCGGAATAGACCATGTTCTTGAAGAACTCGGTGCCGAACATGAACATGAGGGACTTCTCGCGCGCAGCGCCAGTGATCCAAGGGCCCCAGCCGCCGGATTCGGCCTCGCCGCCCATGGTGTAGCCGGGCGACACCACCTTGCCCTTGGAGGTTTTCGTGCCGCCGTAGAGCACTTGGAGCTCTTTCACCTGCCCGGGCGTGAGGCATTCATCGTTTTCGGCACCTTTGCATTGAAGCCTGGAGAGATCGAGGCGGCAACGTTCCGGATCGCCGATGACGCCGTCCCGGGCGCCGTCGCCGGCGTCGCAGGCGGCGAGAGCGGCGGCCTGGATGGCGGGCAGTTTCGCCGCGGGGATGTAGCCGGACTCGCTGGCGGCGGTCTCCCTGGAGAGATTCACGCCATTCACCATCAGGCGCGTCCAATAGTTGGCGGGGGCGCCGGCGACGATGCCGTCGTAATCGGCGGGGTAGCGCTGCGCTTCCATCAGCGCCTGGCGGCCGCCATTGGAGCAGGAGCTGAAGTATGCGCGCTTGGCCGGGCTGCCGTAGTATGCCGCCAGCAGGGCTTTGCCGTGGACGGTCATCTCATGAATGGCGCGATGGCCAAAGTCGGCGGTTTTCTCAGGGTGGCCGAGAGCCCAGCCCGCGCCGCCGCCGGCGGCCTTGTGGCCGGTGTCGGTGGATGCCGTGGCGTAGCCGGCGCGCACAGCGGTAGCCATGGCTCCATAGCTGATGCTGCCGGCGTAACCGCCGTTGCCCACGCCCTGGAACTTGCCGTTCCAGCCTTCGGCGGGCATCCAGACTTCAAACTGGATGTCGGAATCGGCGGAAGGCTTGCTGGTGGCGGCCACGCGGCAGAAGGGCGGCATGTTGCCGATTTTGGACTTGTCCGGCGGCGTGAATGGGCCGGCCGGGACGGCTTCGGCGGCGGTGATGGTTACCGCCTTCAACGTGAGGTTCTTCAGTGCCTCGCAATCAGCCGCGTGCACCACCGCCGCCGTTGCCAGCATCAAGAACAATTGTTTCATCGCGCCCTCCACGCTCCTGGATCAGCAACCATACTAACGCGGTGGCGACCAACGGAACTACGCTGGCGCCGAGCAGCACGGGCTCAAAGGAGTAACGGTCAGCCGACCAGCCGATGAGGTAGGTGGAAACGATGGTGCCGACGCCGGCGCCGGTGCCGCCCATACCGCTGACCGTGGCGACGGAGTGACTGGGGAAGAGATCCGTGGGCAGCGCGAGGCCCATGGTGGACCAGGCCGCATAGCAGAAGGTGGAGATGCCGAAGGCGGTGATGAGCAGGGCGAGGTTCGACGTCAGCACTGCGCCGGCGATGAGAGCCATGCCAAGGCCGCAGACGGCGATAACGGCTTTGCGTGCGCGCACGGGGCTCCAGCCGCGTTGGACGAGGCGGCCGGAGATCCAGCCGCCGGCGAAGTTGCCGGCATCGGCGGCGAGGAAAGGCACCCAGAAGCCGACCAGCGTATCGGCCACGGCGTAGCCCTTGGAGACGAGGTAGATGGCAAACCAATCCGTGACGAAGAACCAAACCGGATCCGTGAGGCCGCGGCCCAGCACGATGCCCCAGGTTTCCTTTCTGCGGAGCAATTCAAGCCAGCTCTGGCGCTGGCCGGCATCTTCGGCGCGCTCCTCTTCGCGAGAGGAGAGGATCATGGCGCGTTCCGCTTCCGAGATGCGCGGGTGCTCCTCGGGGCGATGATAGATCCAGCGCCACACGCAGAGCCAGAGCAGGCCGAGCGTGCCCGTGATCACGAAGACCGGACGCCAACTTCCGTAGTGCGCGTAGAGCCATACCACGAGGGCCGGGGCCACGGCACCGCCGACGGCCGAGCCGCTGTCGAAGAGGGCGACCGCCAGTCCGCGCTCCGATTTCGGAAACCACTCGGAGACGGCCTTGGTGGCGCCGGGCCAGTTGGCGGCTTCGCCGGTGCCCAGCAGGAACCGGAAGAAGGCGAAGCTGCGCAGGCCGGTGGCAAGCGAGGTGAGCATGGCCGCCGCTGAGTACCAGAGCACGCCGGCGGTGAGGCCGCGGCGCGTGCCGAGCCAATCGAGGAGGCGGCCGGCGACGCTCTGGCCGACGGCGTAGGCTACGCGAAAGCTGATGACGATGACGGCGAAGTCCGAGTTGGTCCAGCGGAACTCGGATTTCAGGTATGGGGCGAGGACGCTGAGGGTCTGGCGATCGATGTAGTTGATGACGGTGGAGGCGAACAGTACTCCGCCGATCCACCAGCGCAGGTTCGAGATGGGCCGCTTCACTTGAGGTTGAGCACCTTCAGCGCGGTGTCACGGTAGAGCGGCTTGAGCGTGCGGTCTTCCAGGGCCAGCCCGTAGTAGGGCCACCAGATGCGGCCCGGAATGTACTCGTCGGCCGACTCCAGCAGCCGCCACCAGCCCTCATACATGCTCTGCTCGCGGCCCATGTCGGTGCCGAAGGTGACGCGTCCGGTGTACTTCTCGAGGAAGGCCTTGGCGGCGCGGGGCTCGCGGCCGATCTCGTAGTCGCGGGCGGAGATGTCCACGTACATATTCGGGAAGCGGTCGAGTGCTTTGGAGAGGCGGGCGAGGTCGTTGCCGAGGTTGCTGAGGTGGCAGAAGACGAAGGTGGTCTGAGTGTGCTTGGCGAGCATGCGGTCGCGCGTTTCCATCAACTCGTCGTAGGAAGGCACGTCTTTGCCAGAGAGGTTGAAGCCCTGGAAATCGGGTGTGCGTTCCTGGCGCGGGCCGAGGGGGCGCCAGCAGGAGGGGTGATCTGCGATGTGGATGTTGACGGGGATCTTGAGCTCGGCGCACTTGCGCCAGAAGGGGTCTAGGCGGGCGTCGTCGAGGCGCAGACGACTGGCTCGCGGGAGGGCGCCCTTTTCGCCGGCCTGCACGCCCCAGCCTTTGTCGGTGACCTCGCCGACGCCGCGAGCGCCTTTGCGGTAGCAGCGTTCGAGTTCTTTCACGGCGCGCTCGGCGTAGCCGGGGTCGTCGATGTTCCTGGTGTCGATGCCGCACCAGACCTGGAAGCGCTTGGGGTAGGCGCCGAGGATGAGGTCGGCGATCCTGTCGAACTCCGGGCCGGTGGTTTCGGTGAAGACGACGGACATTTCGATGCCGACTGCATCCATGGTCTTCACCCAGGCGTCGAGGTCGGCGCGGGTTCTGATGCCGTTCATCGAGGCGTGGCTGTGGATGTCGATGACGGGGAACTTGGCGCGGGGGATGTGGGTTTTGGCCACGACGAGGGACGACTCGGGCTGGTAGTCCTTGAGGAGGAGTTTGTCCATCTCGCCCTGTTTGACTTCGATGCCGAACTTGACGGTTTGTGCGGAGGCGCAGGCGCAGGCGCAGAGCAGGAGGGCAAGGCTGATTCGGGGCATATGACTGTTGCCGTCCAGCATCTCGCCGTGGCCCCCGAGGTGTCAATGGGCTGGCCGGGTGGCCATGGCGAGGGTTTGCAACCGCGTGACCTCAACTACGTTGTCTTCCGGCCGGCTGATGAGCGCGAATAACCATCGCCAGCAATGCCGGCAACAGGCCAACCATCACGCTGCCTGTGTCCGGCACGCGATCGATCCCGGCGATCTCACGCTGACGGTGGATGACGGAACCGCGGAAGCCTCTGCTGGTTTTGCCACCACAACGCAGGCGCTGTTCCTGCAACAGCTCACGCCGCCGGTCTTCCCGGCGACGCTGAAGGCAATCCGTATTTACTTCCCCACAGGCATCGAGGCCATTCCGCTGAACACGCCCGTCACTCTGGTGGCTGCGATGAATCCAGCCTCAGCCGTTTCCCTGAATCGCCTCAGTTATCGCGCGCTGGTGGGCACGGTACGGGCGCAGGGCCAGTGGGTGGAGTTTACCCTGAACCAGCCGCTCACCTTGACGGCGCAGGAGCCGGGCGATTTTGTGGTGGGTCCCAGCACGGAGTCCGGCCCCGGGCTGAAGCCGGTCGCCATAGATATGTCCTCCGCACCTGCCGGCCGCAGCTATGTGTCCACGGACGATGGAGCCACCGTGCAGCCGGTTTCCTCAGCACTCGAGGTGAACGGCAACTGCCTGATCCGGGCCGTGGTTGCCATCTCCGGGGGGACTTAGGTTGAAACGCAACCCTATTCCAACAGGTCCGCGATGATG
>JACQZS010000154.1 GCA_016213725.1 Acidobacteriota bacterium | reverse complement strand
GGCGGCGCTGCCGGGCGCGGCGAGCAACCTGATGCGCTTCCTGAGCCAGCGGGCGCCGACGCTGGCGGCAGCGGCGGCGCGGGCGCAGTTGGGGCGGTCGCAGAGCGCGTTCGAGCATTTCATGGAAGGGGTGCTGAAGCGGGACGACTGGATGAAGGCGCTGGAATCGGACGCGAAGCTGTGCGGGTATCTGCTGGAGATCTTCTCGCACAGCCCGTACTTCGCCGAGCAGTTGATGAGGCAGCCGGAGTACTTCGAAGAGTTGCGGACGATGCGGGCGCGGGGCGACTCCTACACGCCGCACGGGGGCGTGGTTCCGCTGCTGGACGACGCGGCGGAGATCCGGCGGTTCTTCCTGCGGCAGATGTTCCGGCTGCAGGCGGAGAGCATCTGCCTGCAGCGGCCGGTGTTCGAGACCTTGGAGCGGATTTCGCGGCTGGCGGATGCGGCGATAGGGGCGTGCTACCGGTTGGCGGCGTCGCAGGCGCTGGAGCGGTGGGAAGAGGGCGCGCCGGGGCTGATGGTGATTGCGCTGGGGCGGCTGGGGATGCAGGAGTTCGACCTGGGGTCGGATGCGGACCTGCTGTTCGTGCTGCCGGACGAGCTGGCGGGCGAACTGCCGGTGTGGATGAAGGTGGCGGAGCGGCTGGCGGGGATCCTGAGTTCGTACACGGGCGATGGAATGATGTTCGCGGTGGACACGCGGCTGTGCCCGAACGGGCGGGCGGGGCGGCTGGTGCAGACGGAGTCTGCGTACCGCGAATACTTCGGGCGGACGGCGGAGGCGTGGGAAGGCATCGCGTACATGAAGACGCGGGCGGTGGCCGGGGATTTGGACCGGGCAACGTCGTTTCTGGCGGAGGTGCAGAAGATCGACTGGCGGCGGTATGGGCAGAATGGGCGGTCGCGGGCGCAGATCAGGCAGATGCGGCTGCGGCTGGAGAAGGAACTGGGAGCGCAGAACCCGTTGAAGACGGCGGCGGGCGGGTTCTACGACATCGATTTTGCGCTGATGTACCTGCGGCTGCGGGGCGCGGGGATGTTCTTCAAGGTGCTGAACACGCCGGAGCGGATTGAAGTGATCGAGCAGATGGGACACCTGGAACCGAACGATGCGCGGTTCCTGCTGGATGCGGCGACGTTCTACCGGGCGGTGGACCACGGGCTGCGGCTGATCTCGGGCCACACGGAAGGCAGCCTGCCGAATTCGGCGCCGCAACTGGAGATGCTGACGCGGCTGGTGGAGCGCTGGGTGCCGCCGCACCTGTGCGACCAGCCGCTGCCGTTGGAGCTGGAACAGATTAGGGGGCGAACCAGGGAGTATTTCGAACGGCTGTTTGCGGAAACGCGCTAGGCGGCGGGGATCAGGGACTGCCGAAGAGCACTTTGCGGAAGAGGGCCTCGCGCAAGGCTTCCGGCTCCTCCAGGGCGCGGCGCCTGCGGCTGTGGCACTGGCCGGAGATGGCATCGGCGAGAGCGCGGATGGCTTCGGCGAGGAGGAGCTGATCGTTCTGGCGGTAGCGGCGGCCGAAGAAGGAAGAGGGCTTGGGCTCCTCGATGTAGACGGGATTGCCATCCGAGCCGGAGAGAGAGAGGCAGAGGCCGGACCAGCCCATTTCGTGGGTATGGAAGAGGGAGACCTTGACGCCGTTGATCTCCGCGCGCCAGGAGCCGGAGTCGGCCTCCTGCCAGAAGATGCAGCCTTCGCCGGGCTGTGTGGACTGGAGCAGGTAGCGGACGAAGTAGAGGTCGTCGACAGGCATGGGTGCATCAATCTCCTGCGAGCTGCGGCTGACGATAGGCGAGGCTGAGCAGAGGGGGAGCGATGATGGTGGTGGCGAGGGCGGTGAAGACGACGACACCGTAGATGGGCCGGGAGATGGCGCCCATGGCGAGGCCGAGCTGGGCCACGACCATGCCGACTTCCCCGCGGGGGACCATTCCGAAGCCGATGCGGGTGGCGTCACGGAGTCCGAGATTGAGAGCGCCGGCGCCGCAGCCGATGAGCTTGGAGGCGACGGCGGCGGCGAGGATCACGAGAGTGAGCAGGACCAGGGAGCTGTCGCGGAAGACGGATAGCTCCACCTGGAGGCCGATGCCGACGAGGAAGAAGGGGACGAGGAGTTCGGTGGTGCCGTGGACCAGCGTGTGGACGCGGTGGGCGACGTTTTCTCCGAGGGCCATGCCGGCGAGGAAAGCTCCGACGATGGCGGCGATGCCGGTGTAGAGGGCCATGACGGAGAGCGCGAAGAGGAGGACGATGGCGAGGTGGAACTGGGCATCGGCGGCGCGCAGGCGGGCCTGGAGAGCGGGGATGGCGCGGCTGACGGTGTGAGAGCCCCACTTGGCGAGAACGATCATGAAGACGATGGGGAGGATGGCGGTGAGGGCGATATCGGCGGCATGGAACTGGCCGCGGGCGACGCCGGAGACGACGGCAAGGACGATGAGGCCGAGGACGTCGTCGATGACGGCGGCGGCGAGGATGATCTGGCTGGCGCGTTCATGCAGGGCGTGCCTGGCGCTGAGGACCTGGGCGGTGATGCCGACGCTGGTGGCGACGAGAGCGGCGCCGACGAAGATGGACTCCACTTGCGGGAAGCCCCAGTAGCGCAGAATGGCCCAGCCCATGACGAAGGGCACGATGACGCCGCTGGCGGCGACGAGGAAGGCGGTGCCGCCGACCTTGAGGAGATCAGAGGAGCGCACCTCCAGCCCAACGCGGAAGAGGAGGAAGAGCACGCCGAGTTCGGAGAGATCGTGAAGGATGGGGGTGGGCTGGATGAAGTTGAGGACGCTGGGACCGATGAGGACGCCGGCGAGGATTTCGCCGACGAGACCTGGGAGGCTGAGCCGTTCGAAGAGTTCGGAGAAGAGCTTGGCGGCGGTGAAGACCACCAGCATGACGATGGGCAGCGCAAGCTCTGGAGGGTGTGTCATGGAAGCGGCAGCCTAGGCGGCACGGGAGCGCAACCGGTAGTAGTTGGTGGCGGCGGAGAGGCCGATGCCGAGCAGGACGGGGAAGACGGGCACGCCGCGCAGGACGAGGGCGAAGAAGACGATGAGCGCAGCGGCGTTGAACCAGATCCACTTCATCGGAGCACCACCAGGCAGGCGACGAGGAGGGCGGAGGCGGCGCAGAAGAGGGCGGTGCGGCTGAGGGGCCTGGTCCATTCGGGGCGCGGCATGCCTTCGCGCATGAGGCGGCGGATCTCCTGCAACTGGCGGCGGGCGATGGCGATCTGCCAGGCGTCGGCGGCGAGGTTGAGGGCCAGCTTGGTTTCGCGTTCGGCGCGCGGCAGCGCGCGGAGGCGGTAATAGACTTCGGAGAATTTGAGCTGGGCCCAGAAGTTGGTGGGATCGATGCGGCAGGCGCGTTCCAGGGCGTCGATGGAGCGGTAGGCGTCGTGATTGATGGCGTGCGCCATGCCGAGGCAGGTGTGGAGGTCGGCCGAATCCGGGTACTCGGCGCAGGCGTGCTCAAGGCGCTGGATGATTTGGAGGATCTCTTCGGACTCGACGGTGTGGGGGTCGCGCCAGAGAGTGGAGAGGAGCACCGGAAGAGCGGCCGGCGCCAAGGGAGGCAAGGCGAGAGCGGGCGCCTGGGGCGCCCGCTGCAGGGTGGAAAGAGTGATCTCCATGAAAGACTCCTTGCCGCGGGATCAGCGGGTTTTGAGTTCGAACTCGGGGTAGCAGAGCGCCCCGACTTCGGGCAGATCCAGGCCTTCGAGTTCGGCCTTGGCGCCGACGCGCTGGCCGATGACGGCCTCGATGACGAGGTTGGCGAGGAAGCCGGCGGTGAAGACGACTCCAAGCAGGGCGGAAACGCCGATCAACTGAGCGACGAGCTGGCCGGCGTCACCATAGAAGAGGCCGGTGACGCTGCCGGAGACGCCGTTCCAGGAGCCGCCGTAGTTGGACTTGCCGTCGGCGAAGAGGCCGGTGGCAATGACGCCCCAGATGCCGTTGGCTCCGTGGACGGAGATGGCGCCGACGGGATCGTCGATCTTCATGACGCGTTCCACGAACTCGACCGAGAGGCAGACGAGAACGCCGCCGATGAGGCCGATGATGACGCTGGCCACGGGGTTGACGAAGCCGGAGGGAGCGGTGATGGCGACGAGGCCGGCGAGCAGGCCGTTGCCGGACATGGAGGAATCGGGCTTGCCGTAGCGCATCCACATGTAGAGCATGGCGCCGAAGGTGCCGGCCATGCCGGCGAGCATGGTGTTGACGGCGACGCTGCTGATGCGGAGGTTGCCGTTGCCGGAAGCGCCGAGGGTGGAGCCGGGGTTGAAGCCGAACCAGCCGAAGGCGAGGATGAAGCAGCCGGTGATGACGAGGACCATGTCGTGGCCGGGCATGGCGTTGGGCTTGCCGTCGCGATCGAACTTGCCGATGCGGGGGCCGACGATGATGGCGAGAACGAGGGCGGTGAGGCCGCCGACGCTGTGGACGACGCCGGAGCCGGCGAAGTCGACGTAACCGTGGCCGAGGCCGAAGTTGGCGCCGAGGTTGGCGAGCCAGCCGCCGCCCCAGGCCCAGTTGGCGAACACGGGGTAAATGAAGGCGCCCAGCACAACGCTGGAGACGAGGAAGGCGGCGAACTTCCAGCGCTCAGCGGCGGAGCCGGTGACGATGGTGAGGGCGGTGTCCATGAACACCATCTGGAAGAGGAAGATCACCATGACGGCCACGTCATACGCGCCGTTGTGCACGAGGAAGAAGCCGTTTTGGCCGAAGAGGCCGAAGGTTTTTCCGAAGAGGGTGATGGTGAACTCGCTGTTGAGGACGGGGCTACCGCCGAGGTTGCCGACGGCGCCGACGCCGCCCATCTGGAGGGCGAAGCCGATGAGCCAGTAAGCGAGCATGCCGACGCCGTAGACGGCGAAGTTCATCATCATCGTGTGGTTGGCGTTCTTGGCGCGGCAGAGGCCGGTTTCGACGATGGCGAAGCCAGCCTGCATGAACATGACGAGAAAGCCGGTGACGAGGGTCCAGACGAAGTTGATGGCGATCTTGTTCTGGCCGACCTGATTGACGACGTCGGCGATGGTGAGGCCTGCCTTGGCGTCGGCGACGGCGACGTCGGAGACGGTGCCGGTGAGGGCGCCGTCGGGATCGCCTTTGGCGCGGAGATCGGCCTTGGGCGGCTCGACGCCCTTGACGTCAGCGGCGGTGAGAGCGGCCGGGGCGGCCGCCGGAGCGGATGCGGCGGGCGCCTGCGCGAAGGCGCAGAGGGAGATGCAGAGCGTGGCGGCGAGCAGAAGTTTGGATTTCATTCCCGGTTACCTCTTCCAAATGGCGTTTTTCACGTAGGCGCGGTTGATGATGCCGATGATGCCGGTGAGGCTGATGGCGATGCCCGCGAGGACGAGGCCCATACGGCCGCCGGTGGAGGTAGTGAGAGTGAGACTGAACAGGCTGAGAAGGAAGCCGAGGAAAGTGACGAGAAGTCCGATTGCTACCATGTGGTGCTCCTTTCTAGCCTTCCAGGTGCTCGAGGGGTTTGGCCTTGAGGAAGAGGGCCGTGGACGCGCCGAGCAGGGCGAGGCCCAGGATGAACGCAACGATGGAGCCGCCGAAGAATGCGGCCACGGCGAACAGAACGAACGCGACGAGGAACAGAAGAAACGCAAGCGCCTGGGTAGGGTTGGCACCCATGGGAATACCTCCAACAACTGTGGGATGTGAGTCGGGCTTGGCTCGTTCGTGAGAGCCTGGGGAGCGGGACGTGGCTGGAAGGCGGGCCGGCGTCGGGTCGGCTATGGATCAGTATAGGAGAGGGTACGAAAAAGGGTCCAATCGAAAAATTCGATGCGGGCGATGCGGGAAACGCCTATCGGGGGGTTAGGAGCTAGGCGGAGGGCGGCTGGCCCTGGAGGCCGAGTTCGGCGGCGCGGGCCTGCATGGCCTGGATGCAGAAAGCGATGTGCTGATCGAGATCGACGCCGAGTTCGGCGGCGCCCTGGAGGATGTCTTCGCGGTTGACGGCGCGAGCGAAGGCCTTATCCTTCATTTTCTTGCGGACACTTTTGGTGTCGACCTCGTGGATGGAGCGGCCGGGCTTGACGTAGCTGACGGCGGTGAGGAAGCCGGCGAGCTCGTCGCAGGCGAAGAGGGTCTTTTCGAGGAGGGATTCGCGGGGGACGCCGGAGTAGGTGGCGTGGGAGAGGATGGCGCGGCGGATTTCCTGGGAGACGCCACGTTGCTCGAGGATGGGTTCGCCTTTCATGGGATGGTCTGGGGCCTGGGGATGGATTTCCCAATCGAAGTCGTGGAGGAGGGCAGTGACGGTCCAGGTTTCGGGATCGACGGGCTGGCCTTCGGCGGCGTACTTGGCGGCATAGGCGGAGACGCAGGTTTCGACGGCGAGGGAGTGGCGGCGGAGGGCGTCGTTTTGAATGAATTCGCAGACGATATTCCAGGCTTGATCGCGGTTCATGTTGACCCCATGCTACCCGATGAAGGGGGTGGATGTGTTATATTGATTTTGTCCGCGCGAGTGGGCCTGTGGCGCAGTTGGGAGCGCGCTTCCATGGCATGGAAGAGGTCGTGAGTTCGAATCTCACCAGGTCCACCATTTTTGCGTTTGGGCACTCCTTTTTCTCCCTCCTGGAATTTGCTTGGGGCTTGGAGTGCGTCCGCGCATAGAGGCAGGGCGGGATCAGAGACAGGGGCCGAAATAGATGGAGCCGGCCCGGCGCTCCGGCGGTTTTTGGGACCGCTGGAGAGGCCGGGCCGGCTCAGGTTGTTTGGACTGGTTGGTTAGAACGACAAGCGGGTGCCGAACTGGATGGCCCGGGGACCACCGGAGCCGAAGACCTGGAAGATGCGCGAGGTGGGCTGCATGAAGCTGCTCGTGTTCCGCAGGTCGCCGCTATAGCCGCCGAGGTTGGCGATGTTGAAGAGGTTGAAGAACTCCGTAAAGAGGGCCAACTTCCAACGTTCGCGGTAAGAGAACGTCTTGGTGATGCGGACGTCCTGGTCGTAGAAGGCCTTGCCGAACTCGTAGTTGGCGGGCAGGGCGAGAGTTGGGATGGGCTGGTTGCGGGGGGTGACTTTGCCGGCGTAGTTCTTGTTGAAGTCGGCTACGAGGCGGGAGAGGTCATCCTTGCCCATGGACATGTTGAAGGCGCCGGAGCTAGAGCCGGGCAGAATGGAGCTGCCGAGGCCGGTGCCGGTGATGTCGATGCCGGAGATGCCGACGGTGACGGGGCCGCGGCTTCTGATGCTGCTGATGAGGGAAGCTTCGACGCCCCAGGGGAGGCGCCAGATGCCGGAGACCATCAGGTTGTGATGGTTGGTCTGGGGGCCCCAGCTGGCGAACCAGTTGGTGGCGTCGATGAGGCCGTTGTAACCGACGCGGCTCTGGAGAGTGTAGGCGACGGTGAGTTCGAAGTTGCGGGAGAGGCGCTTATCGGCGCGGAGGAGCATGGCGGCATAGCGGTTGCGGCCGGCCGGGGTGCGCATCTCGATGGAGTCGAGCGAGCATTGGGCGCTGGGATCGAGCGCCTGGCTGCCTTTGCAGGCGGGAATGACGGGCCCGCTGGCGGCATTCCAGTGGTTGTAGTCGATGTTGCCCATGTCGAGGTTGATGGTGTGGCGCCAGACGAAATTTCCGTCGATGACCCAGTCGCGCTTCAGGCGCTGCTGGACGCCGAAGGAGAAGTGCTGGGACTGGGGCGGACGGTAGTTCATGGGGTAGAGGTCGCTGGCGGTCTTGAAGAGATTGACGCCGCGGAAGGTGAGGTCAGTGGGGCTGCCGAAGGAGGCAAGCTCCTGGGCCAGGGCATCGGCGATGGGCCCCATCATGGGAACGATATAGGCGCCGCGGAACGCGGTGGGGTTGGAGTTGAACTCGAGCGGAGTGCCCTGGGGAACGCCGGGGATGCCGGGGATCGGGTTAGGAACGATGGAACCAGGCAGCGGGTAGCGGCCATTGCCGATGGGGCCGATGATGGCGCGCTCGCCGAGGCGCTTCCATAGCTCCATGGAGTCGT
>JACQZS010000153.1 GCA_016213725.1 Acidobacteriota bacterium | reverse complement strand
GCAGTCCGATCTCGCGGCTGCGGCGGCCGACGGCGAAGCTCATCACGCTATAGAGGCCCACGATGGCAAGGAGCAGGGCCACGCTGCCGACGACGCTGAGCAGGCTGGCCGCCACGCGTTGCGGGTAGAGTGCGCTACTGATGGCCTGATCGAGGGGCAGCACGTTGTAGACCTGGGCGTCGGGGTTGAGCGCCAATGATTCGCGGCGCAGGGCGCGGGTGGCCAGCGCGGCGTCGCCCTTGGTCTTGACGAGCATGGAGAAATTGAGTCCGGGCGCAAACCACTGGTCGAAGGGCATGTAGTAGTAAGGGGTGGGCGCTTCCAGTTGCTGGTGGTACTTGGAGTCTCTGACGACGCCGACGATGGTCCACCAGCCGTTGCCGATTTTCAACCGGCGTCCGAGCACCGGCTGTGCGGGGAAGAAGCGGCGGGTAAATGTTTGGTTCACGATGACCACTTTGGCGGCCTGAGCATCGTCGGCCAGGGTGAACTCGCGTCCCTCCAGGAGGGGGATTTCCATAAGGTCGAAGTAGCCGGGGGGCACCAGAGTGCGGTGGAGGTTCATGTCCTCGCCGGGTGAAGGCTCGTAGCCTTCGACGACGAGCTGGTGCCAGGGGCTGGAACCGAACTGGAGCGGTACGTAGTCGGTGTAGGAGACGGCGGCGATGCCGGGAGTGGCTTCGAGGCGCTGGCGCAGGCGGCGGCAGAACTCGCGCTGTTGGGGGCCGGTGTAGCCGGCGGGGGAGAGGTAGTAATTGCCGGTGACGATGTTCTCAGTGGCAAAGCCGGGGTGGATGGCGGTGGCATTGTGGAAGCTGCGCACGAAGAGTCCGGCGCCGATGATAGCGACCGATGCCAGCGCCACTTCGGCCACCACGAGCACGGCACGGAGCTTGTGTGAGCCCGCACCGGCCTCGGAGCGGCCGCCCTGTTTGAGAGACTCGCTCAGGTTGGCGCGGGCGGCGAACCAGGCCGGCGCAACGCCGGCCAGCAAGGTGGCGATGCCGGTGACGAGGATTGTGAAGCCGAGCGTCCGGGCGCTGGCGGCGCGCTCCAGCGCCAGGGGCACGTCGTTGGGCGGCAGCAGCGCGACGAGGACCTGGCCCATCCATTGCGACATCAAGATACCTACCAGAGCGCCGGCCGCGGCCAGCAGCAGCGTTTCCGTGAACACCTGCCGGACGAGCCGGGCGGTCTGCGAGCCCAGCGCCATGCGGATGGTGAATTCGCGCTGCCGGGAGACCATGCGTGCCAGCAGCAGATTGGCGACATTGGCGCACACGATGAGGAGCAGGACAAAGCACACTGCCATGAGCATCCGCAGCGGCCCCTGCAGCAACTGCTGAGCGCCGTTGTGGCCGTCGACGGCGCGCACCACGCGATTGGAAATGCCCCGGTTGTTGCGCGGGTCTGAGGCCTCCAGCCGCGCGGCGATGGACGAGACCTCCGCCTGGGCCTGTTCGATGGTGACGCCAGGGCGGAGGCGTCCGACGGTAGTGGTCAGGTCGCGGGTGCCGCGGAAGTTGAGGGTGCCGTTGCCCGTCCCCAGTTCCTCGGCCCAATTCAGCGGAACCCACACGTCGAAGGCGAGTCCGGCGAAGGCGCCGCTGAAGGTCTCCGGCGCTACACCCACCACGGTGAAGGAGTACCTGGTGAGCCGGATGGTCTTGCCGACAATCGACGGATCACCGCGGAACCGGCTCCGCCAGAGTTGATTACTAATGACGGCGAGGGGGCAGGTGGCAGCCTGATCCACGCACTCGTCGGAGCGGAAGTTGCGGCCGAGCGCGGGCTTCACTCCCAGCACTTCGAAGAAGTTGCGCGAGACCAGCTCGACGAAGACCATCTGCGAGCCCCGCTGATTGCCGAGATAGGTCCGGGTGAACCGGGATGCGGCCAGGCCGCTGAAGAGCTGAAGGTTGTCGCGGTAGGCCTGATAGTCCAGGAAAGAGTTGTTGATGAGTGGCTCACCGTCGCGCTTGACGGATTCGAGCAGCGCCAACTCCTTGGGCCGTGCGGCGCCGGGGAAGGGGTTCAGCAGGAGATTGTCGATCCAGCCGAAGACGGTGGTATTGGCGGCGATGCCCAGCGCCAAGGTGAGAACCGCCACGGCAGTGAACCCGAGGTTGTTGCCGAGCAACCGGAAAGCAAAGCGTACATCCTGGCTGATGTCCTTCATGCCGTAAGAAAGGGCAAACCGTGTGCCGCCCGCAAGCTTATCATTTCATTGGCCCGCATTTCAGATGTTCGGGCCGGAAATGATACAGGGGGTCCGGGAGCGGACACTTGCGCCGGCCGGGAACATGGCTC
This sequence comes from Acidobacteriota bacterium, assembly GCA_016213725.1. GTDB lineage: Bacteria > Acidobacteriota > Terriglobia > Bryobacterales > Bryobacteraceae > Paludibaculum. Next base: position 7,939 of record JACQZS010000153.1, on the reverse strand, counting down.
TGCGCCAGGGGCAGGCGAGCCAGGAGAGGAGAGCGCCAGACAGGGCGCCAGGGCTCCTGATGGGTGTGAGTCCGGTTCATCGCAACACACAAAGTTGATTGGGGTGGCCGTCTGGGAACGGCGAACTGACTTGCGCTTTCCTTTTTGTCTGGGTAATATAGTTTTACCTGGATAAAATCATGCTGACTCATTGTACACACATCGCATTTCAAGGGACGCGCCGGCTAGCGCTGGGCAGTCTGGAAGAGGTTGCACTGGCGGTGCAGGGCAGCCTGGACACCGGTGAATCGGTGCTCGCTTTTGAGGCCTGGACAGGCCGTCAAGTGGACTTGGATCTGAGGGGGACGCGGGAGGAGGTTCGGGCGCGATATGCGGAGCGGGAGCAGGAGCGGCGTCCGGGCCGTCCGAAGTTGGGGGTGGTGCCGCGGGAGGTGACGCTGCTGCCGAGACATTGGGAGTGGCTGTCGTCCCAGCCCGGAGGCGCCTCCGTAGCGCTGAGGAAGCTCGTGGAAGAGGCCCGCCGCGCCAATGAAGAGAAAGACCGGGTACGGTTGGCTCGGGAAGCCGCGCATCGCTTCATGACGGTGATGGCGGGCAACGAGCCGGGTTTTGAAGAGGCGATGAGGGCGTTGTTCAGCGGAGACCGGGAACGGTTTGGGCTGATGATCTACGGCCTGCCGGACGACGTGCAGGCGCACGTGCTGGAGATGGTGAAAGTGGCGTTCCAAGCCTAAGCCGGGCGGCGCCGCCAAGGCAGGCAGCAGAGCACGACCAGGGCGAGGCCGGCGAGCGTGAGCCGGAATCCCCAGAGGACGGAGGCGGGCCGGAAGCGGAAGGAGACGGCGGCGTTCTTTGGGGTGACGACCACGCCCCGCAGTCCGCCGAAGACTTCCAGGATCTCAGCCGGGCGGCCATCGATGCTGGCCTTCCAGCCAGGGAAGTGGGTATCGGCGAGGACGAGCAGGGAGCGGCAGTTGGCGTGGATCTCCACGGTGACGCTGTTCGAATTCCGGCCGGTGATATTAGCGTATTCTCCGTCTGCCGCGCAGCTTTCCAGGGCTGGGGCCGGGCCGAGCAGGAAGACCCTGGAGCGTGGCTGGTAGCCGGGTTGCCGGACCTTTTCGCGGAGCACGTCCACAGAGGGGACCTGCTCGGCGGCGTGGGCGAGCCAGGTGCGGGGCAGGGCGCCGGGGTTCTTCCAGATGTGGACCCCGCTGGCAGCCTCGAACATATCGACCTGGCCCTCGCGCGAGGGCGTCTTGCCGACGTAGTGGGTGACGGCGCCGATGTTCTGCCAGACGGGCAGGTGCCACTCCTGGCGCCGGATGTTGGCGGTGACGCCGGCGGTATAGCCGCCTGTGGCGTCGAGGCCCTGCCACTCGCCGAAGTTCTCCGGTAGCGCCGTTTCGTCCGTGATGACGCGCACGGGATTGTGGTCGGCGCGCAGGTACTTGCCGACATCGTCGTTCCGGTGGAGTGCGGATGCGAACTTCCAACCTCCGGCCTGGAAACGGCTGGAAAAGTTGGCCAGAGGAGAGAGTTCCACCAGCACCAGGCAGGCGAGCGCCGCTCCGGCGGCGGAGCCGCGGATGGCGCCTCTGGCGGCAGCGGCGAGAACGGCGGCGGCGGCCAGGGCGACGAACCCTGCGCGAAGGACGCCCTCATCACCGGGGTTGCCGGAGGCGGAGAGGCGGTACAAAGTGCCGGCCAGAATGGAGCCGCCAACGAGGCCGAGAACGGCCGAGACGCGCGAGGCCCACTTTGCGGCCTGGTTTTCGATCAGGGCTTGGAGGCCGAAGCCGGCCATGACGGCTACGGCACAATGCGCAAGCGCGGAGGCCCGCAGTGCGACGCGGGTCTTGTCGGCGAGGGGCATGGCGGCGTACAGCAGGCCATGGAGGAAAGTGCCCTGGCCAAGCGCCCAGACCAGCGCGCATAGCGCCACCGCACCGGCCCAGCGGACGGTGCGCTCCTTCCAGCCGGCCAGCAATCCGAGAGCCGCCAGAGCCGTAGCGGTGAGGCCGAGGAAGAAGGTCCGTTCGGCGAGATCCCCATCCAAGATGAAGGTGCCCAGGAGGTCGCGCGCCGTCATGGAGTAAATCGCGTGGATGGTGTAGGGCACCACGTCCTTCCAGCCCACAGGGTCCGGCAGGCCGACCCAGCGGACACCCAGTCGACCAAACTCCAACATGGGCAGCGTCTGCACGGCGCTGATGAGAGCGGTGGTGAGGCCGAAGATCACGAATCCGGCCATCAACTGCAAGCGGCGGGCGCCGCTTTTCCAGGTGAACCAGGCGAAAGTGGCGAACGCGGTGATACTGGTGAGGATGGGCAGTTCATGGTGCCCGCTCAGCCAGGCGATGCCGAGGGTGAGTCCGGCCAGCGCGGAGTAGAGAAGCGTCCGTTCGCGTTCCACGGCGCGCCAGACGAAGAGGAGCACCAGCGGAATCCAAAGCACGCCATTGGCGACGTCGAGCCAGGGTACGGTGCCCATGAAGCCCGCGTAGGAAAATACGAAGCCGCCGAGCAGCGCTGAGGCAGCCCGAATGCCGCGGTCTTTCAGGAATAAGAAAGCGAAGAGGGCCGCTTGGAAGTGGATGAGAACCCAATACCAGTTCAAGAGACGGAAGCTGATGAATCCGTTGTCGAGCGGCAGCAGGCAAAAGAGCAGGTTGAAGGGATAGAGGGGGCCGGGCTGGATGCCGCCGATGAGGGGCTGGCCATAGAAGAGGCCATTGTTCCACATGGGCAGCCGGCCGGTGTGGATTTCGCGCGCTTCGTACTGGAGGCGCGGCAACTCCAGGTAGGCCATATCGGAGTGATCAAACCAGATGTACTGGTCAGTCAGCGAGATGCGCCAATAGAAGGCGATGGAAACCGCGGCGAGGACCAAAATGGGAGCGAGGCGGCGCAAATCACGAGATTATCATGCCGCCGCGATCACCCGATGTGAGCTAACTTTGGGCGGGCCGGCGGAGCTGGATGCCCAGTTCGCGCAGCTGCCGTTCCTTGGCCGGGGAGGGGGCCTCGCTCATGAGGTCGGTGCCTTTGGCGGTCTTAGGGAACGGAATGACCTCGCGAATGGAGGTTTCTCCGGCGAGGATCATGACCAGGCGGTCGAGGCCCAGGGCGATGCCGCCGTGTGGCGGAGCGCCGTAGGTGAGGGCATCGAGCAGGTAGCCGAACTTCTCGCGGGCCTCTTCGGTGGTGAGGCCGATGGCGGAGAAGACGCGGGACTGCACGTCCTGGCGGTGGATACGGATGGAGCCGGAGCCGAGTTCGACGCCGTTGAGGACGATGTCGTAGCTGCGGGCGCGGCAGCGGGCGGGGTCGGATTCGAGCTTGTCGATATCCTCATCCTTGGGCGAAGTGAAGGGATGGTGGGCGGCCATCCAGCGGCTTTCCTCGTCGTCCCACTCGAACATGGGGAAGTCGAGCACCCAGAGGAATTGGAAGTTCTCGGGGTCGAGCAGCTTGTGACGGTCGTTGTACTTCTGGCCCGCGAAGAGGCGCAGCTGGCCGCAGGCCTGGAAGACGGTCTCTTCGGGGCGGTGGCCCTTGGGCTCGCCACGCCAGCCGGCGAGGATGAGCAGGTCGTCCTCGGCGACGCCGACGCGCTCGCGTACCTTCGCCATGGCCTCGGCGAAATCGCGGTCGAGACGCTTGGGGTCGTCGTAGACGGCCAGGCCGCGCTCGCCGCCGTAGAGCTTGAGTTCGTCGCGCTCCTTGCGGCTGAGCAGACCGGTCTTGGGGATGTGGATGGCGACCAGGGGCAAGCCCTGGCGGGTGAGGCCGGCGTCGGCGGGGAAGAGGTCTTCGACGGGCCAGAAGCGCGGCAGGCGCAGGTCGGGCTTATCGATGCCGTAGCCCTGCATGGCTTCGGCGTAGGTCATGCGCGGGAAGGGCGCCTTGACGGTATGGCCGGCGACGGCGCAGATCTGTTCGAGCAAAGGCTCGATGGTCTCGAAGATCTGCTCTTCCTGGGGGAAGGACATTTCGAGGTCGATCTGGGTGAATTCGTACTGGCGGTCGGCGCGCAGGTCCTCGTCGCGGAAGCAGCGGACGATTTGGAAATAGCGGTCGTAGCCGCTGACCATGAGGAGCTGCTTGAAGATCTGGGGCGACTGGGGCAGCGCGTAGAAGTTGCCCGGCTGCGTGCGCGAAGGCACGAGGAAGTCGCGTGCGCCTTCCGGCGTGGACTTGCACATGAAGGGCGTTTCGATTTCGAGGAAGCCCTGGCGGTAAAGTTCTTCGCGGGTGGCCAGGGATATGCGGGAGCGCAGCATGATGTTGCGCTGCATGTGCGGGCGGCGCAGGTCCACGTAGCGGTACTTGAGGCGCATGTCCTCGCTGACGTCGACGTGCTCTTCCATGGGGAAGGGCGGGGTTTCGCTGGTGTTGAGCAGCCAGACCTTCTCGGCGACCACTTCCACCTCGCCGGTGGGAATGTTCGCATTGACGGTCTCTTTGGAGCGCGCTTCCACCACGCCTTCGACGGCGAGCACGTACTCCGAGCGCAGCAGCTCGGCTTTGGCGTGCAGTTCGGCGTCGCATTCGGAGCGGAAGACGATCTGGGTGACGCCCATGCGGTCACGGAGGTGGATGAAGATCACGCCGCCGAGGTCACGGCGCCGGTAGACCCAGCCCATGACGATGACGCGCTTGCCTTCGTCTGCGTGGCGAAGGTCGCCGCAAGTGTGAGTGCGGCGCAGGCCGCCGAGGAAATCCAAGGGAACTTGTTGAGCCATTGCTTAGGAACTGCCAGTCTGAAACGACCGGGAAGACAGTATTCTGTCATTGTATCTCGCCCGGGGGGGAGCGTGTATTCGGGCAGATTTGCTCCGGGCCGCTCAAACGCTGGGAGAGCTGCTTTCGGCGATGGCGCGCCAATGGCCGTCGCCCTGCCGGCGGAAAACGACGGTGTACTGGCCGCGAATGGTGTGCAGCATGCCGGGCTGCGCTTCGCAGGTGCGCGTATAACGGCCTACGGCGCAGGCCAGGTCGTGTTCGGCCTCGAACTGGTTGGTCTCGCGGCGCAGATCGATGAGGCCATTCTCGAACGACTGGCGGTAGTAGGCGAGAATCGCGGCCCGGCCCTGCAAGGGCGCGCGGCCCGGCACCTGCAACTGGGCGTCGGGCGCATAGAAGAGCTCCACCAGGCGTACGGTGTCGCGCAGCCGGACGCTGCGGGTAAACTCTTCGTCGAGCAACTGCAAGTCACGAGTGGTTGCATCCAGAACCTGAGTGGGCATTTGCAGGCCTTTCGACTTTGCAGCATGGCACGCCGTGCGCGGGTGTCAAGGGGGTTTCGGGTCTTTTGGCACCTTGCCCGCTCCCGCAGGGTGTGATATCAATGGAGGCAGATTGAAATGTGCTGGGCCAACCCCTTGCGGGTGAATCCCACCCAGCCAGGAGAACCACCGTGGAATCCCCCAACCGCCGTCTCATCCGCCCCCCACTGGCAGAAGCCAAGGAGCGGGTTTCCAGCGGCACGCGGACTACCGCCGCCCAGCAGAAGAAGCAGACTCCGCCCGACACCACCAACGCCGAGAATTTTTACTATGTGAAGCAAATGCAGGCCAAGACGCCGGTGGTGGTGGTCCTGCTCGACGGCGAAGAGCTCCACGGCACAATCGAGTGGTACGACAAGAGCTGCATCAAAATGACGCGCGAAGAAGGCCCGAACCTGCTCGTCTACAAGTCGTACATCAAGTACATCTACAAAGCCTAGGCAGCTTGAATCCGGAACAATTCGAGGTTTGAAGAGCAGGCGCTAGCGCCGGGCGCGCTCGTGTTCCCAGGCCTGAGTGCGCGCCTCCAGGCGCCGCTGGCGGCGCTCTCCGGCCTGAATCCAGCGCTGGCGCTCAGTCTCAGTTTCGGGTTCGATGGGCACCACTTCACAGGGCTGGCCCGCGTCGCACAGGGCTACGAAGGTGAGGTAGCAGGAGTTCGTGTGCCCGGTTTCGCCGGTCTTGAGGTCTTCGACGAAAACCTTGACGCCGACCTCCATGGATGACCGGAAGACGCGGTTGACGCTGGCTTTGAGTATGACGAGCTGGCCGATGTGGATGGGGCGCAGGAAGGTCATCTGATCGATGGAGGCGGTGACGACGGGGCGCCGGGCGTGGCGCATGGCGGCGGTTGCCGCGGCGAGATCCACCAGGTGCATAATGCGGCCGCCCAGGAGGTTGCCCAGGGGATTGGCGTAAATGGGGAGCGCAAACTCGCTCAGCTCGCTGGCGGACTCGCGCACCTTCCGGCTTTCCATGAGAGTCAAGGTAGCATGGAGAATATGTCGAGATTGGAAGCCATTCGGGCGTTGCTGGAGCAGGACCCGGCCAACAGCCGTGTCCGCTACATGCTCTGCATGGAGTATCTCAGCGCCGAGGATTGGGCCGGCGCGGTGGCGGCGCTGGCCGAGTTGATTGAACGCGACCCTGCCTATGTGGCCGCCTACTACCAGGCCGGGCGCGCTTCGGAGCGGCTGGACGAGACCGGCCAGGCGCGTGACTTTTACACCCGCGGCATCGCCGCGGCGAGGCAGGCCGGCGACGGTCATGCCTTAAGCGAACTGCAAGCGGCGCTCGACATTCTGGGATAGCGGATGGCCTCCGTGATCGAAACGGAACGGCAGCGGATTCTGGATTCGTTCCTGGAGACCGGCCGCGCTCCGGCGGCGTCCCCGCTGTGGCGCCAATTGGCTGAGGCGCGCTGGATTGTGCTGGATTCCTCGGGCGGGGTGGGGATGGCGCATCCGTTTTCGGGTGTGGAGACGGACTTTGTGGTGGAGTCCGGCGAGCGGCGGTGGTTTGCCAACTGTTTCTGGGACGCACTGGCGGTGAGCGCCATGGTGCGTGCCAGATTGGGGCTCGACACGGTAATCCGGACGCACTGCGGATACTCCGGGCAGCCGATGGAACTGGCCGTCGGTGAGGAGGGGCCGCTGCCGGGAGAGGCGCGGATCCACTTCGCCGTCCCGCTGCGCGACTGGTGGAACGACATCGTCTTCACTTGAAGCACCATGCTTCTGTTCCGGTCGGAACAGGATGTGGCGGCGTGGTGCCGGGTCCGCGGAAGCGGACCGGGGGCTACGTTTGGGCTGGAAACCGGCTGGCGCCTGGCGGAAGCCTGGGCACAGAACCGGCTGCATCCGAACTGGCAGCAGAGAGACCGCGCCGAGATGGAGGCGCTGCTATCCTCGCTGGGCTTGACTGGAGAGTTCTGGCGCCTGCCCTGAGGCGGGCTAGAACGGCACGTCGTCGTCGGTGACGCCGCCGCCAAAATCCGGCTCTTCCGCGCGCGGAGCCGCCGCCTTCTGGCGAGGCATGGAAACCGGGCCGCGCTGCGAGGCTTCGCCCCAGCCTTCGTCTCCGCCGGAAGGTCCGCCTTCGCCGCGGCCGCCGAGCAGGAAGATCTCTTCCGCGACGACTTCCGTGCTGTACTTCTTCTGGCCGTCTTTATCCTCGTAGCTGCGGGTTTGGAGCCGGCCTTCGATGTACACCTGCTTGCCCTTGGTGAGGTATTGGGCCAGGTTTTCCTGCCGCCAGACCACGATGTTGTGCCAGTCGGTTTCGTCCTTCCACTCGCCGGTGGCGTTGTCCTTCACGCGGCGGTTGGTGGCCAGAGAAAAGCGGGACATCGCCACGCCGCTGGTGGTGAAACGCGTTTCGGCGTCCCGCCCCAGATGCCCAATCAAAATCACCTTATTTACGCTACGATTCGCCATACTCCCGAAGCGTAGCACAACCCCTTGCCGATTTCCCTTGATCTCTGCCGCCGCTTAGGCGAAGATTCCATCTATATCGTTGAGTGCAGGTCAAGGGCGGATTCCCACCTTCCTCTGCCGGTTGTAGAATACCGAATGAAAGCGGTTTGGGGTCATGGCAATACGGCGGACCAGTCGTCACACCGGAATCGCCGCCGCGGCGGCAGCTGTTTT
>JACQZS010000013.1 GCA_016213725.1 Acidobacteriota bacterium | reverse complement strand
CGCTGATCGCCGATTACCATTCGCCCAAGACGCGCTCCCTTGCCACCGGAATTCATCAGAGCGGGCTGTACGCGGGCATTGCGCTGGGCGGGGTGGCCGGCGGCTACATCGGCGAACACTACGGCTGGCGCGCAGCCTTCTATGTCCTCGGCTTCGTCGGAATCGCCTATGGAGTCTTTCTCTTCTTCACGCTCAAGAACCCGCCGGTCTCCCAACGCGAGAAGCCTCTGTCCGACTCATTCTCCACTGCCATTGGCGAATTGCTCGGCAACCGGCTGTTTCTCTTCCTGCTCGGCGCCAACACCCTCGGCGCCATGGCCTATTTCATGATCTACGCCTGGATGCCGCTCTTTCTCTACGAGCGCTATCAGATGAGTCTGACCAATGCGGGCTTCACTGCCACGTTCTATCTGCAGTCCGCCAGCGCTGTCGGCATTCTCGTTGGCGGAGCGCTGGCCGACCGCTGGAGCCGCCGCAGCGCGCGCGGGCGGGTGCTCACGCAGTGGATCGGTTTCACCGCCGCGGCGCCGGCGCTCTTCCTCATCGCCGTGACTTTTTCCATTCCCGTGCTCATTGCCGCCATGATCGCCTTCGGACTGGGCCGCGGCTTCTTTGACTGCAACCTCATGCCCGTGGTCTGCCAGATCACCCGTCCGCAGGTGCGCGCCACGGCCTACGGGATCCTCAACCTGTTCTCCACCACCGTGGGCGGCGTGATGACCGCAGCTGCCGGGGCGCTGAAGGCGACACTTGGTCTTTCGGCGGCCCTGCAGGTTTCGGCGCTCCTGCTGCTGGCCGCAGCGCTAGTGCTCTTGCTCCTGAAGCCGCCTACCGAATCATCGATCCGGCAAGCGGCGTGAGGATCATGTTCGAGATGTTCGATACAATCTCGCCGTCGCTTAATCCAGGCGTAGACGCCATCTTCTTCCACTCCGCACTCGTGGCGAAAGAGCGCCAGTTGGCCTCGCGCGCCGCCAGGTTGTCGAAGGCCACCATATAGGTGAGGTTCGGCATCTTCGGCCCTGCGATCATTTCGCCGAAGAAGACCGGTAGCAGATTGTGTTTGCGGAATAGGTCGATCTCGCCGTTCTCAAACATCCCGATCTTCTTCAACAGCGAGACGGGGGTATTCGATTCGTAGGTACGCAGTTCGAAGATGCGCGCCGCCCGCTCTGCACCCCCAGGCAGTTTCTCGATTCCCGGGAAGCCCTTGAATCCCCTCAAGAGCTGAACTTCCATCCGTTGGAACGGCAACGCCACGGATTGCATCAGCGCCGCTGCGGTGCCGCCCAGTTCCCCATCCACCATCAGCTTCTGCCAGCACTGTTCGAAGGCGCTGATGGAGGCGTGCTGGGCCACCAGGAGTTGGAACGGCGCGTCCGGCGCGATCGAACTGCCGAACAGCCCCACCATGCCGCTGCCAGCCCGTTGCATCGCCGGCACCACGGCCTTGCCCAGGAATTCGGCCAGCTTGGCGCGCTGGTTGTCTGTCGTGTTACGCAGCTTGAAGTACCGCAGTTCCAGAATCGAAGGCGCCTTCTCGGTGCCCTGGGCAAGTGCGGATGAGGAAAGGAGTGGAACGCCGGCGCTGCCGGCCACAAAATCGCGTCTCTGCATGATGGCGTGATTCTATCGCAACGCCTGCACGCGCGAAAGCTTCACGCCGCCATATCGCCGGTCCCTGCTGCGGAAGTCCTCCAGTGCCTCGCGCACTTCGGTTTCCGTTAGCTCCGGCCAGGCCACATCCAGAAAACTGAACTCCGCGTAGGCGCATTCCCAAAGGAGAAAATCGCTCAACCGCTGCTCACCGCTGGTGCGGATGAGCAGATCCACATCCGGACCCAGATGCGCCTGCATCGACTCGCGGTCGCACGCTCCTGCTTCCACCGCCCGCAGAATCGCATCCCGCGAAGAATAGTCCACCGCCACTCGCAAGTGCAGCCGCGTGCCGGCCTGAGTGAAGGACTCGGTCTCCTCCACCAGCGACACCAGCGGGCCCGGCAATCTGTCGCGCCGGCCGATCATCTCGAACCGCACGCCCTGCTCAGCCAGCTTCGCCGCTTCCTGCTTGAGATACCTTGCAAACAGCCGGAACAGGCCCGCAATCTCGTCCTGCGGCCGTTTCCAGTTGTCCGATGAAAACGCATAGAGCGTCAGTGTGCCGATGCCCAGACCCGGCGCCGCTTCCACCATCCTGCGCACCGTCTCCGCGCCAGCCCTGTGCCCGGCCAGCCGGGGCCAGCCGCGCGCCTGCGCCCACCGGCCGTTGCCGTCCATGATCATGGCCACATGCAGGCCTTGACTCTCAACCACGGCTCCCTCTCATCGCACCCACCAAGGCTTCCATGTGGTCCAGATACCGCTCCAGCGCCTTCCTTCCCACTGGCGTCAGTCGATACTCCGTCTTTGGCATCCGGCCTTCAAACGACTTCTCGCACTGCACGTAGCCGGCTTCTTCCAGCTTCCGGGCGTGGACGCTCAGGTTCCCGTCGCTCGTTTCCAGCAGCTTCTTGAGATCAGAGAACGTCAACGACGGCGTAGCCGCCAGCGCGCTGACAATGCCCAGCCGCAACTTCTCGTGAATGAGCCGGTCCAGTTGCGGAATGTCGTTATGCACCGCCGTCAGCCGGCGGTCTTCCTGGGGAGCCTCCAGTTTCTTTGCTGGTCTAGCCACCATACCTCCTGTAGATCCAGAACCCGAACACGATGTGCAGCCCGCCGAAACCCGCCGCCAGCGGCAGGTCTTTCAAGCCCGCCGGCGACAGCATCGCCACCATCCCCAGTGCCAGGTAGGCCACGCCCATCGATGGCACGATGCTCACCGAATAGGCGCCCGCCGCCAATACCGCCACTCCGTACAGAAACAGCCACATGGCGGCCACCAGGCTCAACAGCCCTGCCTGAAAGAGCGGCCAGGTCAGCAGCGCACCCACTACCAGCGGCGGCGCGAATGACATTGCGAATTTCCGCCCCGCGGCCGTCCACAACGGCGCCCCCGTGCTGCGCGCCTTATGCACCATCGACAATGCGCCAATCACCCCCGCCACGACAGCCTCGGTAGCCCACACCGCCAGCCACGCCTGCGCGCTCGTCTGTCTCGATGCCAGCCACGCTGCGGGCAGCGCCGTCAATCCCATGCCAATCCCGCCCAGCCCTGGTACAGCCGTGAAAGAACCCGCCCGCTCCATGGCATCCCGGATGTACCGGATGTTTTCGATCGCGTGATGTTCCAGCCGGATCGGCTCTACTTTGCCCACTCGCTCAGTACATCACAAGCGCTGCATGTGGTCAAGTACTTTCCGTCGCAAAGTATACGCCAGACGGTGGACTGCCGCTCCCCGGCGTCATATCATCACCGCCAAAGGACGCGCTTTGCCCATGACTCTCTGCCGCCGCACTTTTCTGTCCGCCGCCCCCGCCCTTGCTGCCGCTCCCGCGCCGCACCCGCTGGCTGGAGTCGCCCGCGAAAACCTCAAGATCACCTCCGTGAAAGTGACCATTCTGTCCCACGAGTTGAAAGATAAGTCGTGGGTCACGGCCACCATGCTCATCTGGAAATCCGATGCCGTCCTCGTCGAGGTCTTCACAGACAAGGGCATCGTGGGCATTGGCGAATCCAGCCCCTATGCCGGCCCGGAGTTTCTCAAGCGCACCATCGAAGAGACTCTCCAGCCCATCATTCAGGGGCGCAATCCCTTCGACGTAGCCGAATTCGCCTTACCCTGGGGCGGTTCCCGCGCCAATCACGCCGTCTGGGCCGGAATCGACGCCGCCTGCTGGGACATCATCGGGAAAGCCAAGGGCAAGCCCGTTTGCGAACTCCTTGCCGCCGGCAATCCCGTCCAATCGCGCCTTCGCATGTACGCCTCCGGCGGCGTCGAATACGCTTGGTATGACCGCCCTGAGGCTTTGATCGATGAGGCTCTCCGCCACAAGCAGGAAGGCTACACTGCCTTTAAGTTCCGCATCGGCACCGAGTGGAAGAACGCCGGGATGACTCTCCGCAAGTACATCCCCTATCTGTACAAGCTGCGCCAGGCGGTAGGGCCGTCGATGGACCTGATGCAGGAAAGCAACATGCGCCTCACCCTTGACGAATGCCTGGAGCTTGCGCCGGTTCTGGAGGAATTGAAGTTCGCGTGGTTTGAAGAGCCGGTAAAGACGAGCGAGCCCGCCGCTCTCGAAAACCACCTTCGCATCAAGGCGGCGCTCCCTACTGTCAAAGTCTCCGGCGGTGAAAGCCGCGGTGATAGATTCGAATTCAAGGAGTGGATCGACCGCGGAGCCTACGGCATCGTCCAGCCCGATGCCAACGTGACAGGTCTCACCGAAGCCTGGCACATCGCCCGCATCGCCGCGCTTCACGGCATGCCTTGCTGTCCGCACAACTGGCACGGCGGACTCACCACCATGGCCAACGCCGCCCTCGTGGCCGCCATCCCCAATCGGCTCATGCTCGAACTCAACCAGACCTACAATCCCTTCAAAGAGGAGATATTCGCTGACCCGCTGGTGGTCCGCAACGGCTACATGCAACTGCCCGCCCGCCCCGGTTTCGGCATGACGCTGAAACCCGGCCTGGAGCGCCGTTTCCCCTTCATCCCCGGGAACTACTGGAAGCCCAATCCGCGCCTGGCCGCCTAGCTTCAGCGCCACCTAGGCCCGTTCCGGATTGAGCGGGACGGGACAATAGCGATACGCTGAACCCAGATGAAGCTCAAAGATCTGGCACAACAGTTGGGCTGTGACCTGCGCGCCGCCTCGGCCGAGGACGGGGATCTCGAGATCTCCGGCGTCTCCGGCATGGAGCACGCCAGCCCCAGTCAAATCACCTTTCTTGCCAATCCCAGGTACGCCCACAAGGTGAAGGACACCCGCGCCGGCGCCATTATTGCCGCGGCCAGCGTCCCCGCCCTGCCCATTCCCGTCGTCGTCAGCGAGAATCCCTACGTGGACTTCGCGCGGGCACTGGCTCTCTTCTATCAACCGCCCAAGCCCGCCCCTGGCATCCATCCAACTGCCGTAGTCGCCGCCACGGCGAAGATCGGGGAAGACGTCTCCATCGGCGCCTGCGCCGTGGTGGGCGAACGCGCCACCATCGGCCGCGGCACCGTGTTGCACCCGCTGGCCGTCGTCTACGAAGGAGCCGCGGTCGGGGAAGACTGCATCCTTCACTCTCACACCACCGTGCGCGAATTCTGCACCCTGGGCAACCGCGTCATCCTCCAGAACGGTGTCGTCGTCGGCGGTGACGGTTTCGGCTTTGCCAAGCGCAAAGACGGCAGCCACATGAAGATCGTTCAGTCCGGGCCCACCGTCATCGAAGACGACGTTGAGATCCAGACGCTCAGCTCCGTAGATCGGGCCACCGTCGGGGAAACCCGCGTCCGCCGCGGCGCCAAGATCGACTCGCTCGTCCAGGTAGGCCACGCCTGCGAGGTCGGCGAGGACAACATCATCTGCTCGCAAACCGGCCTCGCCGGTTCCACCATCCTCAAGAAGAACGTCCTGCTCGCCGGTCAGGTTGGCGTCTCCGGCCATCTCACCATCCACGAAAACGCCATCGTTTACGCCCAGAGCGGCATCGGAGGAGATGTGGACGCCGGTAGCGTCATCTCCGGTTCGCCCGCATTTGAGGCTGGCCAGTGGCGCCGCTGCATCACAACTTATCAGCGGTTGCCTGAGATTCAGAAGACCGTGCGCCAACTAGAGAAGAAGATCCAGGAATTGGAAGCCAGATTGGAGAACAGGCATGAGTAAGAGCGCTCATCTCAATCGAGCACCCGTCGCCTACAAGAACGAAGCTTTCCTCGATAGTTGGAACGGCCGCTCTCTGCGCATTCTTGCCGAGTATCTGGAGCCGCTCGATCGCTTCAGCCGCGAGAAGATTCGCGACACCGTCGTCTTCTTCGGTTCGGCCCGCATTCAGGAAGATGGCCCCCTGGGCCGCTACTGGCGCGATGCCCGTGAGTTCGCCCGTCTCATCACCCAGTGGTCCGATGCCCTGGAGCCGCCTACGCGCCGCTTCGTCGTCTGCACCGGCGGCGGACCCGGCATCATGGAAGCGGCCAATCGAGGGGCCCGCGACGCCGGCGGCAAGTCCATCGGCCTGAACATCGCCCTGCCCTTTGAGCAGCAGCCCAACCCCTACCTCTCCCCTGAGCTGAACTTCCAGTTCAACTACTTCTTCATGCGGAAGTTCTGGTTCGCTTACCTCGCCAAGGCCCTCATCGTCTTCCCCGGCGGCTTCGGAACCCTGGACGAACTCAGCGAAATCCTTACGCTCGCCCAGACCCAGAAGCTCGAAAAGAAAATCATGATCATGCTCTACGGCACCGAATTCTGGAAAGAGGTGATCAACTTCGACGCCCTCGTCAAACACGGCGTCATCGGCGCCGAAGACATGAAGCTCATGACCTTCGTGGACGATCCTCACGATGCCCTCGACCAGCTCAAGCGCTTCCTGAGCAAGCATTACCTCCAGCCCCATCAGGTGCGCGCCGTCGAGGAGCTGCCCGACATCGCCAAGTCCCGCATTTAGGCCGCTGCTCCACAATCGGGCCCAGATTGAAGATCGGTTTCGGACGGTCCCGGTGTATACTGTCGCAACCTGGGCTTCTCATGAAAACTCCGCACGCGCACTACGCGCCTCATCACCACCACCATCCAAAACCGAACGTCTCCCGCCGCCGGCTCCTGGCCGCGCTGGTGCCAGGCGTCGTGTTCGCCCCTGGCGCGTTCCCGCAGAGTCCTCAGGAGCTGGCCGAGCGCTTCCGCCAAAGGTCCCTGGACTTTGAGAAACAGGGCCTCGCCGAACCTTTCCGCGGCCTCACCGCCAACGGCCAGGTCGAGCAGGGCCTCTACTCCATCCACTCCACCGGCGTCTCCACCGCGCCCATCCGCACCGCCGCTGAGCGCTTCCTCGACAGCCTGACCCCCGAGCAGCGCCAGCGAACCATGTTCCCCATCGATGATCCCGAGTGGCGCAAGTGGATGAACCAGCATTTCTATCGCCGCCAGGGTGTCTCATTTCAGGAGATGAGCTCCCCGCAGCGCAATGCGGCCTTCGGCCTGCTCGCCTCCGCTCTCAGCGCCCGCGGGCTCCAGCTGACTCGCGACATCATGCGCCTCAACGAGACCCTCGCGGAACTCACCGGCGACCACGACTTCCTCGGGGAGTGGCTCTACTTCATCACCGTCATGGGCGTTCCCTCGCCCACTGAGCCCTGGGGCTTCCAACTCGATGGCCACCACGTCATCATCAATTGCTTCGTCCTCGGCGGCCAGGTCGTGATGACGCCTTTCTTCGCCGGTTCTGAGCCTGTTACCGCCACCTCCGGCAAGTACAAAGGCGTCTCCATCCTCCAGCAGGAGCAGGACCGCGGGCTCGACCTGCTCCTCGCCCTCGATCCCGAACAGCGCGCCAAGGCCATCCTCAACCCTGCCAAAACCGAAAACTACAACCTCACCGAAGCGTTCAAGGACAACGTCGTGCTCGATTACGCCGGTGTCCGCGCCGCCGCCTTCTCCCAGCCGCGCCGCCGGCGGCTGCTCGACCTCATCGAACTCTACGTCGGCAACATGGCCGACGCCCACGCCGCCCTCAGGATGGATGAAGTCCGGCGCCATCTCGACCGCACCTCGTTCGCCTGGATCGGCCAGTCCGATTCCAGCGGCGTCTACTACTACCGCATCCATAGCCCGGTTCTCCTGGTCGAGTTTGACCACCAGCGTCCCGCCAACCTCGCCCGGCTGGCCGCCGATCCCAAGCTGCCCACCCGCCAGCACATCCACTGCGTCGTTCGCACGCCCAACGGCAACGACTATGGCAAGGACCTGCTGCGCCAGCACTACCTCGCCCATCCCCATGCCTGAATCTGCCCCGCCCATGCTGAGGCCCACCCTAATCAGGTAACCTGAAGCGGAATGGCCGTTCGTGCCTGGTTCGACCATCTGCGCAATCTCGGCAAACTGGAACGGGCTTTTGCCATCCTCGTGCTTCTGGCCCTCGCCGGCCAATGGTGGAAGCCGGGTAGCCTCCTGCTCCTCGTTTTCCAGGCAGCCGTTCTAGTTACCGGCTTGTCCATCTTCTGGCGCTACGGCATCCGCGCCGTGCGCCTGGCCATCTGGCGTCTGCGCAACCGCCTGATGATGGCCTACCTCTTCATCGCCGTCGTGCCCATGCTCATGTTGGCCGTGCTGACGCTGGCCGGCGCCTGGGCTGTCTCGGGACAGATTGCCGCATACCTGCTCAGCGTCGAGATGGATCGGCGCATCGTCCAGCTGAAAACCGTGGCCGACTCTCTCGGCCGGGTTGCTCCCCAGGCGCGCATCGAGGCCATCCGCCGTGCCGGCTTCGTTTTTCGCGACCGCTTCCCCGGCGTCGAAATCCGCGTCAGAGACTCTGGCGGCAACTCTGTCTCCTACCCCGAAGACGCCGTTCTCTCTGATCCGCCCTCCGGCCACGCCGAGACTGCGGGCCTGCTCATCCGAGAGCGCACATTCTATCTCTGGGTCCATCAGGGTGGTCCGCGCTCTGAGGTCGTCATCTCCGTTCCGGTGACCCGCGTCTTCCTGCAAGGGCTCGTACCCCGGCTCGGAGACATTCAGCTCACCCCCCTCGGCCTGCGCTCCGGGGAACTTCGAGGCATCGAGGCGCGCCTGCACGCCCCGCTGCCGGAGGAGTCCGCGCTCGCGGCCACCCTCGCCGGTGGAGTGCCGGAGCCCGTCAACATGATGGACCTTCCCCTCAAATGGGGCGTCTCCCTCCAGGCCGCCGATTGGGCCAATCCCGCTCAGGCCCGCACCGTCTTCCTCGGCGTAGCCACCCGCATCTCCGGCCCGCTTAGCGTCATGTTCAGCGTGGATACCAGCAGCACCGGGCCCACCATGCTCATCCTCTTCACGGTGGCCACGCTCATCTTCCTGATGGTCGAAATCTCGTCAGTCTGGATCGGCGTCAATCTCTCCCGCACCATCACTTCCGCCGTCCACGATCTCTACGAGGCTACGGTCAGGATTCGAGAAGGCGACCTCAGCCACCGCATCCAGGTCACCGGGAACGATCAGCTCGCCGAACTCGGCACTTCCTTCAACATCATGGCCGGCAACCTCCAGCGCCTCATCAGCGCGGAGAAAGAACGCCAGCGCCTCCAGGCCGAACTCGAAATCGCCCGCGAGGTCCAGGCTCAGCTTCATCCCAAGCCCATCCCCGGGCTGGGCCGGCTCAAAGTCGCCAGCATCTGCAACGCCGCCCGCATGGTCTCCGGCGACTACTTCGACTACCAGATCGTCTCCGATTCCCAGCTCGCCATCGTCCTCGGCGACGTCGCCGGCAAGGGCATCTCCGCCGCGCTGCTCATGGCCACCCTTCAGTCCGCCATGCGCAGCCAGCTCCGCCACTGCATCGAGACCGCCCAGGCCGCCGCCGTTGGCCAGGGGAGCGGCTACGGCGCACCCAAGGTCTCCACCGCAAAACTCGTCTCCAACCTCAATCAGCAGCTTTACGCATCCACCGCGCCGGAAAAGTACGCCACCTTCTTCTTCAGCGTCTACGACGACTCCAGTGAAGTCCTCACTTACACCAACGCCGGCCACCTCTCGCCCATCCTCATCCGTCAGGGGCGGGCGCTCCACCTCGATTCCAACGGCATGGTGGTGGGTGCCTTCCCCTTTGCCCGCTACGGCGAGAGCGCCATCAAGCTCGAATCCGGAGACCTGCTGGTCTTCTACACCGACGGCATCACCGAGCCCGAAAATGCTTACGGCGAACAGTTCGGCGAAGACCGCCTCGAGCAACTCCTCATCGAGAACTCTGACCGTCTCGAGTCCGATCTCGCTGCTCTCGTTGTCGAAGAGGTCGTCAAGTGGACCGCCTCTTCCGAGCTCCAGGACGACATGACCATGCTCATCGCAAGGAAGGTGTGAGGTGAAGAAAACCCTGGGCAGTGGCCTGCTGGCCGCCATCCTCGCCATCGTCCTAACCCTCGTCCTCGGCACCGTCGGCTACGTCTACTTCGCGGGTTACCCCTGGATCGATGCCGTCTACATGGCGGTCTTCACCGCCACCACCGTCGGCTATGGCGAACTCCACGCCATGAGCCCCACCGCCCGCATCTTCAATTCCATCTACATCCTGGTCAGCGTCGGCCTCCTGTTCCTTGCCATCGGTCTGATGACGCAGAGAATCGTCGCCGCCCAATTTGGCAATCTCTTTGAGAAGAGGCGCATGAAGAAGATGATCGACAAGCTCGAAAAGCACTACATCATCTGCGGCTTTGGCCGCGTCGGACGCGGCGCCGCCGCGGAACTCCACTCCGCCGGAGCCACCGTCGTCGTCATCGATCGCAGTGAGGACCGCGTGGATTGGGCCATCCGCCTCGGCTACCTCGGCTGCCTCGGTGATTCCACCCGGGACGAAACCCTCCGCGAAGTCCGTATCGAACGCGCCTCCGGCCTCGTTGCCGCCCTGGCCACCGACGCCGACAACCTCTTCGCCGTCATCTCCGCCAAAACGCTGAATCCATCCATTCGCGTCTCCGCCCGCGCCGCCGAGGAAGAGGCTGAACGCAAGATGCGCCAGGTGGGCGCCGACAGCGTCTTCGCGCCTTACTCCGCCGCCGGTACGCGCCTCGCCCAATCTCTCCTCAAGCCCCATGTCCGGCAATTCCTCGACTTCGCCACCACTCCCCTCGGCATGGACGTCCGCATTGAGCAGGTGGAGGTAGCCGAGTCCAGTGACCTGGTCGGCAAAAGCCTCTCCGAGGCCAAGATCCGCGGCGATATGCACGTCATCGTGCTCGCCATTCGCCGCTCCACCGGCACCATGGAGTTCAATCCCCCCGCCGAGGCCTTGATTCGCGCCAAGGACTACCTCATCGTCATGGGTGAACCCGAGCCTCTCCGCCGCCTGGAGGCCCGCGTTACCGGAGCTGCCGCATGAAGATCCTCACGCCAGCGCAGATGCGCGAAGTAGACCGCCTCACCATCGAGGCCGGCATCCCCGGGCTCATCCTCATGGAAAACGCCGGCTGCCGCTGCGTCGAGTTTCTCGAACGCCGCTTCGCCCCGCTCTCGCGCCACCGCATTGTGATCATCTGCGGCAAAGGCAACAACGGCGGCGATGGCCTCGTCATCGCCCGCCAGCTGAAAACCCGTCTGGCGCCCGCCTCTCTCGACGTCGTGCTCGGCTGGGGTCCGGAGGAGTTCCACGGAGAAGCCGCCGAAAACTGGAAGATGCTCGAAGCTGTTGGCGTGCCCGCCTCCAGCGCCATCGCCCCCGGCATGCGGGCCGCCACGCTGGTCATCGACGCTCTCCTCGGCACCGGCCTCACCGGCCCTGCGCGCGGCCGCGCGCTGGAACTCATTCGCGAGATGAACGACGGCTTCCCTGGCGCCACTCTCGTCAGCGTGGACATCCCCTCCGGCCTCTGTGAATCCGGCGAAAGCGTGCGGGCCGCCCACACCATCACCTTCACCGCCCCCAAGGCCGAACTCGTCCTCCCTCCCACCTGCGATCGCGTGGGCGAACTCCACGTAGCGCCCATCGGGATGCCCGCCGGGCTGCTGTACGAGAACCCCGACTTCTGGCTCGAACTCATTGAGCCGCCAATCTTCCGCGCCGCGCTCGAAAAGCGCTCCCCCGGCGCCCACAAAGGCGACTTCGGCCACGTCCTCATCATCGGTGGCGCGGAGGGCAAAGGCGGCGCCGCGGCCATGGCCGGATGGGCCGCGCTCAAGGCCGGCGCCGGCCTGGTTACCGTCGCCACTGCCGAGGCAGAGCGCCGCACCGTCACCGCCCTGGCCCCCGAATTGATGACCCAGGACTGGGGCGCCGATCCCGGGGATAAGGACGTTCTCGCCGCCGGGCCCGGCCTTGGCGCAGATCCTCACCGCGTCGCCGCCATGCAGCGGCTCTTCGCTCAATCTGCTCTCCCCCTGATCGTGGACGCCGACGGGCTCAACGCCCTGGCCGGCACTGCCTTTCAAGGGCCCGGCCCCTGGCGCGTCCTCACCCCGCACCCCGGGGAAATGGCCCGTCTGGCCGGGTGCGCCATCTCCGATATCCAGGCAAATCGCATCGGCCTCGCCCAGCGCTTCGCCGTCGAGCGCCACGTCGCCCTCGTTCTCAAGGGCCAGCGCACCATCGTCGCCCTGCGCGATGGCCGCGTCTTCGTCAATCCCACCGGCACGCCCGCCATGGCCACCGCCGGCTCTGGCGATGTCCTCACCGGCCTCATCGCCGGACTCATGGCCCAGTGGCCCGAACGCCGCGAACAGGCCCTGCTCGCCGCCGTTTGGCTCCATGGCCGTGCCGGAGAACTCGGAGCCGGCGCCCTCACGGAGCAATGCCTCACGGCCACTGATCTCATCCGCCACCTGCCCGGAGCCATCGCGGACGCGCTCGCATGACCATTCGTACCTTTGAAACCCGCACCGAAGAGGAGACCATCGCCCTCGCCGCGCAGCTTGCCTCTGCCTGGGTGCCACCTTGCGTCGTCCTCCTCATCGGAAACCTCGGCGCCGGCAAAACTACGTTTGCCAAAGGGGTCGCCTCCGGCATCGGAGCCGCCCGCCCCGAAGATGTCTCCAGCCCCACCTTCCCCTTGATCCACGAATACGGGGAGGACGGCGAGATGTACCACATCGACCTCTACCGTCTCGACACCCGGGAAGAGGTGGAAACTCTCGGGCTGGACGAGCTCTTTGCCCGTCCTTCCATCGTCCTGCTCGAATGGGCTGAGCGCTTCCCTGAACTCCTCCCCGAAAACCGCCTGGAAATTCGCATCGAAGCCCGCGAAGACGACACTCGCCACATCGAGCTCACCGAACTTCCCTAGCCATCGCGGCCCACCCGCCGCGGTGTCCCTTCCCGCTCCGCCGTCTGGTTATTTCTTCGTCGCCGGCGCGGTGGCCGGCTTGTCTCCGGGCTTTTCTCCGGGTTTGTACAGCGACGGCTTCTTCTTTCCGGCCGGCACCCCTTGCTTCTCCGCCTCCAGCTTGACCTTCTCCTTCTCCGCCGCTTCCTTCTGCTCCGTGCTCATCATCGCCTCGCGCTCTTTTCGCAGGTCCACTTCCTTCTGCTCCACCGTGCGCGTCCGTTCGCGTAGATCCTGGTCGCTCAGTTCGGCGCTGTCCCGCGTGGTCTCAATCGCCTGGTCCAGAGCAAACCGGTAGCGCCCCTTGTCCGGCGCCTCCACGCTGGCGAACTTCTCCAGCACTTCCAGCATCTCCCGCTCTGCTTTTGCGATTCCCGAGAGCGAAGTGAGCGGCTTCTGCCGCCGGATGGCGTCGTCGATGTTGGTGTCGATCGCTTCGATGATCTGTGTGTACTGCTCCAGCGTGTCGTGGATCAACCCGCTGCGCCCGGTCTTCTTCTGCGCGAACAACTGCTCCAGCAGGTCCACGCGCTGCTTGGCGAAGCGCAGGTACAACGGCAGCCGGAGGTCCGGCTCCTGCGCAACCCGCAACTGGTCCGCTTCGTCCGTTGTCAGAAAGTCACTCTGTGCCGCCAGCGGTAAGACGGCCAGGAGCAAAGCAATCAGTAGCCTCATCGGGAACCTCCGCGGTCCTACTTGTCCATCACTCCGAGCAGGAACTCTTCGTGGATTACGGCCACCTGGTCGCGTGCCTTCTCCGCCAGAGGCCGGTCGTCGATGCTAAGGGCGAGCGCAATGTCGCCGAGCAGCCGCTCGATGTCGCGCGACTTTACCTCGCCTTTCTTGTACTGCTTCCCCAGCTTGGAAGGCTTCACTCCGAGCGAGCGCAGAGACTCCAGCGCCAGATCGCATCCCCCCGTGACGTCGGCGAGCATCTTTTCCAGGTCCGTCCGGCTTCCGCTGTCTCTCACCAGCTGCCGTGCCGCCAGCGCTTGATTCTCAGCCAGACCAATGGCCAGGTCGAAGCGCTTGCGCCCGTCGGCTTCCTTCCGAATCTCTTCCAGGCCCGGCGTCGCGGGTGCCCCCGCCGCCGCCAGAACCGTCAGAAGCAACACCGGAATCAGCTTCATCGTCTCACCGCCTTTGCCAGAGCCTTTGCGCGCTCCCGCGCTTTGAACTCCTCATCCGGAAACTTGCCCTGGCTCATCGACAGGAACTTCTCATAGGACTCCAACGCCGGCTTGTGCTGCTTCAATGCATCCAACATGGTCGCTCGAAAATAGTAATACGCCGAGGTCTCCCCGTTCAGCTCCCGGGCTTTGTCCAGCGTCATCAGCCCTTGCTCATAGCGTTTCGTCAGCAGCAGTATCGCCGTGAGTTCGTTCCACGCGTCGCCCGCATCCGGCTTGATCTTCACGGCAGCCAGAAACTGAGGCAGCGCTTCCTCATAGCGCTTCTGATCTCGCAACAGCCGCCCGTAGAACAGCCGCATGTCGAAATCTCCCGGTCCTGCCTCCACCAGTTGGGCAGCCAGCGGGATTGCCGCTTCCGGGTGCTTGCTTCGCAGGTGCGCCGTCGCCAGGGCAAACAGGATGGCCGGCGTCGGGCTCGTCTTCCGCGCCAGTTCCAGGGCCTCGATCGCCGCCGGATAGTCCCCTGTGCTGATCAGCAGCACACCGCGCCGCTCCTGGGCCGCGGCGTTGTGCGGATATCGTCCGTAAACCTCTGCCGCCTTTGCCGGTTGTTTGGCCTTTTCGTAGAGGTCTGCCAGTTCCAGGCCCAGCCCCTCGTCTTTCGGGGTGAGTGTCACTGACTTCTCCAGCGCCGCTGCCGCCTTCGCCAGGTCGCCTTGGCCCACCGCCGCCCGCCCGGACAGGTAGATCGCCTTCGGGTCCTCCGGCTTCGTTTGCAGGCAGGCATCCAGCAGCGTTGAAGCCTCGCCGAACTGCCCCGTCTTCACCAGCAATTGCGCCAGGTTCAGCCGCGCTTCGTAAAGCTCCGGCTTTAACTCGAGAGCCTTGCGAAAGCCCGCAATCGCCTCGCCGTCATTGCCCGCCAGTGACTGCGCCAGCGCCAGGTTAAACCGGATCGTGACGCTCTCCGGGTTCTTCTCCGCCAGCGGTTTCAGCAGCTCCACCGCCTGTGCGTACCGCCCGGCATCCAGGTGCACACCCGCCTCCGCCACAGGATCGCTCTGCTGGCAGACGAGCAGCGCGCCAAGAATCAACCCGGCTAGGCTCACAACTCCATTCTATCCGGCCCCGTCTCTCCCGCAGCCGGCAAGTGCTCCCGGCCATCGCGTTCGGGGTCCTGCGTGATCTTCGGCGCGATCAGCACACCGCCCAGTTGCGCCGCCACCTCGCAGGCGTTCCGGCCTCGCGCGACCTTGCCCCCCCTTCACGCGCGCGCCGAACTCTCCTCCGCCGGACAGAACACGTTGTCGATCAGCCTGGTCGATCCGGCCCAGACGGCGGTCGCAATCCTCACCCCGCCCGCCACCTCCGCTACCGGATGAAAGCTCCGCGGGTCCACCACCTCGAAGTACTCCACGCGCAGCAACGGCTCCGCCGCCAGCGCCGGCAGCGCCGCGCCCTTCACCGTCTCGGCATTTCGCACGCCGTCGGCAATCGCCTGCCGGGCACTCTGCAGCGCCCGGTACAACGCGGGCGCCGCGCGCCGCTGCTCCGCGGTCAGACGCTCGTTCCTTGAACTCAGCGCCAGCCCGTCGGCCTCCCGCACGGTCGGCACGCTCACCACGCTCACTGGAAAGTTCAAGTCCTCCACCATGCGCTCGATCACCGCCAGTTGCTGCGCGTCTTTCTCCCCGAAATAGGCGAAATCCGGCTGGACGATGTGGAGCAGCTTGGCCACCACGGTCGCCACACCCCGGAAATGGCCGGGACGGTGCTGCCCGCAAAGATACTGCGCCGTCTCCGGCACGTCCACGAAAGTGCCCGCCGGCGCCGGATACATCTCCTCCAGCGCTGGGGCAAACACCATGTCAACGCCTCTCTCGCCGCAAAAGGCGAGGTCGGCCGGCAGATTGCGGGCGTAGCGGTCGTAGTCCGCCTGGACGTCGAATTGAATCGGGTTGACGAAGATGGTCGCCACCACGGTGCCGCACTCCGCCCGCGCCCGCTCCATCAGCGCGCCGTGGCCCGCGTGCAGCGCGCCCATCGTCGGCACGCACCCGATGCTCCGTCCCGCGCGCCGCGCCGCCGCCACCCGCGCCCGTACCTCGGCGATCGTATTCACCAGTACGTTGCTCATGCGCCGCTCTCCGTCAGGATGGAGTGCTCCCTGGCGGGAAACTCGCCCCTGCGCACCTCATCGATGTAGCGCCGCGCCGCCTCGGTCACTTCCGTCCCCAGCTCCGCATAGCGCTTCACAAAACGCGGCACGAAGGCGTCGAAGAATCCGAAGGCGTCGTAGCTCACCAGCACCTGTCCGTCGCACTCCACTCCCGCGCCGATGCCGATCGTCGGAATCGACCGCTCCTCCGTGATCCGGCCGGCCAGTTTCGCTGGCATCGACTCCAACACCAAGGCGAACGCGCCCGCACCCTCCACCGCCTCCGCGTCCCGCAGCAGCGCATCCGCCTCCGCTCCCGTCCGCCCCACCGGCCGGAAGCCGCCCAGTTGATGCACAGACTGTGGGACCAGCCCGATGTGCCCCATCACCGGGATCCCGCAATCCGTCAGCCTCCGGATCGCGCCTGCCGCCGCCGCGCCGCCTTCCAGTTTCACCGCCGCCGCGCCGCCCTGCTGCATGAGTTTCCCCGCGTTCCGCACCGCATCCCGCATGCTCGACTGGAAGCTCAGGAACGGCATGTCCGCCACCACCAGCGCCTGGCGCGTTCCCTTCACCACTGCGCGCGTGTGATGCACCATCATTTCCAGCGTCACGCCCAACGTGCTGTCCTCGCCCAGCACCACCATTCCCAGGGAATCGCCTACCAGCAACACGTCGATCCCGGCGTTGTCCAGCAGCCGCGCCATCGTCGCGTCGTACGCCGTCAGCATCGTGATCTTGCGGCCGTTCCGCTTCATCTCCAGAAGATCCGGAATGCGGATCCTGCTCTTTGATTCCATCCCTCTCTCCTATTCCTTTGAGCCGAATGCCTCTTCCACCCGCCCCGCCGCCGCCTCAGTCAATCCACGCCGCCGCGCCATGTGCAGCGCCCGCAGCCCCATGCTGCGGTACACCGGCAGCAGAGCTCCGGAGGCTTCGCCGATCGCCCGCACGTGTGCCGCCACCGTGCTCGCGTCGCCCCGTGCCACCGGACCCGTCAGCGCCTCCACCGGCCCCGAGCGCACCGCATTCTCCACCGCCGCCCGCGCCAGCGGAGCCAGCGCCTCCAGCGCCTCTTCCCGCGTCACCCCTGTCAACGCCATCGACTCCACCGCCGCATCCAGCAGCGCCGTGATGTAGTTGCTCGCCATCACCGCCGCGGCATGGTACAGAGGCTGGGCGCCGTCCGCGATGCGCAGCGTGCGGCCTTCGAGGCGCGCTGCGATCTGGCCCGCAAACTCCAGCGCTTCGCCCCTTCCCGATACCGCGAAGCTGATCCCCCGCAGAGCCGCCGCTCCCGCCTCCCTGCTCGGAATCGTCTGCAGCGGATGAATCGCTCCGCAGCTGACGCCGCGTTGTGCCAATGCCGCCAGCACCTCAGGCCCTGCGTTCCCGGATGTGTGCAGCGCCACGCGAATCCGCCCCTGGTGCGCCGCCAGTTCGGCAGCCACTGCCTCCAGCGCTCCATCGGACACCGCAATCACTACGCGTTCCGCCCGTTCCCCGGCCTCGCTGCACAGCATCGCCTCCGCTCCGCCCCCCACAAACGCAGCCGCCTCCACCGCGCGTTCTCGCGACCGCCCAGCCACGGCAACCACTCTCATCCCGCATTCGAGTAGAGCATTTCCCAGTGCCTGCGCCACGCGGCCTGTGCCCACAATCGTCAATTCCGGAGTGGTCAACACTTTTCAGTGTACCGTCCAGAGTCCGAAAGGAGCCTCCCAGCCACTTCTCCGCTGGCAGTGCTCGCTTGCGGATGGCCCCGTCGGGCATATCGCGGACGTGAGTATCAGAAGCTTCGGCGCGCTGCACTGTCGCACAGAATCGCCCGGCGCCGCCGCCAAGCTGCAGTGATCTGCGAAAGCCGCCCACCGGACCCGAGGTGATTGCTGAGTCGCAACACTCCACTGGATCACTGCCGGTCTTCCAGGTCGAATTCTTCAAGCCCGGCGAGTGCGCCGCGGGCCGGTCTGCTCCAGGTTCGGGTCGCTCACTCGGCGAACAGCGGATTCGTTTCCGTCTGCAGCCGCTTCTGCCGGAACTGCGCCGAAGCGCCGATAAACGACACAAAGAGAGGATGCGGCTCCAGCGGCTTGGACTTGAACTCCGGATGGAACTGGCAGCCCAGGAACCACGGGTGCCCCGGCAGCTCCACCATCTCCACCAGCTCCTCGTCCGGCGAGGTGCCGGAGAGCACCAGCCCGGCCTTCTGCAAGGCGTCGGCGTACTTCTTGTTGAACTCGTAGCGGTGGCGGT
>JACQZS010000152.1 GCA_016213725.1 Acidobacteriota bacterium | reverse complement strand
GGCCCACCAGCGCGGCCAGCACCAGCTTCGCACCAATCAGGCAGAAGTAGAAACCGGCGATGAAAAGGACTGCCCAGGCCGGACTTTCGCGCCAGGCCGACACCACCGTTGGCGCGCCCACCGCGGCCCAGAAGAGGTAGACGTGGGGATTCAGCATGTTCGTGAGAAAGGCCTTGCCGAGCGAGCCGGGCGGCTCCGCCGACTCACCCGCCTGCGGCGCCGCGGTTTGAAACGACTGCCAGGCCAGCCACACCAGATACAGGGCGCCGGCCAGCGCGATGGCGCCCAGCGCGCGGCCCGTGGCGGCTAACCGGGAGAGCAGCAGGATGGACGCGGTGACGATAGGCACATCCGTCAGCAGCGGCGCCAGCGCGGTCTTCATTCCTTCGCGCGTGCCGTGCCGCAACGTTTGCAGCGTGATGAGCGCCAGCATGGGCCCGGGCGAAACGCCGGCGGCCAGGCCCAAGCCAAGCCCCAGCAGCAGGTATCTCACCGTCCCACCAGCCGTTGGTCCGCGCCATAGAGCGTCAGCAGCGGATGCTTCACGTAGGCGCGGTATTCGTAGATGCCGTCGCTCTTGAGGTTGGTCACCTTCAGATGGAAGGGCCCGGTCTGCGTGACGGTGAGGGCGCCGGCCTCCTGCCAGGGAATGGAACGGTCGCTGGCATCCAGGCCGACGATGCTGCGGATCTGGAAGCCCACTTCGAGGCTGGCGCTCTTGCCTAGGTCGGAGAGGACGCCTGCCAGTTCGGCGCTGCCCTCCGCTTTGTTCCACACCGCCTTGCCGGTCTCCACCTTCGGCGGCTCGAAGGCGGGCTTTACTTGCGTGAGCTTCAGCACGATCGGATTCGGCCACTTGCTGTTGTCCTGCAGACGGTGCGTGAACATGGCGCGCACGTGCAGCCCGTCTGCCCGCTGTTCGAAGGTGGGCTTCGGATTCACGCCCGGCCGGTATTCGAGCACGCGACCGTTCTGCCCCACCACGCTCACTTCCGTCTGCGGCGTTGCCTGCACGCTCTTCAACACGAACTCGCGCCACTCGCTGCGCACCCAGCGGGGCTGCTGCTTGACGATGGCGTAGAGCGTATCCTCGTTCTTTTTCTTGGTGAACCAGATGTTGCCCTCGTTGGTGATCACCCAGGGCCGGGTGGCATGGATGGCCTCCTGGTTGACGAACATCCACAGCGCCACTTCGCGCAGCCGCTCTTCCTGCTCGATGGGCAGCTCGCCATCGGGCTTCGGGCCCACGTTCAGCAGCAGGTTGCCGCCCTTGGCGCGCGTCTCCACCAGCAGGTCGATCACCTGCCCGCCGCTCTTGTAGTTTTCATTCTGCGGTTGATACTGCCAGGCGGTGCCCATGGTGAAGCAGGTCTCCCAGGCGCCCGGCAGCGGCACGCCGGGCACATAAAGCTCCGGAGTTTGAATGGCGCCGCGCGTCACCACGGTATCGGGCTGCAGCTTCCAGGCGAGCTCGCGGAGCTGCTCGGCCGGCCCGTCGAAGAACACGACATCGATGGGCCCGTACCCGGTCATGAGCTCGCGCACCTGGGCGAGGTCCAGCTTCATCAGCCCGGGGTTGTTGGCGGGCGCCACCTCCGGCACATTGCGCTGCACGTCTTTGCCGTTCTGCACGAGCCACTGGAAATCGTCGGGCGAGAAGTAGATGCCCGGCCGGATGCCCTGTGCGCGAAAGGCGTCCAGCACCTCGCGCGTGATGTCGCGCCGGAAAGGAGTGCTCATCACGCCGAACTGCGTGGTTTTCGAGTCCCACATGGTGAAGCCCGAATGGTGCTTGGTGGTGAAGACCACGTAGCGGATGCCGGCAAGCCTGGCCAGCGCGGCCCAGTCCTGCGGTTGGAACTTGCGGGGGTTGAAGGTCTTCGGCAACTCCGCGATGAAGCGGCGGTTGTAGTCGTCCGACGCGCCGGCCATGGAGTGTGAAATGACGACGCCGAGTTGAGAGTCCACAGACCAGTGGATGAAGAGGCCGAAGCCGAGATCACGGAACCACTCCAGGCGCTCCGGCTTGTTCAGAGATCCGATCTCCGGGTTCTCCGCGCGCTGCGCGCTGAGCAGGCAGGCCGCCAGACACATCGATAGCAGTGCTCGTTTCATCTCCCAGTCATTATATTTATCGTTAAATCCGAACACCAAACAGTCTGTTCTCCTGGTTGCCCGCTACAATAGGCAGTGCAAAGGAACGCCCCTGTTGGTGGAAGACCGCACACTCGCCTGGTACGCCGTCACGGTGAAGCCGCGCGCTGAGAAGGCGGTGGCGGAAGCTCTGCAGAAGAAGGGTTACGAATCGTTCCTGCCTCTCTACGCCTCACAGCGCGAATGGTCAGACCGCATCAAGACCATCCACATGCCGCTCTTCTCCGGCTACGTCTTCCTGCACCTGGACATCACGCGCCGCCTGCCGGTGTTGAAGACGCCGGGTGTGGTGTCGTTCGTGAGCCTTGGCGCGGAGCCCACGCCCATCGAAACCTCCGAGATCGAGAGCATTCGCCTGCTGATGCACACCGGCCTGCCCGTGGGCCCCTGGCCCTATCTGCGGGCGGGGCAAGAGGTGGAGGTGACGCGCGGAGCGCTGAAAGGCATCCGCGGCATTTTGCTCAAGGTGAAGGCGCAACTGAGGCTGGTGCTTAGTCTGAGCCTGCTGCAACGCTCGGTGGTGGTGGAAGTGGATCGCGACGACGTCCGGCCGATTCTGCGCTCCTGATCTCGTTCGATAGGATTGACTCCCTGGCCGGAATCGGTTGTCATGCAGACAACACCGTCCGCTGCATGTAGCGGGCGCATCGGAGGACTAATCTATAAGACTCCCGTCCGCGCAACTGTAAGCCCTGGCCAACGGCCATTCGGCTTTCGGGCACGGACTACCTGAATCTGGCGGAAGTGCAGGTCTTCGGCACACCCCTGGGAGCTGCCCGCCGCTGACAGCTCCGGCTAAGGAGGCGGCGGCGCGCCTTTGAACTTCGGCCCGGAGTAGGGAGCCTTGTCCCAGAGGTCCGTGGGCCCGCCGGCCCGCGGGTCTCCGCTGGCCTTCATCCATTCGCCGACGCGGGCGGACAACGCGGCGCGGGCCTTTGAATAGGCCGCCTCAGACGCCACATTGCGCACCTGGTCGGGGTCGTTCTTCAGGTCATATAGCTCTTCGGCCGGACGCTTGCCGAAGCAAAGGTCGAAATACGGCTGCCGCTTTTCGCGCATGAGCAGTTGCTTCGTCTGGGAGTCGTCGATGTCGCCGTAGGGCCCGACGGCCCAATAGAACTCGGGATCGCCGGCGGGCCAGCGCCCGGGTTCGAGGTTGCGCAGGTAGAGGTAGTCGCGCGTGCGGATGCCGCGCACCGGGTAGCTGAGGTCGCCGCGCCGCACGTTGGCATGGCGCTCACGCTCCAGCATGATGGCGTCGCGCCGCTGCGCTCCGAGCAGGCTTTGGGCCGTCATCACGGCGGGCCGGGCGAGGCCCGCGGCATCGAGAATGGTCGGAGCGAGATCCCCGATGGCCGCGAAATCATCGCGCCGCGTGGCCTTGGAGATCCGCCCGGGCAGGCGCAGGGCCAGCGGGATGCGCACGCCCAGGTCGTAGCAGTTGGCCAGCCCGCGGGGCATCTGCCAGCCGTTGTCGCTGGTCATGATGACGAGTGTGTTGTCCAGTTCGCCGGTCTTCTGAAGCGTGTCGAGGAGGCGGCCGCATTCGGAGTCGAACTCCTGCACTTCGCAGTAGTAGTGGAGCATGTCCCGCCGTACGGCTTCATCGTCCGGCAGGTGCGCGGGCACGCGGAGTTTGGCCGGATCCAGCGCCGCCAGCCGCTGCCGGCCGCGGTCCCACGGCACGTGCGGATCGTGGCTGCCGAACCAGAAGCAGAAGGGCGCGCCGGCGGGGCGCGCCTGCAGGAACGACTCGAAGCTGGCGTGCTGCGCGCCGGCGGGGTTCGGCGTTCTGCCCGGGCGCGGCGAAGATCCCGGGCCGAAGCCTTTGCCGGAAAAGCCGGTGAAGTAGCCGGCCTGCGTCAGCAGGTCGGTGTAGATGGGCACGTCCGCCGCCAGCGGCCCATAGAGGCTGGCGGCTTCGCCCAGGCGATGGGTCTCCTGGCCGGAGAGGAGGCTGGAGCGCGAGGGAGAGCAGGACGGGTTGGGTGCGAAGGCATGAGTAAAGACGGCGCCTTCGCTGGCCAGGCGGTCGAAGACGGGTGTCTTCACCATCCGGTCGCCGAGCGCGCCCGCGTGCGGAGCGGCCCAGTTGTCCGCCAGCAGCAAGAGAACATTCGGCCGCCGATTTGTTTGGACCAGCGCGGCGGCGGCGCTTCCGCAGAGGGTCCTGCGCGTCATGCCTGGCATTGCATCCGAAGGATACACGTACGGCGGACCCGGGCGCCAATCGAAAAAGGGCCGGCCTCCGCGCTGGCGGACGCCGGCCCTGCGGTTGTCTGAATCCGGCCCGCTAGAACTCGAGCCGCAGCGAGACCTGGCCGGTCCGGCCGCCGCCGAAATCGACGCCGCGCGCACTGGTGATGCGGCCGAAGTTGTTATCGGCGATGTTCATGTTGGGATCGGAGAGGTTGGTCCAGTTGGGCAGATTGGTGAAGCTGCCTTCCATGCGGAGGCTGACTCGTTCGGCCAGCATGAAGCGCTTGCCGAGGCCCATGTTGAGGCCGAAGGTACCCGGGCCGTTGACGATGCCGACGCCCGAGTTGCCGAAGCGGCCGATGGGGTTGGGATCGCGGCCGGGGGTGACGCCGACGCTGCAGGAGTACTGCTGAGCGCCGGGCGCGCGGCCGGGGCAGATGAAGGCGGAGCGGTCCAGCCAGGCGTCGCGGGTCGGGTTTGCGGCGGAACCGTTGGCGGCCCCAAGCCGGTCGGGCCGCTGGGAACCGCGGCTGGGCGCGTTGGTACCGGAAGGATCGCCGCCGGAGAAGGTGGGCGTGAGGAAGGGGCCGGTCTGCAGCGTGAGAATTCCCGACAGCTGCCAGCCGCCCAGGAGCAGGTCCACCGCCTTGTTGGAATCGCTGAGGAACTGTCGGCCTTTCCCGAAGGGCAGTTCATAGACGACGGTGTTGACCAGCCGCTGGCGGCGCGTGGCGTAGACGTCGCCGCGGTCGGCGCGGCGGTCGAGCGAGTTGGTGACGCGGCCGCCGCCGGTTTCACCGGCGAAGCCCGAAGGCGCTGGGCCGGCGTTATCCGCCAGGTTCTTGGCGAAGGTGTAAGCCGCGGTGTAGCTGAGGCCCTTGGCGAAACGGCGGTTCAGCTCGGCCTGGAAGGAATTGTAGCCCGCATTGGCGCCGGCGTCACGGCTGAAGATGAGGCCCCAGTTGGGGAAGGGCCGGTCCAGGCTGGTGCGCTGCGAGTAGAAGGTGGTGCTGGGCGACATCTGGTTGACGTCCGGAGCCCACGGCAACTGGTAGCTGCGGTTGCCGATGTAGGAGAGCCGCAGGCCGGTGTTGGTGGAGAGTTCGCGATCCACCGAGAGGCCCCACTGGAGCATCTGCGGCGGTTTGAAGTCGATGGCGTTGGCGGTACGGAACTCAAACGATCCGATGGAGCCGCCGCGCACGCCGCTGCCCGGGGTGCGGGTGTCGGGCAGCGCGAAGATAGGCTTGCCGTCGGCGCCGACGTTGTTGAAGTTGCGCACGTCGCTCTGCACGGTTCCGGTGAGCGAGTAGAAGACGGAGCCCATGAGGATCATGTTGTACAGGCCGGCGCTGGCGCGCAGGGTGGTCTTGTTGTTGAGGCGGTAGGCGAGGCCGACTCGCGGAAGGAACTGCGTCTTGTAGGTGAGCCGCAGGGCTTCGGGAAGGCCGGCATCTGCGGCGGTCACGATGGGCGTGCAGCCGACGCCGTTGATGGGTGCGGCCGGACAGCCGTTGAAGGAGAGGATGGCGCCGGGTGCCACCAGCTTGCGCGCCTCGGGATCGGACATGATGATCACGCGGCCGGTGCGAGGCACGTTGCGATCGAAGTTTGCGATGTTGAGGCCGTTGTCGCGATAGCCGGGGTGCAATTCGTAGCGCAGGCCAAGGTCGATCGTCAGCTTGTTCGTGAGCCGGATGGTGTCCTGCGCGTACATCTTGTAGTGCGTGGCCTGGCCGTCGTTGTCGCGGGAGACGACGGCGATGGCCGAAGCGTACGGCACGCCCAGCAGAAAGTCCGCGAAACCGTAGCCGGAGAAGGCGGGGCCGAAGCCGAAGTCGCCGTAGTTGTTGCCCGTCGTGAAGCCGAGATCGGAGCGCGCACGCAGGTTGCGGATGTCGCCGCCGAACTTGAAGGTGTGCTTACCTTTCACCCAGGTCAGGTTGTCGATGAACTGAAGGTTGTTGGAGATACTATAGCCCGGACGGCCCTTGTTGAAGGCGGTGTAGAGGTCCGGCGCGAAGTTCGGCAGGCCGTTGAAGAAGATGTCCTTCGAAATGTCGTTAAGACCCAGGCTGTTGGTAAAGGCCTGGCCATCGAAGTTGAAGATCGACGCCGACTCGGACTTCACGAAGCCGAAGCGGAATTCGTTCAGCAGCGTTGGAGTGACGGTGTAGGTCCAGGAGGCGTTGGCCTGCCAGAACTTGGCGCTCTGCGTATCGGAAGGCAGCAGCAGGTTGTTCGGGCCCAGGGCCGGGTTGTTCTTGTAGGAGAAGCGGCCATAGACGTGGTGCTTCTCGCTGAAGTTCTGGTCGACTCGCGTCTCGTATTGGTCGGAGTTGATGCTGCTGGAGCGGTTCTCACGGAAATTGGAGGCGGAGCGCACCAGGGTGGAACCGGTATTGGGCAGCGGATAATACGGCAGGATCTTCTTGGCGACCTCGGAGATCCGCGCCGAGGGAATAATGTTACCCGGGAAGGGCGCAAACGTGTAAGGATCCCGGATATTCACACCTTCTCGGCTGAAATCCCCGTTTCTCACCAGGCTGGTGGGCACCGTATTCTGAATGGTGCTCTGGCGCGGGTAGCGCAGCGATTCCCAGGTGAAATAGAAGAAAGTCTTGTCTTTTCCGTTGTAAACCTTGGGCAGAACCAGTGGGCCGCCCACGGTGCCACCGAAGGTGTTTCCGATCTTGGACGGCAGCGTGTTCTGACCGTAGGAGCGAGCGTCGAACGCCTTGTTCTGGTGGTACCAGAAGAGCGCGCCGTGGTAGTCGTTGCCGCCGCTCTTGGAGATCACTGTGACGTCGCCGGGCTGACCGAATTCGGCCGTGTTGCCCACGCCCTGCACCTTGATTTCCGAGATCGACTCAACCGAAAGGAACATGTTCCGGTTCGGGCTGTTGCCGGTGGAGGCGGTGATGGAGATGCCGTCCACCGTGGATTCGGACTGTGCCGGCAAGCCGCCCTGAATCGAGAGGCCCAGGCCGTTGTCGGCCTGCACGCCGGGCAGGGTCTGCAGCATGGCGTAGGGACTGGTGCTGCCCGCGCCGCGCACGTTCGACGGCAGGTTCAGAACCTTCTCCACCGAAAGGTTGGAGGTAATCGCCGGAGTGTCCGTGGCGATGACGCCGGCCGACGAGGTCACTTCGATCTTCTGCGTCACCTCGCCCACTTCCAGGGAGGCGTCCACTCTCAATCGCGTTCTGGCGGCCAGGCTCAAGCCGACCGCGGTGAATGTCCGGAAGCCCGGCGCGGTTACCGTCACGGTATAGGGGCCGGCCTCGGCGTTCTGGAACTCATAGCCGCCTTCGGTATTCGTCTCCGTTTCCCGATTCGCGTTTTCCGCCGTTTGTGTGAGGCGGACCTTGGCGCCCTTGATGGCTGCCCCGCTGGCATCTTTCACATTGCCCAGAACGGTCCCGTAGGTCGATTGAGCTTGGCTCGGCAAACAGAAACCCAATAGGGCGGCTGCCACCGACAGCATTAGCCGTCTTCTCATCGGATAGATTGCTCCCTTTTATCCCAGACTTGCGGATGATCCCCTTTTGAACTGAGGCTGATCCCCGGATTTAGTCCAGTATACCCGGGAAGTACTACACTGCAATGAAAATCTACATTTCCGACCGGGAGATTCAGCCTCTCGGCGTGCTAAGATGGCCCAACAGCCTCGTTCGCCAGTCCAATGGTCCTGGGAAATCACTCTTGACTGAATCGAATCAGAGTCTTCAAAAAACAGCCGGCTGGGTCCATCTCTGGGCCATGGGGGTCGGCGGCGTCATCTCGGGCAATTACTTCGGCTGGCAGACCGGCCTGATCGCCGGCGGCTTCGGCGGCCTCTTTCTGGCCACGCTGGTGATCGCCGCGATGTATGTCTGCCTGGTCTTCTCCATCGCCGAGCTATCCGCGGCGATGCCGCTGGCGGGCGGTTTCTACAACTTCACCCGGGCGGCCTTCGGCACGGACCGCGCTTTTCTGAACGGCCTCACCGACGCCATCGAGTACGTCACCACCCCCGCCGTGATCGTCGCCGGCATCGCCGGCTACATGCGCGCGCTAGCCCCCATCACGCCCGAATGGGTCTGGTGGGTGGCGTTCTACTGCATCTTCGTCTTTATCAATGTGAAGGGCGCCGCGCTCTCGTTCCGGGTGTCCATGGGTATCACGGTGCTGGCGGCGGCGGTGCTGGTCTTCTTCTATGGCAGCGCCCTGGCGACGGGCGCTTTCCGCTGGTCGCTCTCCCTGAACATCACCCCGGAGCCGGGCGGCACGGCCTTCCTGCCCCGCGGCTGGCACGGCGTCTTCGCCGCCCTGCCCTATGCGGTGTGGTTCTATCTGGCCATCGAACAGCTGCCGCTGTCGGCGGAGGAGAGCTACGACGCCGAGCGCGACATGCCCAAGGCGCTCAAGTGGGGCATCCTCTCGCTGCTGGCGCTCTCGCTTTGCACGCTGGTGCTGAACTCCGGCGTGGGCCCGGGCGCGGCCGGCGTGGGCGCGTCGAACTCGCCCTTGGAAACCGGATTCCGAGCCGTGTTCCGCAGCGGCGCCACCTCGGCGCTCCTGTCGCTGATCTCGCTCACCGGCCTCATCGCCAGCTTTCACTCCATCATCTACGCCTACGGCCGGCTGCTCTATGCCCTGAGCCGCTCCGGCTATCTCCCCGCGTTTCTCGGTCACGTGGGCCGCTGGCGCACGCCCGACACCTCACTGATCTTCGGCGGCGCGCTCGGCCTGGGGCTGTGCTTCCTGGCCGCCCACTACTCCGGCAGCGTCGGCGCGGCGCTGCTCAACATGGCGGTGTTCGGGGCTCTGCTGAGCTACATCCTGGTGCTGGCCTCGTTCCTGCGTCTGCGCCTGGACCGCCCCAACATGCGCCGGCCTTACCGCAGCCCGCTGGGCATCTGGGGCGCCATCGCCGGCATCGTGCTCGGCCTCACCTGCCTGGCCGCAACGTTCGCAGTGCCCGCCTTCCGGCCGGGCGTCTTCGGCACAGCGGTTTTCATCGCCGTAATGCTCTGCTATTACTGGCTCTACCGGCGGCCGCGAATGGAGAACTATGAAAACCAAACCAGCGCGCTTGCGCCTGAATGATCTCACCGGACTCGTCCGCCAGGGCGCCATCGACACCGTGATCGGCGCCTTCACCGATCACTATGGACGGCTCATGGGCAAACGCTTCGACGCCGGCTTCTTCCTCAGCCACGTGGCGCAAGAAGGCACTCACGCCTGCAACTACCTGCTCACCACCGACGCCGAGATGGAGCCCGTCCCGGGCTACGCCTTCGCCAACTGGGAACTGGGCTACGGCGACTTCCACCTCATCCCCGATCTCTCCACCATCCGGCGCCTCAGCTGGCAGGACCGCACCGCCTTCGTCCATTGCGACGTTGACCACGTGCCCGTGGCCCCGCGCAACATTCTCAAGCGCCAACGGGCGCGCGCCGCCGGCGCCGGCTATGAAGCCATGGCCGCCAGCGAGCTGGAATACTACGTCTTCAAAACCAGCTACCGCGACGCCGCCAAACAGGACTACCGCAACCTCGAGCCCCTCGGCTGGTACCTGGAGGACTACAACATCCTGCAAGGCTCGCGCGAAGAGTTCTACACCGGCGCCGTCCGCCGCCACCTGCGCGACTCCGGCATCGTCGTGGAAAACTCCAAGGGCGAATGGGGCCTGGGCCAGCACGAAGTGAACGTCATGTACGGCCCCGCCCTCACCATGGCCGACGACCACGCGCTCTACAAGCAGTGCCTCAAGGAAGTGGCGGACCAGTGCGGCGTCGCCGTCACCTTCATGGCCAAGCAGGCCAACGGCCAGGCCGGCTCCGGCTGCCACATTCATCTCAGCCTGCGCAAGGGCGGCAAGAACGCCTTCGCCGGCAACAAGCAGGTGGGCCCGGTGCAGGGCTCGGACGCCTTCCGCTGGTTCCTCGGCGGCTGGCTGGCCCACGTGAACGACTTCATGGTCTTCTACGCGCCCACCATCAATTCGTACAAACGGTTTGAAGACCAGTCCTGGGCGCCGACGCGGCTGGCGTGGAGCCACGACAACCGCACCGCCGGCTTCCGCGTGGTGGGCTCCGGCCAGAGCCTGCGCATCGAGTGCCGCATCCCCGGCGCCGACGTGAACCCCTACCTCGTCTTCGCCGCCGCGCTCGCCTCCGGCCTGGACGGCATCGCCCGCAAGATCGAGCCTCCGGCCGTCTTCGAGGGCGACGTCTACGCCGCCCGCCAACTCGCCCGCGTCCCTTATACACTGGCAGAAGCCGTGGACCATTTCGAATCCAGCGCCTTCGCCGCCGAGGCTCTCGGCGCCGACGTCGTGGAACATTACGCGCACTTCTACCGCAGCGAACAGCGCGCCTTCGAACGCGCCGTCACCGACTGGGAACGCCGACGTTATTTTGAAAGGATCTGATCATCTCATCAT
Source organism: Acidobacteriota bacterium (assembly GCA_016213725.1). Lineage (GTDB taxonomy): Bacteria > Acidobacteriota > Terriglobia > Bryobacterales > Bryobacteraceae > Paludibaculum. The sequence goes on along the minus strand of JACQZS010000152.1, from coordinate 4,422 downwards.
GCGACTCAAAGACGATGTAGCCATCATTACCGGCGCCGGCAGCGGCATCGGCAAGGAGTCCGCCCTGCTGTTCGCCGCCGAAGGCGCCAAGGTAGTGGCCGTGGACGTCAATCTCCCCGCCGCCGAAGCGGTGGCCGAAGCCATCCGCGCCGCCGGTGGCGCCGCCATCGCCGTGAAGGCCGATGTCTCCAAGGCCGCCGACTGCGAAGCCATGGTGGCCGCCGCCGAAAAGGAATACGGCAAGCTCACCGTGCTCTTCAACAACGCCGGCATCTCGCACGCCGACGACGACGATTCCATCTCCACCACCGAAGAGGTGTGGGACCTCACCTTCGCCATCAACGTGAAGGGCGTCTTCCTGGGCTGCAAGTACGGCGTGCCGGCTCTGCGCCGCGCCGGCGGCGGATCGATCATCAATACCGCCTCCTTCGTCGCCGTGGTCGGCGCCGCCACCCCGCAGCTCGCCTACACCTCCAGCAAGGGCGCGGTGCTTTCGATGACCCGCGAACTGGCCTGCATCCACGCCCGCGAGAACATCCGCGTCAACGCGCTCTGCCCCGGGCCGCTGCGCACTGAGCTGCTCATGAAGTACCTCAACACCGACGAAAAGAAGCAGCGCCGCCTCGTGCACGTCCCCATGGGCCGCTTCGGCGAAGCCGCCGAAATCGCCAAGGCCGCGCTCTATCTCGCTTCCAGCGACTCCTCCTTCGTCACCGGTTCGGAATTCCTCGTCGACGGCGGCATCACCGCTGCCTACACCACACCCCTATGAGCATTCAACGCACCATCTCGCCCGTGGACGGCAGCGTCTACGTAGAGCGCGAACTCGCCTCCGGGCCGCAGATTGAAGCGGCCCTCGAAACCGCCGTCGCCGCCCAGCGCGCCTGGCGCGCCACGCCGCTGGAAACGCGACAACAGATTCTGCTGCGCTTCGTCGAAGCGATGGAGAAGCGCGCCGACTCGATCGGCGCCGAGATCGCCTGGCAGATGGGCCGGCCCATCCGCTACGCGCCCAACGAGATCCGCCGCGGTTTCGCCGAACGCGCGCGCTTCATGATCTCCGCCGCCACCCAGGCGTTGGCCGACATCCCCATCGCCCCCGTGGCCAACTTCACGCGCTTCATCCGCCGCGAGCCGGTGGGCGTGGTCTTCACCATCGCGCCGTGGAACTATCCCTACCTCACCTCGGTGAACTCCATCGTCCCCGCTCTGCTGGCCGGCAACAGCGTCATCCTCAAGCACTCCGCCCAGACCCCGCTCTGCGCCGAACGCTTCGCCGAGTCTCTGGCCGAGGCCGGCCTCCCCGCGGGCGTCTTCCAATTCCTGCACTTAAGCCACGCCGACGTTGAAAAGGTGATCGGCGACGCGCGCATCGGCTTCGTGGCCTTCACGGGCTCGGTGGCGGGCGGCCACGCCGTGCAGTCCGCCGCCAGCGCCCGCTTCATCTCCGCGGGCCTGGAGCTGGGCGGCAAGGATCCCGCCTACGTCCGCGCCGACGCCGATCTGGCCCACGCCGTGGAAAACCTGGTGGACGGCGCCATGTTCAACTCCGGCCAGTCCTGCTGCGGCATTGAACGCATCTACGTCCACTCGAGCCTTTACGACGAATTCGTCCAGCGCGCCGTCGCCCTCACGCGCACGTATACGCTGGACAATCCGTTGAACGAAGCCGCCACGCTCGGCCCCATGGTGCGCGCCAGCGCCGCCGAGTTCGTCCGCGCACAGGTGGCCGAGGCCATCGGCCAGGGCGCCACGGCGCATCTTTCGCCCAGCGAATTCCCGAATGACCGCCCCGGCTCGCCGTATCTCGCGCCGCAGATCCTCACCGGCGTCAACCACCAGATGCGCGTCATGACCGAAGAGACCTTCGGCCCCGTCGCGCCCATCATGGCGGTAGCTTCCGACGCAGAGGCCGTGGCCCTGATGAACGACTCCGAGTACGGCCTCACCGCCGCCATCTGGACCGCCGACGTCGAGGCCGCCATCCGCATCGGCGACCAGATCGACACCGGCACCTGGTTCATGAACCGCTGCGACTACCTCGATCCCATGCTGGCCTGGACCGGCGTGAAGGACTCCGGCCGCGGTTGCGCCCTCAGCATCCTTGGCTTCGATCAACTCACGCGGCCCAAGTCGTTCCACCTCCGCACCGTCACCGCTTGAGCGATTGCGCATGAGAATCGGCCTGCTCCAGTGTGATCACGTGATGGACGAGTTCCTCGGCATCGCCGGCGACCTCGACGACATGTTCCGCCGCTGGCTGCCGGCCGATTGGCGCGTCTACGATCTCGCCGCCGGGCAGTGCCCCGCCCCCGGCGAGTGCCAGGCGTGGGTGGCCACCGGCTCGCGCTTCTCGGTCTACGACGACGTGCCGTGGATCCACAGCTTCGCGGGCCTCGTGCGAGAGATCGACGAGGCCCGCCGGCCCTTTCTGGGCGTATGCTTCGGCCATCAGATGATGGGCCACGCCCTCGGCGGCCGTGTGGCCAGGAGCCCGCGCGGCTGGGGCGTGGGCGTGCATCAGTTCAACGTGCGGCAGCAGGAGCCCTGGATGCAGCCGCCGCTTCCCCACGTGAACACGCTCATGAGCTGCCAGGATCAGGTGGAAGCGCTGCCGCCCGGCGCCGTGGTGCTGGCATCCAACGATCACTGCCCGGTGGCCATCTTCCGCCGCGGAACGCTTCTCGGCATTCAAGGCCATCCCGAATGGGTGCCCGAGTACGCGCAGGCGCTACTGGGCGCCCGCCGCGAACGCATTGGCGCCGAACGGGCTGACCAGGCTCTGGCGACGCTCGCCACCCCGCGCCACTCCGCCGAGTTCGCTCAGTGGACGCTGAACTGGTTCCAGCAGGCCGGCTGATTCTCACGCCCCGGTCCCGCGGCGCCGGCACCGCTCAGCGTGCGAACGTGTTGCAGTCCGACACCTTCCCCGAGGCGAACCCGCGTTTGAACCACCCCACGCGCTGCGCCGATGAGCCGTGCGTGAACGATTCCGGCTGCACGCTCCGGCCGGCCATTTTCTGAATGCGGTCGTCGCCGATGGCGCTGGCGGCGTTCAACCCTTCTTCCACGTCGCCCGCGTCGAGCATGCCGTTCTTGCCGGCATGGAAGCCCCACACCCCGGCGTAGCAGTCCGCCTGCAGCTCCATCCGCACGGAGAGTTCGTTGGCCTGCTCCGGGTTGGCCTTCTGCAGTTGGCGCACCTTCCGCTCCGTGCCCAGCAGGTCCTGCACGTGGTGCCCCACTTCGTGCGCCAGCACGTAAGCCTGGGCGAAATCGCCGGGCGCGGCAAAGCGCTGCTTCAACTCGTCGTAGAACCCCAGGTCGATGTAGACCTTCTGGTCCCCGGGGCAGTAGAACGGCCCCGTGGCGGACTCGGCGGCGCCGCAGGCCGACTCCGTCGCGTCCCAGAACAACACCAGCTTCGACCGCACGTACCGCGCCCCTTCCTCCGGCAGGACGCGCGCCCAGGTGTCCTGTACGTCCTTGAACACCGCCGTCGCAAACTGGCTGATCGTCTCTTCCCGCGCCTTCCGCGCCTCGTCCGGCGCCCCGCTGGAAACCGCACGCCCGGAACCGCCCACGTTCCCCAGGAACGGGCTCACCAGATCCGTCTTGAAGATGAGGCTGAGCACGCCCAATACCAGGATGCCGCCCAGGCCTAGTTTCAGTCCGCCGCCACCGCCGCCTTGCCCGCGGCGGTCTTCCACATCGTCACTTCCTCCAGGAGTCCAACGCACGGCACAAGCCCCCTCTCTTTGTAATCAAGACTCCCATTGTAAGCCGGACCGCAGACGGTTATGCCTTGGTCAAATCGGCGATGTTCGCCGCGCCAGCCACCTTGCCCACCGCGGCGATACCCTTGTCCCGCGCGGCTTCCGTCGAGTACGACTCGCTCTGGCCGATCACCTGGTGATTGGCGGCCTTCAGCACAAAGTAGGGCTTGCCCGCCTTCGTCACCTTCTTCTCAAACCGTGCGGCCGTTCCTGCATTTGCCTGCACGGAGGCGATGCCTTTCGTCGCGCCGGTCCTGGCCTTGTACATCTCGCTGGTGAGGATCACCTCCCCGTTCGGCGACTTCAGATTGAAGTAGAACTGGCCGTGAGTGGCCTTCTTGATTTCAAACTTCCCAGGCATGCGGATTCTCGACTTTCTTCTTGGATTCGACAGCCGGGCTGGCCCAAAGACCAGCCGCCTCTTGATCAGCCTAGGCGTTCGCTGCCCAATCCGCAATACGATTCCTGCGGGGGCTGCCTGACTCTCGGAACGCGTGCGGCTCAGACATGGTAAAACGGCTCCGATTATCCCCAATCCTCTTGACTACCGCTTGCCCTTGCTGAAATCATGCTCGCTGAAAGGAGTTCCCCCATGGCATGCAAGCCCAAGCCGCCGGCAGCGCCGGCCAAGAAAGCGCCCGCGAAG
>JACQZS010000150.1 GCA_016213725.1 Acidobacteriota bacterium | reverse complement strand
TGCCCTTCACCATGTCGGGCGCGCTCAGATTGAGTTCATCGAAGCACCTGTTGATGAAGACACCCTGCGTGTACAGCATTGTGCCCATCGCGCCGTCGGCTACCAGCGCCTTCTGCCCCAACACCGTGCGGAACTCTCCCGCACGCATGATCCTATCGGTGTTTCCCATGTCTATTACTATTTTTGGCACTTTGGGCAGTAGTATGTCGAACGGCCGCCCTGCGGCATGCGCCGCACCGTGCCCGCACAGCGCAGGCACGGGGCGCCCTCGCGGCCATAGACCGCCGCGGGAAAGCTCTCCCCTTCGGAGAATTCGCCGGGCCGTTCGTAGGCCATTGCCGCCGAACTCATGGCTGCGCCCAGCACCTCGCGAATGGCGGTGTACAGCGCTTCCAGCTTCGGGCGGCTCAGCCGGTGCGCCGGACGCGCCGGATGGATGGCGGCCTGGAACAGGGCCTCGGCAGCGTAGATATTGCCCAAGCCCACCACGGCTTTCTGCTCCATCAGCAGGAGCTTGATGGGCTTCTTCGTGGCCTTGGCCGCACGCACGAGGTGGTCCAACGTGAAGGCCGCATCGAACGGCTCCGGGCCGAGGCCGGCGAAGAGTCCGTCCTCCGAACCCTTCTCATGAAAGCTGATCCGGCCCAGGGCGCGCGGATCGTCCAGCACGATGGCGCGGCCGTCGTCCAGCGCGAACCAGGCCCGTACGGTGGATGCGTGCATGCGCGCGTCCTGTGCCACCGTCAGATTGCCGGTCATCTTCAGGTGGACGCGCAGGAAGCAGCCGTTGCCGAGCCGCAGCAGCAGGTGCTTGCCGCGGCGGTCTACCGCCACGATGCGCTGTCCGATGGCCCGCCCGCCACCCTGCATGGTGGTGGGCCGGAACTGCCCGCAGCCCACGATCCTGCACCATGGCTCCGCGGCCCGCAGCTTGCACGCCACGGCTTCCACTTCCGGCAGTTCGGGCATCTACCACACCTCCAGCTCGACCGGCGCTCCGATCCCCACGCCCAGGCGTTTCGCCGCCGAGGCTTCCCGCAGCGAGATCTCCAGCGTACCCGCGCTGCCCGCAATCAGGAACAGTTCCCCTTCCGGCGCGGCCGCATAGCTGTCCGCGCGCAGGCGGACCGCCTCGAAGCCCACCTTGGCCTGTATGCCCTTCACCGCCAGCGGGAGGAACTCCGCCGACTCCAGATTCGTGATGACATTGCCGAAGCGGTCGATATGCGCCACCTGGCCCAGAAAGAATCGGCGGCCGATGCGCACCACGCCGCCGGCTTCCGCGCGCGCGGCGTCTTTGACGATCCGCCCCAGCCCGGCGGGGGCGGCGCCCGCGGCCAGGTGAGCCGCGGCGGGGGCGAAAACGTCGCGGCCGTGGAAGGTCTGGGAGATGGACTTCAGCATGTAACGCGCGCTGGTGATTTCACGCGCCTTGGCGCCGGGCAATGAGAGCACGTCAGTGAACAGGCCGTTGTCGGGGCCGATGAATCGATGGCCCGCGGCCTCCACGCAGAGGGCGCGGCGCGCGCTGCCGACGCCCGGATCCACCACGCACACATGGATCGTGCCTTTGGAGAAAAACGGCCAGCTCTGCTTCAGGAGGAAGCGCGCCTGGGCCACCTGAAAGGGCTCCACCTCGTGGCAGAGGTCCACCACGGTCGCCTGCGGGGCGATGGAGGCGATGACGCCCTTCATGACGCCCACGAAAACATCTCTCGTGCCGAAATCAGTCAGTAGCGTGATGGTGGGGCGGAGCTTCGCCGCCGGCTTCGTCATAAAATAAGAATAACGGGCTCCGAGTGAACTACTTCGACCACAACGCCACCACCCCCATCGCGCCGGAAGTGCTCGCGGTGCTGCAGCAGGTGCAAACAGAGTGCTTTGGCAACCCCTCCTCGATGCACGCGCTGGGGCAACGCGCGCGTCAAGAGGTGGAGAAGGCGCGCGCGCAAGTGGCGGCACTGCTGGGCTGCGGGCCGAAGGAAGTGGTCTTCACTTCCGGAGGGACGGAGGCGGACAACCTGGCCGTTTTCGGAGCGCCCGCCGGGCATGTGATCACTTCCGCGATTGAGCATCCCGCCGTGCTGAACTCTGTCCAGGAGCGCGGCAATTTCAGCCTGCTCCCGGTAAATCGAGACGGGCTGGTTGCGCCGGATGAGCTGCGCGCGGCGCTGCGGCCCGATACCGTGCTGGTCTCCGTGATGCACGCCAACAACGAGACCGGCGTGATTCAGCCTGTGGCCGAGCTAGCCGCCATCGCGCACGAAGCCGGCGCGCTGTTTCACTCCGACGGCGTGCAGGCCGCCGGCCGCATTCCGGTGGACGTCGCCGCTTTGGGCGTGGATCTCTATTCCATCGCCGGCCACAAGTTCAACGCGCCCAAAGGCGTTGGCGCGCTGTTCGTCAAAGAGGGCGTCAAGCTTGCGCAGCGCCAATTCGGCGGTCGGCATGAGCGCGAGCGCAGAGCAGGTACCGAAAACGTGCCCGGCATCGCGGCGCTGGGCGCGGCGGCGGCTCTGCCTCGGCCGGACACGCAGGCGTTGCGAGACCGGCTGGAGGCGCTGGTGCTGGCGCGCATCCCGGAAACACGCGTCCACGGCGCCGGCGCGCCCCGCACACCCAACACTTCGAACATCTCCTTTGCCGGCCTCGCCGCCGATGCGCTGGTGATTGCGCTTGACCTGGCTGGCTTCGCCGTGGCTACCGGCGCGGCCTGCTCCTCAGGCGCCACGCGCCCTTCTCCGATTCTCACGGCCATGGGGGTTCCGGCCGACGAGGCCAAGGCTTCCATCCGCTTCTCAGTGGGCCGCGGCAACACGCCGCATCAGGTGGACGCGCTGGTGACGGCGCTGGAAGCTGCCGTGGCGCGCCTGCGCAAGTTGAGCCCCGCCCATGCCTGAGCCGTTGATCGCCGTCGCCATGAGCGGCGGCGTGGACTCCTCCACTGTCGCCGCCCTGCTGCAGCGCGAGGGCAAGCGCATCATCGGCGTCACCATGCAGCTCTGGAACCAGCGCCGCCTGCCGCAGCTTCAGGTGGAGGGCGCCACAGGCCGCTGTTGTTCGCTGGACGACGTCTACGATGCGCGCGCCGTGGCCAACATCCTGGGTATCCCCTACTACGTCGTGAATCTGGAAGAGGATTTCGAGCGCGACGTCGTGCAGCCGTTCGTCGATGAGTACCTGGCCGGCCGCACGCCCATTCCGTGCACGCTCTGCAACAACCACGTGAAGTTCGACAAGTTCCTCGACATGGCCGATGGCATCGGCGCCGGAGCCGTGGCCACCGGCCACTACGCTCGCGTCTCGTTCAACTCCGGTAGCGGCCGCTATGAGCTGCGCAGGGGTGTGGATCAGGGCAAGGATCAGACTTACTTCCTTTTCGGCCTTACGCAGAAACAACTGGCACGAACGCTGTTTCCGCTCGGTTCCATGACCAAGCCCGAAGTGCGCGCCCTGGCTGCTTCGCTGAACGTGCCCACGGCCGCCAAGCACGACTCGCAGGAGATCTGCTTCGTGCCCAACGGCGACTACGCCGCCTTCATCGACGCCTACTTTGCCGATCGCGGCATCGCGCGCGAGGCCACTCACGGCGAGATCGTCGACACCAGCGGCAAGGTGCTGGCCGAGCACACCGGCGTGCACCACTACACCGTCGGCCAGCGCAAGGGCCTGGGCGTCGCCAAGGGCGAGCCGCTCTACGTGATCTCCACTGATCCGGCAACGCAGCGGGTGACCATCGGACGCAATGAAGACCTTCTGCGGCCTTCGTTGTTCGCCAAGAACGTGAACTGGATCTCAATCGAGCCCATCATGGAGCCGCGCGCGGCGCAGGTGAAGATTCGCAACCGGCACGAAGCTGCGCCGGCCTTGCTCTATCCCACGGCGGATGCCGGGCGTGTGGAAGTGCGCTTCGCCGAGCCGCAGCGCGCCGTCACGCCAGGGCAGGGCGCGGTGATGTATTACGGCGACCTGGTGCTGGCCGGCGGCTGGATCGAGTAGTTACTTCCAGTCGTTAATTCCACTCTTGCATCTTCACGACGATCCACAGCGCCGGATCGCCGCTCTGGACGAGCGCCGCCAGCACCTCGGGCGCGACGCTGCGGTCTTTCCGGTCCCGCCGCGCGCGGTCCATTACGCCCCGCGCGCCGAACACCCACAGGTCGATGCCCACCTCGCGCTTGTCCACGCTGGCCAGCAGGCGCACCACTTCGGCTAGCGCCTCCTGCCGCTCGGGGCTTTCCGGCATCAGGTTCCACAGCGCCATCATCAGCCCGGTTTTGTGCAGGAACCAGCTTTCGGCGGGTTGGCCTTCGGCGCGCCGGTAATCGCCGATCATCCGGCGATACTCGGCGGCTTTGCGCAGCCATTCGGGCGTGCTGCGCTCTTCCAGGCTGAGCGGGGTGTCCGTCCGCCCGCCCCAGTAAAGTTCCTGCGCCTTCAAAGTGATCTCGCGCTCGTTGCTCCAGTAGATTTTCTTTCCCACGATCGCGCCTTCGAGCCGCGCCGGCGTCATCTGTTCTTTCTCGAGGGGAGGCAGGTCAGTGGACGGGAACCAGGCGGCCAGCCGCAGTTTGTGGTTGAAGTAGTTCGCGACGACGGGCAGGGATGGGTCTGGGAATTCAGGGTGCGGCGGAGTGGGCCTCAAGCGGACGCCGGCGGGCGGCGCCGGCGCATTGGCAGCGGTGTCGGAACAGCGCGGCGCGGACAGTTGGCCGGCCAGAAACAGCCTCAAGCCCTGCGCCAGCGGATCGGCCGCCACTCCGGCGGTCTTCCCTTGTAGGCCGAACTGTTCGATCTTGGGGACCAGCCCGTAAAGGCCGCGCTCGGTGGCGGTGAAAGTGCGGTCGTCCACCCGGAGGTTCCCCAGCGTGTCGCCAAGCGGCGCAACGATGGCGGCATACTCCTCCGCGGTCCACTGCAGCCGGATCAGTTCCGTCAGCAGCGCCTCCAGTTGCAGCGTCGAGGTGATCTTCGCCAGTTCGGAGCGGACCAGGCCGGAGGCCATGCCATCGGCTCGTTCCTTGACGCTGAAACCGGTTTCCAGGATGACGCCCAACGCGACATAGTACGCATTCGGCACGTCGGCCGTGCGGTCGGCGCACTCGAGCTTCCGGTAGATGGGGAGCCGCAACAGCACCATCAGTTCGCGGGCCTTCGCCTTGTCCCTGGCGGCCATCAGCCGGACGGCCCACGCCTGCAAGGTCAGCCGGTCCAGCCGCTGTGCGGTGGCCTCCTCCAGCCGTGCGTCGGGATCTTCCACCTGTGCGCCGCCAATCAGTCGCAATGGCATCTCCCGCCCCGCCTGCGCGGCCAGGTGGAAGCACTCTTCGATCAGCTCCCGCTCATCCAGCTTGCCTCCCTCCCCCAGCCCGTCTTTGACGGCGCCCTTCTCCACCAGGCTGAGCAGGCCTTTTACCTGCAACTCCACCGGAGCGCTGCGCAGCCGCTCGATGGTCTCCTTCAGCTCTTCCTTCAGTTCGTCCGGCTGCGCCGCCGCCAGAGCCATCCACATCAGGCCCGATGCCAACATGGCGTGATCTTATCAGGTTCGCCGCGCTATGCTTATTCCCATGAAGATCCTGATTCTCGCCCTCGCTCTCTGCGCTTCCGCATTCGCCCAACTGCCCGCCGGCACCAAGCCGCCCGGCGAGGATTGGGTCCAGCTATTCAACGGGAAGGACGTTTCCAATTGGAACAACGTCGGCAACGAGCAGTGGGTGGTGGAGGAGGGCGTCCTGATCGGCCGCGCCGTCAGCAAGGCTTACGGTTACCTGGAAACGCCACGCGACTACAAGAACTTCCAGTTCTCGATCCGCTTCAAGTGCATCGGCACCGGCAACTCCGGCGTCTACTTCCACACCAAGTTCAAGCCCGGTACTGTTGACGTCAGCCAGGGCGCGCAGTTCGAGATCGACTGCAACATCGGCCGCCACACCGGCGGCGTCTACGGCTTCGGCCGCGCCTGGATCGTCTGGCCCGCCCCGGAGAATGAAACCGTCGTGCGCCAGAACGATTGGAACGAGATGCTGGTCACCGTCGACGGCAACCGCTATACGTCCCGGCTGAACGGCGTGCCCATGATCGACTTCACCGATCCGCGCGCACCCTTCATTCAGGGAACCATCGCCCTGCAACTGCACTCCGGCGGCTCCGGCCACATGCAGTTCAAGGACATCTGGGTGCGCGAGCTGAAGTAGCTCTCCCGCCCGGGCCTGTTTCGTTTCCCGGCTCCTTTGTGATAGAACTGAGTTGCCATATCAGTTCTCATCGCAAAGGAGCCTTTTTCATGAGTACCCGCAGGACGTTCGTCGCCGGAGCAGGCGGCGTAGCCGTCTCACATCTCGCATCCGCCCAGGCCGTGTCCGCCAACAGCAAGCTGAGGGTGGCCGTCATTGGCGTGAACGGCCGCGGCCGAGATCATATCCAGGGCATCATGGGCCAGCCCGACGCGGAAGTCACCTGCCTGTGCGACGTGGATCTGAACGTCGCCAACAAGCGTGCCGCCGAGTTCGAGAAGAAATACGGCAAGAAGCCCAAGATCGTCCAGGATCTCCGCAAGGCCTTGGACGACAAGGAGATCGACGCCGTCACCATCGCCACGCCGAACCACTGGCATTCGCTGGCGGCCATCTGGGCCTGCCAGGCCGGCAAGGACGTTTACGTCGAAAAGCCCGGCTCGCACAACATCTACGAGGGCCGCAAGATGGTGGAGGCGGCCAAGAAGTACAACCGGATCGTGCAGCACGGCGTGCAGCTTCGCTCGTCCGAGGCGGTGCAGGAAGCGGTCGGCCACCTGCGCAAAGGCACCATCGGTAACGTATACATGGCAAGAGGCTTAGTGTTTCGGTGGCGGCCTTCCATCGGCAAGAAGGGTGTGGAGCCTGTGCCCGAAGGGCTCGACTACAACATGTGGACCGGCCCGGCGCAGATGGAGCCGTTCTCCCGCCGCATTGTTCACTACAACTGGCACTGGACCTGGAACTACGGCAACGGCGACGTCGGCAACCAGGGCATCCATGAGACCGACCTCTGCATGTGGGGCCTGGGCGTGGACAGTTTCCCCTCGAAGATCACCGCCATGGGCGGCAAGTTCCTCTTCGACGACGACAAGATCACGCCCGAGGTGCTCACCACGCTCTACCACTACCCCGAGCAAAAGAAGATCATCCAGTTTGAAGTCCGCCCCTGGTGCACCAACGCCGAGGACGGCGCCATGGTGGGCAACATCTTCTACGGTTCGGAGGGCTATCTGGTAGTGAACGGTTACGACACCTACCAGATCTACCTGGGCCAGAAGAAGGAGAAGGGACCCGGCCGGCGCGCCGGCGGCGACCACTTCGCCAACTGGATCAAAGCCATCCGCTCCCGCAAGACCACAGACCAGAACGGGCCGGTGGAGTCCGCTCATCTCGCCTCCGGCCTCGCCCATCTGGGCAACATTTCCTATCGCGTCGGCCGCGTTTTGACCTTCGACTCCGCAAAGGAGAAGTTTGTCGGGGATAAAGAGGCCGACACGCATCTGACGCGGAATTACCGCAAGGGCTTTGAGGTGCCTGCCAAGGTCTAGCCGCATCGCCTCGAACTCATTTGCCGCCGGAAGCCTGCCGGCAGAGCGGCAAATTGCATACTGAAACCCGGCCCGCCTCAGACGAAGAAGCCGCCCTGCCGGGCGGTTTCTTTTTCTTCGGGCGCCAGTGGGCAAAATGGAAGCCGGCGTGCACAATGGAGGGATGATCCGCCGCGCCGCACTGATCCTGCTCTCCCTGGGTGCTTCCCTGTTCGCCCGGCAGGAAGCTTCCTCCAAGCCTCTCCGGGTTCTGTTCATCGGAAACAGCTACACCTACTACAACAATCTCCCCCGGCTGCTGGAGGTGGTTGCGGAGAGCCAGAAGGGAGGGCCGCGCATCGAGACGGGTGCCTCGCTCAGCGGGGGCAAGAATCTGATGTGGCACTGGGAGAAGGGCGAGGCGCTGGAGTTGATCCGCAAAGGCGGATGGGATTTTGTGGTTCTTCAGGAACATTCCACCCTGGGCAAAGTGCCGGCACAGGGCGCCGAGCCGGAGATCAACGATCCGGCGACGTACTTCGAGTACGCGGCGAAGTTCCACGAGGAGATTGTGAAAGCCGGGGCCAGGACGGTGTTGTACGCGAGCTGGGCGCGCAGCGGATTTCCCGAACACCAGCGCCGACTGGACGACGCATTCATTCGCTTCGCCTTGAAATCCGGAGCCGGCATCGTGCCTGCCGGGCTGGCCTGGACCGTGGCGCGGATCGAGGTGCCGGCCATCGTGCTGCATTCGCCGGACCGCTCGCACCCCACCATGGCGGGCTCGTACCTGAATGCGCTGGTTTTCTACCAGAGCCTCACCGGCCGCCGCGCCTCGGATCCGCCGAGTGTCATCTCCGGGCCGAAGCAGCCGGGCGATGCGAGGCAGGTGACCCTGGTGAACCTGCCCTGGAGCGATGCCAACGCGCTCAACCAGATTGCCCAGCGCGTCGTGGCGCAGGAACCGCTGCGCCCCGTGCGATAGCCGTCAGAACTCCAGCCGCAGGCCGAATTGAAAGCTGCGGGCGTTCTTCGCCTTGCTGATGGTGGCGCCGTTGAGAACGTCCACTTTGGTTTCGGGCAGGTTCAGGTTGGTGTGGTTGGGCACGTTGAAGGTTTCAGCGCGGAACTGGATGGCGCGCGATTCGGCCAGGCGGAAACGGCGCGACAGGGACAGGTCCAGCATCCAGGCGCCGGGGCCGTCGAGGATGTTGCGGCCCGAGGTGCCGAAACGGTAGGTGCCGCGCGGCACCACCGGGAAAGCCAGACGGTCGAACCACTGTTCGACGGTGGGCGTGGCCAGCGTGCCTTTGGAGGCCCGGTCCGGGCGGACCGCGTCGCCCAGGTCCAGCGAATAGTTGCCGACTTTCGGCGTAAAGGGCTGCCCCGTGTAGGCGCGCGTCGTGCCGGCCAGTTGCCAGTCCTTGGCCAGGAAGTGGCGCGAGTAGTTGGGCGACCAGATGAAGCTGGCCACGAAAGAGTGGCCGATGTCGAAATCGCTGCGGCCCCGTTCCAGCTTCAGATTGCGGGCATCCTGCGCCGAGGAGAAGCCCGCCGCAATGGTGCCGCCCGTGTTCGAGGATTCGTCCAGTGACTTTGAATAGACGTAGGCCGCCCGCACGAACATCTCCTTGCGGAATCGGCGCCGCAGGGTGACTGTGCCGCTGTTGTAGATCGAGTTCGAGCCGGCGGAAAAGAAGTTGATGGTCTGGTATCCGCCGTAGGGCCGCGGGAAGGTGCCGTCGGGCAGCTTCAGTTCAGGGCTGCGGAAGGGCTGGTTGATGTCATAGCGGCGCGGCAGGTGCGTGCCCTTCGATCCGGCGTAAGCGACATCGAGCGCCGTGCCGTGCCAGAACTCGCGCTCCAGCGTGAAGTTCCACGATTGCATGTACTGGCTGCGGCCTTCCGGGTCCTGTCCGCTGGTGGACGTGATCCCGCTGACCTTGCGCTTGGCTTCCGGGAAGGGATTCGACACGGTTAGCGCCAGCGGGTTGGAAGAGGAGGCCGAGTAAGATTCGTTGACGGAGAAGGGGAAGGTGTCGCTGAACTCGTCCATGCGGTACATCGAACTGCTGCCGAAGAAGATGCCGTAGCCGCCGCGGAGGACCGTCTTGGTGCCCCCGAAAGGCCGCCAGGCGAAACCGAAGCGCGGGCCGAGGTCGTTGTAGTCGTTGTAGGAGATGGTGGGCGGCAGGCCGGCGTCGGCGGCCATGATGGTGTAGGGGCGGAGACCCGCTTTGTCGATGCGCTCATCGAAATCCGACAGCGTGCCTTTGCCGGAAATCACTACCTTGCCCAGACCCGGCACGAACATCGACCAGGCGCCGTACTTCTCCAGCGGCGGCTTCATCAGCTCATAGCGCAGCCCGAAGTTGAGCGTGAGGGTGGGGCTGATCTTGAAGTCGTCCTGCACGAATGCCGAGTAGTTGGACACGAGGTGATAGGGGCCCGCCCCGTCCAGCTGGCGGCGGGTGGTCTGCGCATAGCCGAGCATGAAGTCGGCCATCGGCTCCCCGGTGAAGCGGCCGAGGAAGGTCATGCGGCCGCGCGTGTCTCCGTACTGCCGCGAAAAATATTGCATGCGGAGGAAATCGCCGCCGAACTTGATGGTGTGGCGGCCTTTGATCCAGGTGAACGTGGAGGCGTACTGATAGTTGTTGAAGGACCAGATTTTGGGGAGATCGTAGGCGTGGCCGAGCGTGATGTAGCCGGTGACATCGGTTTGAGGCAGCCCCATGGCGATGGGATTGGTGGTGCCGCCGGCGAAGCCGACCTCAGAGGCCCAATCGCGCGTGTTATCGGGCCAGCCCCAATTGTAGGTTTTGCGGGAGAAGGATGCCGACAGCTCCATGATGAGGAGCGGGGTGAGAGAACGCAGATAGCGGGCGCCGGAGAGTAGGTCAAAGGAGTCCGTGGTGGCGCCGAAGACGGGGATCGGGGAGCGGGTGAGGGGATTGAAAGAGAGATTGGGGCGCCAGAAGAGACTGAGGCTCAAACGGTCCTTTTCGGTGATGGAATGATCACCTTTCACGCTAAAGTTATCGTAGTCGTTAGTCGAATTTGCCTGTACGTTGTAGTTGTTGGGGCCGGTAAGGTTGGGCGACGGGTAGTAGGCGGCCATCTTGCCGGCGATGGGATCGAGGCGGGAGGAGGGGATCTGGTTATTGGGGAAGGGAGCCTTGGCGAGCGGGTCTGTGATTTTGAGCGGTTTGCCGTAGGCATCGACGGCCCTGGTGAAATCGCCCTTGAGCATTTCGGGGTATGGCACGATGCCGCGCTGGCTGACATTGGAGATCTGGCGGAGCGTTTCCCAACTGAAAAGAAAGAAGGTTTTGTCGCGTCCGTTGTAGATCTTCGGGATTTTGACGGGTCCGGAGACGGTGGCTCCGAACTGGTTGCGGCGGAGTTTGCCCTTGTCGATATCGAAGAAATTGCGGGCGTCGAAGAGATCGTTGCGGAGGAACTCGTAGAGTGAGCCGCGGAGGCGGTTGCCGCCGCTCTTCATGACGACGCTGAGCATGCCGCCGGCGAAGCGGCCGTACTCGGCGGAGAAGCCGGAAGTGACCAGCTTGAACTCCTGGACTCCCTCAATGGGCGGGCTGACGACGGCGCCGGAGTTGCGGCGCTGGGTGTTGTTCATGCCGTCGACCATGAAGCCGACATTGTCGGCGCGGGCGCCATTGATTGCGTAGGAGCCGTCGCCATCCTCACCTTTGGGGATGACGCCGCCGGTGAGGTAAGCGAGGTCGCCGAAGTTGCGGCCGGACAGGGGGAGTTCGCTGATCTCCTCGTTGGTGGTGACATCGCCGCGCGCGCCGTTTTCGGTGTTGAGGACGGGGGGCGCTTCCGAGACCGTGATGGTTTCAGAGGTGGCGCCCACTTCCATCTGGAAATCGAGACGGAGGATCTGGTCGACGGTGAGGGTGAACTGCTCGCGGCGGTAGAGCCGGAAGCCGTCGCGGCGGGCCTCGAGGGAGTAGGGTCCGGGGCGGAGCTGCAGAACGGTGTACTCGCCGAGTTCGTTGGTGGCAGCTTCCGAACTCTGGTTGGTGTCGAGCGACACGACTCGGACCGTGGCGCCGGGGATGACGGCGCCGGTGGCATCGTGGATGCGGCCGACGATGGTGGCGGCCGGACCTTGGGCGGCGGCGGTGGCCGCAAACAGAGCGGCGAGGATAAGAACTCTCATTAAGAACCCCTTTGCAAGACCGGAAGCTACCCTTCGATAGATTCCGGACAGGACACTCCAGAAATATACAACACAAACGGGTGCGCGGGAGTCATCCGGAGAGCGGATTCTGTTGGGCGCGTGGAGGCGGAGGCCGCTGGTGCGGTGAGAGGAAACACGGCGGATTGAGTGGGCGAGGAGCGGCGGCGGGGGATTGGCTTTGCTTTGAGGATGGGGCTCTGTTAGAGTTCTGGCTAATTGCCATGATTCTCAGAACTGCAGCGATCGCCTTGCTCTTCATGAGCCGGCCGGTGGAAATCGGCTTCCAGAAGACCATCATCGACGAAGGAGCCGCAGAGGCGGCCGCGTTTGCGGATGTGAACCGCGACGGGAAGCTGGACATCGTAGCGGGCGAGCATTGGTATCAGGGGCCCGCGTGGACTCCGCACAAGTTCCGCGAGATCCCGTTTTTGAACAACTATGTGGACGACTTTTCGGACCTGGTAGCGGACTACGACGGCGACGGCGCGGTGGATGTGGTGAGCTGCGGGTGGTTCGGGAAGAACGTGACGTTCTGGAAGAACCCGGGCAAGGGGCAGGGGAACTGGGCGAAGACGGACCTGGAGACGCGCTTCAACGTGGAGTTTGCGTTTCTGGTGGACCTGGACAACGACGGAAAGGCGCTGGAAGTGCTGCCGCAGTTCGGCAGCGAGAAGGCGACGCTAACGTGGTACGAGTTCAAGAACGGCGCGTGGAAGAAG
>JACQZS010000148.1 GCA_016213725.1 Acidobacteriota bacterium | reverse complement strand
TGGATATTGTTGCTAGAGAATGGGGTGATCGAGTATGCTCTATCAAGAAGAAGATCAATACGAAGTTGTCCATGCACCATCCAACGCTCAGTCACCTCCGAGCCATCGAAGCCGAGGCCATCCAAATCCTCCGCGAAACCGCCGCGCAGTTCGCCAAGCCCGTCCTGCTCTACTCCATCGGCAAGGACAGCTCCTGCCTCGTCCACCTGGCCCGCAAAGCCTTCTATCCAGGGAAGATCCCCTTCCCCCTCCTGCATGTGGACACCACCTACGAATACCCCGAGATGATCGAGTTCCGTGATCGCTTCACCCGCGAAATCGGCGCCGACCTCCGCGTCTACACCAACCAGGCCGCCATCGCCCAGGGCGCCAACCCCTACTCCCTCGGCACCTCCAAGTGCTGCCACCTCCTCCGCACCCGCGCCCTCGTCGAGGGCCTCCAGGAAGGCGGCTATGACGCAGCCATTGGCGGCGCCCGACGCGACGAAGAGAAATCCCGCGCCAAGGAACGCGTCTTCTCCTTCCGCGACAAGGAAGGCCGTTGGGACCCGCGCAACCAGCGCCCCGAACTCTGGAACCTCTATAACGGCCGCGTCGACCCCGGCGAAAGCATCCGCGTCTTCCCCCTCTCCAACTGGACCGAAATGGACGTCTGGCGCTACATCGAGGTCGAAAACATCCCCATCGTGCCCCTCTACTTCGCCAAGCCGCGCCCCGTCGTCATCCGCGGCGGCACCGTCATCCCCCTCGAATCGAACGTCCGCCTCCTCGACCACGAGAAGCCCGAAACCGCCATGTGCCGCATGCGCTCCCTCGGCTGCACCCCTTGCAGCGGGGCCATCCTCAGCGAAGCCGACACCGTCACCAAAATCATCGACGAACTCTCCGCCTTCCGCCGCAGCGAGCGTGAGAATCGCGTGATCGACCACGACCAGGAAGGCTCCATGGAGATCAAGAAGCGGGAGGGCTACTTCTAATGCAGCGCCCACTCCTCAAAATCTCCACCGCCGGCAGCGTCGACGACGGCAAGAGCACCCTCATCGGCCGTCTCCTCTACGACACCAAGACCATCTGGGAAGACAACCTCGAAGAGATCACCCGCAGCAAGGTCAATCGCGCCTCCCGCGGCATCGATCTCTCCCTCCTCACCGACGGCCTCCGCGCCGAGCGCGAGCAGGGCATCACCATCGACGTCGCCTACCGCTTCTTCTCCACGCCCCACCGTCAATTCATCGTGGCCGACACCCCCGGCCATGAGCAGTACACCCGCAACATGGCCACCGGCGCCTCCACCTGCGACCTCGCCATCATCCTCCTCGACGCCCGCAAAGGCGTCCTCGAGCAGAGCCGCCGCCACGCCCGCATCGCCTCGCTGCTCGGCGTCCGCCGCCTCGTCTTCACCGTCAACAAAATGGACCTCGTCGACTTCTCCCAGGAGGTCTTCGACGAGATCCGCGCCCAGGCCGGCCCGCTCCTCGCCGAACTCGATCACGCCGCCGCTGACTTCATCCCCGTGAGCGCCCTCGACGGCGACAACGTCGTCACCCGCAGCGCCCGCACCCCCTGGTATCACGGCCCCTCGCTCCTCGAACTCCTCGAGACCGCCGACACCCCCGCCGCGCCCGTCACCCGCGCCTTCCGCTTCCCTGTCCAGCTCGTCATCCGCCCCAACCTCGACTTCCGCGGCTACGCCGGCCAGGTCGTCAGCGGTTCCATCCGCAAGGGCGATGAGGTCGTCGCCCTGCCCTCCGGCAAGTCCAGCCGCATCAAACGCATCGTCACCTTCGACGGCGATCTCGACATGGCCTTCGCGCCCCAGTCCGTCACCCTCGAACTCGAAGACGAACTCGACATCGCCCGCGGCGACATGCTCGCCGCCCCCTTCTCGCAGCCCAGGCTCGCCCGCCGCCTCCACACCACCGTCATCTGGATGAATGAGGAGCCCCTCGATAGCCGCAAAGGCTACCTCCTCCAGCACTCCACCCGCGTCATCCCCGTCCGCCTCCACGGCGTCGCAGCTCTCAACGAAATCGCCCGCGTCGAAGTCGAACTGGCCGAAGCCCTCCCCTACGACGTTTATAAGGACAACCGCGCCACCGGCGGCTTCATCCTCATCGACCCCATCACCAATCTCACTCTCGGCGCCGGACTCATCGAAGGCGAAGCCGTCTACGACGACCAGCCCCTCCAAAGTTTCTCCGACGCCCCGTTCACTCCCGCCGAGCGCCGCAAACTCCGCGCGCTCCTGGCCCACATGCAGAAGTTCGGTCTCAACCTCAAAGACGGTTTTGAAGAAGGAGAGGGCATCTAAATGCGCGACCCCATCGAACAGGCCCAACAGGTCATCCTCCAGGCGCTCCAGCAACCCGGCAAAGCCTGCCTCACCTGCAGCTTCCAGGCCGAAGACGTCGCCGTCCTCCACCTCCTGCTCAAGCAGCAGGCGCCCTGCGATGTCGTCTTCCTCGAAACCGGCTACCACTTCCCCGAAGTCCTCGCCTATCGCCACCAGATCGCCCAGCTCTTCTCGATCCACGTGGTTGATCTGAAGCACCCCGCGCCCACCCTGCACCCCGACACCCCCACCGAGTGCTGCAACCAGCGCAAGGTCGAGCCCCTCATCGCCGGCCTCACCGGCTACCACACCTGGTTCACCGGCCTCCGCCGTGAGCAAAGCCCCACTCGCGCCAATCTCCAGCCCCTCGAACAGCACCGCTTCCCCAACGGCCTCACCCTCATCAAGGCCAGCCCCGCCTTCGATTGGACCTGGGCCGAAGTCCACGCCTACCTCGCCGCCAACGACATCCCCGAACTCCCCCTCTACGCCCAGGGCTACTCCAGCATCGGCTGCGCCCCCTGCACCTCCAAACCCGAGCCCGGAGATCACGCCCGCGCCGGCCGCTGGGGCGGCCGCAAACTCGAATGCGGACTCCACACAGTGACGCTTAAGGAGAGCTAAATGGAAGCCCTGCTCGGATTCGCCATCGCCATGGTCGTCGGCCTCACCGGCATGGGCGGAGGCCCGCTCGCCGCGCCCCTCCTCATGCTCGTCCTCGGCGTTCCGCCGCTCGAAGCAGTCGGCACCTCGCTCCTCTTTGTCACCATTACCAAGGCCTCCGCTACGGCCGTCTATTGGTGGCGCGGCCACGTGGAATGGAAGATCGTCCTCCGGCTCCTCGCCGGCGGCGCACCCGGCGTCCTCCTCGGCACGCTCTTCCTCCAGAAGATGAGCAAGCACCCCAAGCTCCAGCCCATCGTCCTCGCCACCATCGGCTTCGTCATCGTCTCTCTCGCCCTCCTCAGCCTCGTCAAGGCCTTCCGCAGGAAGGTGGTGGAGCAGCGCGAAGAACGACCCAGCGCCCTGCCCTGGGCCGCCTTCCCCATCGGCCTCGAAGTCGGCTTCTCCTCTGCCGGCGCCGGAGCGCTCACCAGTCTCTCCCTCATGCAGTTCACCCGGCTCGAACCGGCTAAGATTATCGGCACAGATCTGATGTTCGGCCTCGCCATCGCGGCCCTCGGCGGCAGCGTCCACCTCGCCGCCGGCAACCTCAACCCGCACCTCCTCCTGGCCCTCTCCACCGGCGGCGTCTTCGGAGCCCTCTGCGGCGCCTGGCTCGGCACCCGCGTCCCCGCCAAAGTCCTCCGCGTCGCCCTCTCCGCCGTCATGATCTTCCTAGGCCAGCAGCTGCTGATGAAGGGCGTCGAAGCCCTCACTCGCTAACCGGTTCTTCCACCTCCGCCGCCCCTGTGGCATCTTGAAAGGTGGCGGTCCTGCTGTGATCCAACTCTCCAACGTAACCAAGGAATTCGACGGTAAACGCACCGTCCGCGCCCTCCAGGGCGTCAGCCTCCAAATCCGCAAAGGCGAAATGGTCTCCCTCGTCGGCCCCTCCGGCTCAGGCAAGTCCACGCTCCTCAACCTCATCGGAACCCTGGACAAGCCCACCTCCGGCGAGATCACTCTCGACGGTCAGCTCCTGAGTGGCCTCACTGACGACCAGCTCACCCAGGTGCGCCGCGACAAGATCGGCTTCATCTTCCAGTTCTTCAACCTGCTCCCCTCCCTCTCCTGCCTCGAGAACGTGGCTCTCCCCCTCCACCTCCGCGGCTGGAAGAAGGCCAAAGCCTCCGAACGCGCCCGCGAACTCCTCACCCTCGTCAACCTCGATCACCGCATCGAACACCTGCCCGACGAACTCTCCGGCGGCGAGCGCCAGCGCGTCGCCATCGCCCGCGCCCTCTCGGTCTATCCGCCCATCCTCCTCGCGGATGAACCCACCGGCAATCTCGACACCCACACCGGCGCCGAGATCCTCTCGCTCGTCCGCGACCTCCACCAGCGCCTCGGCGCCACCGTGCTGATGGTCACTCACGACCGCAGCGTCGCCGAAAGCTGCGCCCGAACCATCATCCTCCGCGACGGCCAAGTGGTCGAAGACATCAACCGCGAACCACGCCTATGATGCTCCTCCGCCTCATCTCCTGGCCCTACGTGCGCAAGCACCTCCTGCGGGCCCTGCTCACCACCGCCGGCATCGTCCTCGGCGTCGCCGTTTTCGTCGGCATGCACACCGCCAACCAGAGCGTCCTGTACGCCTTCAACCGCACCGTCGATCGCATCGCCGGAGCTACGCAGCTCCAGGTCACTGCCGGCGAGATCGGTTTCAGCGAAGACGTGCTCGAACGCGTCCAGGCCCAGCCCGACGTAGAGGTCGCCGTGCCCGTAATTGAAGCCACCGTGCAGACCGGCATCGCCGGCCAAGGCAACCTGCTCGTGCTCGGCGTCGACATGACCGGCGACCGGTCTTTGCGCGACTACGATCTCGAAAAGGCCGACGACACCATCGTCGACGACCCCCTCGTCTTTATCGCCCAGCCGGACTCCATCATCGTCAGCCGCCAGTTCACCGAACGCACCGGCCTCAAGCTCAACAGCAAACTCACCATGCAGACCATGCAAGGGCCGAGGCAATTCACCATCCGCGGCGTCATGAACAGCGAAGGCCTCGCCTCCGCTTTCGGCGGCAGCCTCGCCGTGATGGACATCTACGCCGCTCAGCTCGTCTTCGGCCGCGGCCGCCGCTTCGATCGCATCGACATCTCTCTTCACCCGGGCATCAAGGTGGACGACGCCCGCCGCCGCCTGCAGTCCGCGCTCGGCAGCGGCTTTGAAGTGGATACTCCCAGCTCCCGCGGTCAACAGTTCGAGGCCGTCGCCCAGGTCTACTCGATGAACGCGACTCTCACCTCGATCTTCGCCCTCTTCATCGGCCTCTTCCTCATCTACAACACCTTCTCCATCGCCGTCACACAGCGCCGCAATGAGATCGGCATCCTCCGCGCCCTCGGCGCTTCCAGCGGCCTGGTCAAGCGCCTCTTCCTGGCCGAGAGCGCCATCACCGGCCTCATCGGCTCCACCATCGGCATCGGCGTGGGCATCCTCATCGCCCGCGGACTGGCCACCTATCTGGGCACCTTCTTCGCTGAGGTCTACGGCGTCGGAGAAAAGGCCCAGGAAGTCTCGGCCGATCCCAAGCTCCTGCTCTCCGCGCTCTTCATCGGCGTAGGCACCAGCGTCGTCGCAGGCTGGCTGCCGGCCCGCAACGCCGCCCGCGTGGATCCCGTCAAGGCGCTCCAGAAGGGCCGCGTGCAGGTGATCACCGAGGGCGAAAGCCGTCTGCGCCGCAACCTGGCGCTGCTGCTGCTGGCCGGCGCCGTCGCCTGCGCCACCCTCGGCCATGTGCGCATCTTCTTCTACAGCGGCTACATGCTCAACGTCCTCGCGGTTCTCCTGCTCACCCCCGCGCTCTGCATCTGGCTCGGCAAAGCTCTGCGGCCGCTGCTGAAGTGGCTGCGCCCCGTGGAGGGCGCGCTCGCCGCCGACAGTCTGCTGCAATCTCCCCGGAGAACTTCCGGCACCGTCGCCGCACTATCTCTTTCGGTGGCGCTCGTCGTGGGCCTCGGCGGCATCGCCAAAGCCAGCTACGAGTCGATTCGCAGTTGGATGGACGCCGCGCTCAGCCCGGATTTCTTCATCACGGGTTCGGAAACCATCACGCAGCGCAGCATCCGCTTCCCCGAAGAGCTCGCCGGCGAGTTCAGAAAGGTGCCCGGCGTCGAAGAGGTGCAGGCCGTCCGCACTGCCCGCATTCTTTACAGCGGGACCCCGGTGATGTTGGTGGCGGCGGACCTGAGGTCACTCGCCGAACGCGTCCGCCTACAGGTGATCGAAGGCGACGGCGCAACCATGTACAAGCGCGCCGAGCGCGGCGAAGGCGTGGTGCTCAGTGACAACTTCGCGCTGCTCCGGAAGGTGAAGACAGGCGATGTTCTGGAGCTGCCCGCTCCCGACGGCATGGTGAAGATGCCTGTCCTCGG
This sequence comes from Acidobacteriota bacterium, assembly GCA_016213725.1. Lineage (GTDB taxonomy): Bacteria > Acidobacteriota > Terriglobia > Bryobacterales > Bryobacteraceae > Paludibaculum. The sequence continues at coordinate 48,841 of JACQZS010000148.1, read as the reverse complement.
AGTGGTGCTCGACTACAGCGACCAGAACGGCACCATCCTCATGGACCGCGGCGCCTACAAAAAGTATTGGGGCGACCCCACCGTCAACGCCTTCCGCATCTACCTCAACGCCGGTGAAGACCGCGCCGCCATGCGCCAGAAGCTGCTCGATCAATTCGGCGGCCGCACGCGCCTCTTCATCATGACCAACGCCGAGCTGAAGCAGTACATCACCAACCTCACCGATCAATGGTTCGGCCTCACCTACGTCCAGATTTTCGTGGCCGTGCTCGTAGCCATCCTCGGAATCGTCAACACCCTCACCGTCTCCATCGCGGACCGTAAGCGCGAACTCGGCGTCCTGCAGGCCGTCGGCGGGCTGCGCAATCAGATCCGCCAGACCATCTGGATGGAGGCCATCGCCATCGGCGTGCTCGGCCTCGCCATCGGCTTCGCCCTGGGAGCCGTACATCTCTATTACATCCTCGAGGTGACCCGGCGCGACCTCGCCGGCATGCGGCTCGACTACCGCTATCCCTTCGCAATCGCCGCGACACTCATTCCCGTCATCCTCGGCTCGGCGCTCTTCTCCGCCATCGGACCGGCGGAGACGGCCGTGCGCGGATCCCTGGTGGAGGCTTTGGAATATGAATAGACTCCTGGCTGCCCTGCTGCTGGCCGCGCCGCTCGCCGCGCAAGACGCCCGCACCATCGTCGATGAATCTCAGAAGCGCTCCCGCGCGGACTCCCAGCGCTATGAGGGCACCCTCGAAGTGATCGATTCCAAGCGCAAGGTCACGACCAAGAAGTGGATCTATGAGCGGCTCGGCTCCGCCGGCGAATCCAAAGCCGTGCTGCGCTTCACCGCGCCGGCGGAGGTCAAGGGCGTCGCCCTGCTCATCCACAACCATCCGGACCGCGCCTCCGATCAATGGATGTGGACCCCCGCCGTGCAGCGCGAACGCCGCATCGCCTTCCAGGACCGACGCACTCGCTTCTTCGGCACGGACTTCACCTTCGAAGACCTCGAAGAGCGCGACGTGGACCGCTCTTCTTACAAGCTGCTGGGCGAAGAGACCCTGATGGGCGCGCTGTGCTGGAAGATCGAATCCACGCCCAAGGCGGAGGCGAAGTCGCAGTACTCGCGCGTCACGTTCTGGATCCGCAAGGACAACTACGTGCTCACCCAGGCCGAATGCTTCGGCAGGGAGAAGACGGACAAGCTGGTGCGCCGCATCCGTTACTCCGACATCGAAAAAGTCCAGGGCATCTTTACGCCCAGGATGTTTGAAGTGCGCGACGAAGAGCGCGAAAGCACCACCGTGATGAAGGTGGAGAGGCTCCAGTACAACACCTCCATGCCCGCTGAGCGTTTCACTTTGCAGGCCTTGCGGCGGGACCAGTAGGAGGCGCCAGTGCGGTTTCTGCCGGCACTGCTAGCTTGCTGCACGGCGCTCAGCGCGCAGAGCTTCACCCAGCGCGGCTTCTTCGAAACCCGCAACTATGTCTATCCGCAGACCGCCCCCGGCGACAGCGGGCAACTCGTCAGCGAAGAGCTGCTGCGCTGGGAGGCCACCTGGAAACCGCGGCCATGGATTCAGTTCAACGCGGGCTTCGACGCCCGCGTCGACTCGCACCGCCAGTTCGAACGCGCCTGGCGCCTCGACTGGGCCGACCGCGGCTTGCAGCGGCCCGCCTTCTCAGCCCGGCGCATGAGCGTGCTGCTGCACAAAGGCGGCCTCACCTTCGAAGGCGGCCGGCAGTTTATCCGCTGGGGCAAGACCGACATCCTCAACCCTACTGACCGCTTTGCTCCCAAGGACTACCTCAACGTCCTCAGCTCAGACTTCATCGGAGTCACCGCCGTGCGCGCCACCTATGAGAGGGGCGCCGATACCCTGGATGCGATCTACCAGCCCGTCTTCACCCCCAGCCGCAGCCCTCTGCTGAATCAGCGCTGGGTGGTGCTGCCGGAGGTGTTGCGGCAGTATCCGATCACCGATCTCGGCTCCCAGATGCCCGGTCGCGGCGCCGCCGGCCTGCGCTGGAACCACGTGGGCCAGGGCTATGAATTCTCCGCCAGCTTCTACGATGGACAGAACAACCTGCCGCTCATCGACGCCGGCCTGAGCCTCACGCCCACCCCCGCCTTCACCATCTCGCGCTACTTCGCCCGCATGCGGATGTACGGCGGAGACGTCGCCGTGCCGCTCAAATGGTTCACCGTGAAGGGTGAGGCCGGCTACTTCACCTCCAGCACGCCGACGGCTGACGAGTACGCCCTATACGTCATCCAACTCGAGCGCATGGCGGGCGAATGGGTCTTTGTCGGAGGCTACGCCGGCGAGGCCGTGACCCGCAGACGAAGCCTGCTGGACTTCGCGCCGGACCGCGGGCTGGCCAAGACCATCATCGGCCGTGCCAGCTACAACATCGACGCCAACCGCTCCACGGCGTTCGAGATGGCCGTGCGCCAGAACGGCGCCGGCATGTACGCCAAGGGCGAGTACTCGCAGACTCTCGGAGCCCACTGGCGCGCCACCGCCTCCTTCACCTTGCTGCGCGGCCAGCAGGACGACTTCATCGGCCAGTACAGCCGGAACTCGAACTTCCAGCTCATTTTGCGGTATAGCTTTTAGGCGTGGCACTCCTACGGGCATTCACGGCGGCGGACCTCGGCGACCTGATGACGCTTTCCACCACGGTCGGCTGGAATCAGTTGGAGGAAGACTGGCTCCGCCTTCTGGAACTGGAGCCCGCGGGCTGTTTCGGCGTCGAGGAAGACGGCCGCATCGTCACCTCCGCCACGGCGTTCACCTACGGGCGGGAGTTGGGCTGGATCGGCATGGTGCTCACTCTCCCCGATTACCGCGGCCGCGGCTTCGCGCGCCAGATGATGGAAGCCACGCTCGCATACTGCGACGGGCGCGGGGTGCAGTGCGTCAAGCTGGACGCCACGGACCTCGGCCGGCCCGTCTACGAGAAGTTCGGCTTCATCGAAGAGTATGTCGTGGAACGCTGGAAAGGGACACTGCCCGTGGCCGAGAAGCGCCACTTCACCCGCGACTGGGCGCTGGACCGCATCGCCTTCGGCACGGACCGGCGCGCGCTGCTGGAGCGCACCGGCTTCAGCCGCGGCGGAAGGCTCGCCTCCTACGTGGGCCCGGTGGTCTGCCGCACCGCGGAAGAAGCGCGCGAACAGATCTTGTACAGCGGCGCGGCCGGCACCGTATTTTGGGACCTGCCCCTGGTGAATGAGCATGCCGTCGAACTCGCCCGCGAACTGGGGTTCGCTCCCGTCCGGCGCTTGTGGCGGATGCGGCGCGGCGCTCCCATCGCGGAAAAGCCCGAATTCGTCTTCGCGCTCGCCGGGTTCGAGTACGGGTAACACTACAATAAAAGCGTGACCCGATTCGCGCTGATTCCCGCATTATGCGCCGCGCTCGCTTTGGCACAGGACGATCAGATGGTCAGAGTGGAGCGGGTGGTTTCCGGCTTGCGGTTCACGGAAGGGCCGGTCTGGCACAAGGACGGCTACCTCCTCTTTACTGACATCCCGAGCGCCCGGATTCTGAAGCTGGCGCCGGGCAAGCCGCTGGAAACGATCAGGGAGAAGTCCGGCGGCGCCAACGGGTTGGCGTTGGACGAACACGGGCGGCTGATCGTTTGCGAGGGCGAAGCACGGCAGGTGACACGCACCGACGCAAAGGGCCGCGTCGAAGTATTGGCGTCGAAGTTCGAAGGGAAGGCCCTGAACGCGCCGAACGATGTCGCGGTGCGGAAGGACGGCCACATCTACTTCACCGATCCGGCGTTCGGCAAGAGCGAGGATAGCAAGGAGCTGCCGTTCTACGGCGTCTTCCACCTGACGCCGAAAGGCGAGCTGAGCGTGGCGGCGCGATGGGGCAAGCGGCCGAACGGAGTGGCCCTGTCGCCAACGGGGAAGATTCTGTACGTAGCCGGATCGGACGAGCGCGTGATCCGCGCCTATGACGTGGACCGGCAGGGGAATTTGTCGAACGAGCGGACGCTGATCACCGGCCTAGAAGGCCCTCCGGACGGGATCAAGACCGACGAGAAGGGCAACATCTATGCCGCGTGCAATGACGTGGTGGTGTATGGACCGGATGGGAAATTTCTGCGGAAACACGAGTTGCCCGAGAAACCGTCGAACCTGGCATTTGGGGATGGGGACATGCTGGGCCTGTGGATCACGGCGAAGACGTCGGTGTATCACATGCGGGTGGAAGTGAAAGGATGGTCGATTTTCGAGCCATGAGTTTGAAGGAAGAGAGCCGGGAGTATCCGGCACGGCCGCTGCTGGGCGTGGGAGCCCTGATCTTTGCGGATGGCAAGGTACTGCTGATCGAGCGCGGGCAGGAGCCGCTGAAAGGCTGGTGGACCCTGCCGGGCGGGCTTGTGGAGACGGGCGAACGCCTGGAGTCCGCCGTGCGCCGTGAGGTGCTGGAGGAGACAGGGCTGCAGGTGCGTCCGGTGGAGAGCGCGGCGATTTTCGAGCGAATCATGCCCGATATCGAGGGACGCACGCAGTTCCACTACGTGATTGTCGATTACATCTGCGAGTTGATGGGCGGCTCGCTGAAGCCGGGCAGCGACGTGGCAAACGCGAGGTGGGTGGCGCTGGACAAGCTGAACACGGTGAAGATGGCGCCAGGGACGCCGCCCGTGATCGAGCGGGCGCTTGAGATCCTGGAGGGGGCGAAGGCTTGAACAGGGAAAGCCTGGAATTGCTGGAGTACGAACGGCTGCGCGCGCTGGTGGGCCGGTATGTGTCGAGCGAGGCGGGCAAGAAGCTGCTGGAACAGGTGCGTCCCACAACGGAGCGGGCGCCTCTGGCTGAGGCTCTGAAAGAGGCGGCGGAAGCGATCAAGTACCTGGAAGACGCCGACCAGCCGCAGACGCGCGGCGGGCTGGCGACGACGCGCTTGAGATTTGAGGGCCTCCCGGACGTGAGCCGCGCGGCGGCTAAGCTGCGGATTGAAGGTTCGGTGCTGGAGCCGCTGGAGATCAGCGCGATCGCCGAGGTGCTGGAGCGCGCGATGGAGGTGAGGCAGGCGCTGACGGGGCAGGGGAACCGGTACCCGCTGCTGGCGGCGAGAGCGTCGGAGATTGGAGATTTCCGCAAGGCGCTGCGGGAGATCAGCGGCAAGATTCTGCCGGACGGCTCGATAGCCGATGATGCCAGCGTGGCGCTGCGCCGCATCCGCCGCGATATGGAACGGCAGCGCGGCGAGATCCAGGATTCACTCGACCGCTTTCTGAAATCGCACCGCGAAGACGGCCTGCTCCAGGAAGAGTTTGTCACTCTGCGCAACGACCGCTTTGTGGTGCCGGTGGTTCCGGGCGCCAAGCGCAAGCTGCCGGGCGTGGTCCATGGGGCCAGCGGCAGCGGGCACACGCTGTTCCTCGAGCCGTTGGAGACGATCGACCTCAACAACGACCTGGTGCGGCTGAGCGAAGAAGAGCTGCAGGAGATCCACCGGATTCTGAGGGAAATCACCTCACGGCTACGGGAGCACGCGCACGAAGTACGGGCTGCCGCCGAGGCGCTGGCGCAGTTGGATCTGGTTTTCGCCAAGGCGCGGTTCGCCCAGGAATTCCGGTGCGTGGTGCCGCGGTTTTCCGACGACGAGGCACCGCGGCTGGCATTGAAAGCCGCGCGGCATCCGCTGCTGGAGGACGTGCTGAGGCGAGCCGGGAAACGGGTGGTGCCGGTTTCGCTGGAGCTGGACGCCTTGCGGCGCACGCTGCTGATCAGCGGGCCGAACACGGGCGGCAAAACCGTGGCCATGAAATCCGTAGGGCTGCTGGCGCTGATGGCACAGAGCGGGCTGCCGGTGCCGGCGGAAGCGGCCGAATTCCCGATTTTCGACGACGTTCTGGCGGATATCGGGGACAACCAGAGCATCGAGCAGAGCCTGTCGAGTTTTGGGGCGCACGTGGCGCGGATCAAGGAGATGGTGGAGTGCGCAACGTCTGGCGCGCTGGTGTTATTGGACGAACTGGGGCGGGCAACGGACCCGGAAGAGGGCGGAGCGCTGGGTGTGGCGATTCTGGACGAGTTCCGGCAGCACGGTGCGTTCACGCTGGCATCAACGCACTTGCTGGCGCTGAAGGTCTATGGATCGAATACGGCCGGCGTAGTGAACGCGTCAATGGGTTTCAACGAGGAGACCCTGGAGCCGACCTACGTCTTGAGGACCGGCGCCCCGGGCAAGAGCGCCGGGCTGGATATTGCCACGCGGCTGGGGCTGCCGGAGCGGCTGATCGAGCGGGCGCGCGGCGCCATGTCTTCCACCGAGCGCGACATCGCCGCGTTCCTGAATCAATTGGAGGAGAAGATCGGCGAGGTTTCGGCAGAGTCGGATGAATTGAAGCGGCAGAAGCTGGCGCTGGAGGAGCGCGAACAGAAGCTGCTGAAAGAGATGGAGAGGCGGGAAGCGGCGCGGATCCGGGAGATCGAGCAGACGGTTGCGGATGCGCAGAAGCGGTTCGAGCAGGATGCGCGCGAGACGATTGAGACCGTGCTGTCGGCGCCGGACCAGCGCAAGCAGGCAGAGAAGATGCTGCGGCAGGTGGCGCGGACCAAGCGCGAGTTTCAGGAGAGCGTGGAGGGATTGACTCGCCGGGAGGTGAAGAAGGCAGCGCCGAAGGAGGCGATCAGGGAAGGCGCGCGAGTGCGGCTGCGCGACGTCAGCGGCCCGGCGCGGGTGCGCAAGGTGCTGGCCGGCGGGATTCTGGAAGTGGACGTGGGCTTCCTGAAGATGCAGGTGCCGGCGGCGGAGGTGCTGGAAGTGCTGCCGGACGCCCCAGTGCAAGGCTCGTCTTTGCCGAAGGGCGTGAGCTTCTCGGCCGGGCCGCGCTGGGACACGCTGACCCGCGAGATCAACCTGATCGGGAAGAGCGCGGAAGAGGCCCAGGACGAAGTGGACCGCTTCCTGGATTCGGCCTACCTCGCCGGAGTCACCCGCGTCAGGGTGGTGCACGGACATGGCATGGGCGTGCTGAAGCGAGTGGTGCAGGAGCTGTGCAAGGCGCACCCGAACGTGGAGAAGTTCTATCCGGGAGGCCCGAGCGAAGGGGGAACCGGAGCAACGGTGGTGGAGCTAAAAGAGAACTAGAAGGAGGCGAGGCCCGGCCTCACCGCCTGTCTGTTTGAATGCACCGTATTCTAGGCGGAAAGGGCGGCCAGAACCTGTGCATCGTGGCCGTCCACTTTGACTTTGCGGAAGATCCTGGCGATGCGGCCCTCGGTGTCGATGATGAAGGTGCTGCGCTCTACGCCCATGTAGGTGCGGCCATACTGAGACTTCTCCACCCAGACGCCGTACTTTTCGGCGGCGGCGTGATCCTCATCCGCGAGGAGCGTGAAGGGGAGATTGTACTTCTCCTTGAACTTGGCGAGGCGGGCGACAGGGTCAGGCGAAACGCCGAGGATGACCGCATCGGCGGCCTGGAAGCGTGGGAAGCCATCGCGAAAGCTGCAGGCCTCTTTCGTGCACCCGGGCGTGTCGGCCTTGGGATAGAAGTAGAGGACCACTTTCTTCCCTGCCAGCGAGCTCAACTTGAGCTTTTCGCCTGTGTCGGTAAGCAGGGTGAGCGCGGGAGCCTTGGAACCTTCCTTCAATTCAGCCATACCCTGAATGATTCGCTTCGCCGGGCAAACGGCGCGGAAATTTGCGAGCTATACTGAATTCAGCCCCGATCAGAAGGGGACCATCAAGTCAAAGACACAGGGTCAAATTCGACCAACGTGGCGAACGGCGAGCTTTCAGGCTCGCCGTTCTCCTTTTCAGCGGTGTGAGACCGGGATATGATGCTTAGGCTATGAACAACTCCCGCCGCAGTTTCGTCTCCACTTCCGCGCTGGCATTGCCCGCACTGGCGCATGCGATTCAGGCGCAAACCAGTCCATTCCGGCGCCCAAAGCTAAAGATCACGGACATTCGAACGGCTGAAGTTCGTGGGCACGGCTACCAGGTACACGTCCGGGTGTACACAGATCAGGGCATCTACGGCCAAGGGGAGGCGACAGATTCGGCGGCTGGCGCCGTCCCCATCATCGCGGGTTTCCGGCGAATGCTGATGGGGCGGGATCCGTTGAATGTGGAGGCGATCTGGGAGAGCTTGCGCACGGGAGGCATTTTCGCCGGAGCGCAGGGCGGGCAGTTTGTGACGGCGTTGACGGCGGTGGAAATCGCGCTGTGGGACCTGGCGGGGAAGGCGCTGGGACTGCCGGTGTACCAACTTCTGGGCGGCAAGGTGAGGGACAAGGTACGGGTGTATTGCGACTCGGCCAACCATCACCCCGACGATCCGAAGGCGAAGGAGAAGCTACAGGAGATCGAGAAGATGGGCTTCACGGCCCTGAAGATCGACATTGACGAGGCGAGAGATCCGGCGCGCTTCGACCGCGTGAACTGGACGGCGTCGAACGGCGAGATCGACCGCATGGTGAAGGAGGTGGCCTTCGTGCGGAGTTGCGTCAGCCGGAATGTAGACCTAGCGGTGGACATGCACGGGCGGTACGACGCACCGACGGGCAAGCGCGTGGCGATAGAACTGGAACCGTTCAAGCTGCTGTGGCTGGAGGAACCGGTGCCGGCTGAGAACGTGGACGTGATGAGGGACATCCGGCAAGCCACCAAGACCCCGATCTGCTGCGGAGAGAACCTGTTCCTGCGCCACGGCTTCCGGGAACTGCTGGAGAAGCGCGCGGTGGACATCATCATGCCGGACATCCAGAAGTGCGGCGGGCTCTTGGAGGCGCGCAAGATCGCGGACATGGCGCACACTTACTACACGCCTGTAGCGCCGCACTGCGTAGTTTCGCCCATCGGCTACATGGCCTCCTGCCACGTCTGCGCGGCGGTGCCGAACTTCCTGGTCATCGAGTGGCACTGGATTTCACGGATGAAGCTGTGGAAGGAGTTCGTGAAGGAGGGGGAGATTATCGAGAAGGGCTTTGTCACGGTGCCCGACCGGCCCGGGATCGGGGTGGAAATGAACGAAGAGGCGGCGCGGACGGCGCAGGTGCCGAACACGGGGTGGTTCGAAGAGACGAAATAGAGGCTACCTCTGCTTGGGCGCTTGAGGAATGGCAGAGTGTTCTTTCAAGAGCCCGAGGAGCTGCTGGACGATTTCGGGGTGAGCCGCGGCGACGTCGTACTTCTCGGACGGATCGACGCGGACATTGAAGAGCGCAGGCTTGTCGAGCTGGCGCACGGCGATGGGTTGTGTTTCTGAAAAGTTGACGGCGGTATGGAGCTTCCAAGGGCCGCGCCGGACGGCACGCAGGTCATCGGCGCTCCAGTAGAAGAACGTGCGCTCAGAACCTTCGGAACGGCCGGCAAGGACGTCGGACATATCGATGCCATCGAGGGTGAGCCCGGAGGGCAAGGGTGTGCCTGCAAGCCGAGAGAAGGTGGGAAAGAAGTCCATCATGTTGCCGTGAGCGGCGGAAACGCGGCCGGCGGGGATGAAGCCGGGGAAGCGCGCGATGCAGGGCTCGCGCATGCCGCCTTCCCATGTGGTGCCCTTGCCTTCCTTGTATAGCCCCGCCGAGCCTCCGTTTTCCTTTCTTGGCAGCCAGGGCCCGTTGTCGGAGGAGAAGACTACCAGGGTATTGCGATCCTGGCCGGTTTCCTTGAGAGCCGCCAGGAGCTGGCCGACGCTCCAGTCGATCTCCTCCACGACATCGCCATACAGGCCGCGAGGGCTGCGGCCGCGGAACTTCTCTCCGGCGTAGAGAGGCACGTGCGGAAAGGTGTGAGCGAAGTAGAGGAAGAAGGGCTGGTTCTTCGGGCCACGGATGGTCTTGAGGGCCTGCTCGGTATAACGCTCAGTGAGGCGCGACTGGTCGGGGCCATTTTCAATCACCTTGTCGCCGGCAATGAGGGGCAAGGGAGAGTACTTGGCGACGCCACCGGCGCCGGGACCGGGCGTGGGGCCCATGTCGTTGGAGTAGGGCAGGCCGAAGTAGGTATCGAAGCCATGGCGCACAGGGAGGTATTTGGGCAGATGGCCGAGATGCCATTTGCCAACCATGGCGGTGCGGTAACCGGCGGACTTGAGATGCTGTGCGATGGTGGTTTCGGTGTCGGGGAGGCCGCCTTCGGAATAGGGGAAGAGAACTCTGGTGAGGCCGCTGCGGACGGGGTAGCGCCCGGTGAGGAGGGCGGCCCGGGAGGGAGTGCAGACAGGCGCCGCGGAGTACCACTCAGTGAACTTCATGCCCTCGGCGGCCATACGGTCGAGGTTGGGCGTGCGGATGGTGGGATGGCCGTAGCAGCCGAGGTCGCCGTAGCCGAGGTCATCGGCGTAGATCATGACGATGTTGGGACGGCGGGGCTGGGCGGCGGAGAGGGACAGGGCGGAGAGCGATTGGGTGAAGGATCTGCGCGTGAGCATTGGGAACTCCAGGCAGGACCAAGATATCAGGGCGGAGGTGGTTCAGGGGATCCGGCTGTAGTGGCTGCCCTGAACACCCTGCGGGCCGGAGAGCGTGCCGTCCAGGTGATTGCCATCGGCGGAGAGGCGCATGGACATGCGGCTACCGCCGGCGAAGCCGAGCGGATTGCCACCCGGGGCCCAGTCACAGACGAGGTTGACGTCATTGCCGGAGAGTGTGCCGGAGCAGACGATGGTCAGCCAGAGATTGCGCGTCGCTTCCATCTTGTAGGACTGAGTCAGGGTGACGCGCATGCCGTCCTGGGTGATGATGACCTTACTGTTGGGGGTTTGCGCGTTCTGGTCTGAGCTGTGGACCCAGGCGCCAGTGAGGCTGCGCGGCGAAGAGGAGGAACCCGGCTGAGCAGGCGCGGGAACAGACTGCGCGGTTCCGCTGAGACCCCAGACGGCATTGGCGTAGGAGCCACCGCAACTCTGGCTGGGATCGTCGCGGCAGGGGCGGCACTCGTTTGAGGCGCCGTAGCGCCCGTAGGTTTTTCCGCAGAAGCAGTAATTGCCGGCCTGCATGGCGGCGAAGGGGAATCCTCTGGCGGCGCAAAGAGCGGTGCAGGCGGCAGGGCCGTTCGCCGATGTCTGAAGTCCGTCGAGATCGCGCTGAGGTTTGTCTGTAAAGCAGCCTAGAAACTTCCAGGCGCCTCCTAGTGCAGGGGAGGCGGCTGCGGACGTGGGGGAAGCAACTGGCTTCGGCGGCGGCGAGGGAGGCGGTGCGGGGCTGGATCCGGCGAGGCTCCAGACGGCGTTGGCGTAAGAGCCTCCGCAATTCTGACTGGAGTCACCGGGACATGCGCGGCAGCCGTTGGAAATGCCATAGCGGCCGTAGGAATTGCCGCAGAAGCAGAAGGTTCCGGCCTGCATGGCCGCATACTTGAACCCCTTGGCGGTGCAGGTGGCGGTGCAGGCGGCGGGACCGGCGGCATGGGTCTGAAGTCCGTCAAGGTCGCGCTTGGGCTGATCGGTGAAGCAGCCGAGATACTGGGGTTGGTTCTGTGCCACGGCGGGCAGAAACGCAAGGGCGAGTAGAGCGGGCATCCATCGTCCGGACATCAGTCCTATCCTCCGAAAACAGGCTGTTGTGTCCTAAACCAGAGAAATAATAGCACGAAGTTCCGCGCACGGAACCAGGGAGTCTGCCGGGAAAGCGAAGCTCGCGTTGCGCGGCCTGCGGCTGGCGAAGGGTTCACCGCATCACACAATGGCGGCAAGGCGGCGCTGGCCGCCGGTTCCGCGGAGAGCGCGTCGGACACCGGCGAAAGCGGACGGCAAACGGCGGCGGCTGAACCTCAGCGGATGGTGACTTTCCGGACGGATACGTTGTCACGCTCGTCGTAGACGCGAACGGCAATCGTGAATTCGGAGGCGGCGTCTTTGGGAGCGTCCACGGCGTAGTCGTGAGCCGGGGAGTCCGTAATGCCGGTGGTGGGAGGCACGGCGATCCACTCGGAGCCGTTGAGGGAGTATTCGGCGGATTGAAGCTGCGACAGCGCATCGGCGGCGTGGAAGCGGATCAGGATCCTGTTGCCCTCGATGCGGGCGGTGAGGTTATCAATCTGCGGCGGCGTGTTATCGATGAGGAACTCGTCGCTTTCCGTGGAGGCGGTGAGACCCTGCCCTGGATAGTTGTCTTCCTCGTCGGAGACGGTGACCCGCAGGCGGTAGCGGCCGTCGGCAAAGGTGGAGGTGTCCCAGCTGTAGCGCGCGTCCTTGAGCTTCTCCTTGAGCAACTTCCATTGCTGCTCGCCCTCGCCGCGGATCTCCACCTTGGAAAGGAGGGAGTCTCCGTTGAGGTCGGTAGCGCGCCAGCGGGCGCCCTGGTAGCCGGCCTCGCCGGTCATGGAAATGGATGAGTTCTCGGTGATGGTAGGGGTGGGGGCCCCGGAAGAGGACTTGCGGGCTGCTTGACCGACGGGCGGGACAGAAATGGAGGAGGAAGCGGTCAGGGAAGAAGTGGAGGAGGCGAAACGGTGGTTCGGCTGGGTGAACTCGACGCGCTCAATGGCTGGGGCGGAGTTCTTCGCCTGGTAGGCCGCTTCGAGGAGCGAGAGTGAGGGCGAGGCGCCTGCTGGAGCGGCCTGCAAAGTGGCGCGAATGGCGAGGTACCGGGCGGGAGGCGCGGTGATGCGACCGCCTTTGGAGGGATCGACCGGAGCCCACGGACTCCAGTTCTTCTGGGTGGATTCCAGGTTTCCGGAGCGGGCCTCGAGGGAGACGGTTCCGCCATTGAGCTGGGCTTCCTGGCGGAGCCGGCCCCAGTAAGTGAATGAACCTGCGTCGAGGGCATCGCTCTCGAAAGAGCCGGACTTTTCGAGGCCCGGACCAAGCTGGTAGACCTTTCCCGGGTTGGCGGTGACGGCAATGAGGGCGCCGGAAGCAGCCGCCGCAAAGGCGGTGATCTGCTGGGGCGCTGCATCGGTGAGGCGAGTGTAGGTGGTGGGCGAGTCGATGCGATAGATACGTCCTTCGTTCCCGGTGCCGAGAAGGGGCCGATGGGCAGCGTCGAGGGCGATGGCGTACACGGTGACGGCGGGGTGGGACCAGATGCGGCGCGGTTCGCCGTCGGAGGCGATGGAGTAAACTTCAGAACCGGCGCTAGTGGGGGCGACAGCCACAGCCGGCGGCGGCGCAACAGGCCGGGGCGCAGCTTGGGCGGCAGCACCCTGGGGCTGCGCAGGCGTAGCGCCGGCTACCTGGACTGTCTGCACCTGGACCTGAGGAATGATCGGGGTGGCGGGTGCCGCGGCGGCGGAGCGGGTGCCGGAGGCGGCGGCGAAAATGGTGCCGTCAGGAGCGGCGGCAACGGCGGTGACTTCGCGTTTGGCGGTCTGGTACAGGACGAAGCCCTCCCCCTTTGGAGAGACGCGCAGGACTACGCCGCCGGGTTCGGTCCCGGCGATGAGGTTGCCCTGGGGATCGAGGGCCATGGAGCGGACGTGGGTGTCATCGGCATCGAAGAGGACGGTGGCTTTCCCGGCGGCGTCGATGCGCTGGATCTGGCCGGGGTCTCCGGTGGCGGCGAACAGGCCGCCGGAGGGCGCGGGAAGGAGGGCCCAGACATAGTGGGCCTGAAGGGTGGAGAACAGGGCGGGCTTGCCGGAGGCGTCGATGCGGTAGATCTTCCCGGCGGGGGAGACGGCAGCGAAGACCTCGTTCTTCACGGCGGCGAGAGCGTAAATGGCTCCGCCTTCGAGGGTGGACCAAGCCGCGCCTTTGCCGTCCGGGGTAATGCGGAAGACCTTGCCTTCAGCGCCGGCGGCGTAAGTATTGCCGGCGGCATCCCGGGTGGCGCTCCACAGGTGGGGCACGGCGGGGTCTTGCAGTTCTTTCCAGGTGGGAGCCAGGCTGAGACGGCCGTCACTGGAGAGCGCCAGGGCCTGGAGCTTGCCCTTATCGAAGTCCGCCGGGTCGGCCAGGGTCCAGGTCTTCGTTTCGACCGCATAGGCGGCGAGGGCGGCGGCGGCCACAAAGGCCGCGGTGGTCCAAAGGGATCGCTTGTTCATGATTGGAAGGTGTTTCCTATCTCACTTTGAAGCGCAGCGTCGTGGCGCCGCTGACGATTTGGCCCAACGAGGATTCGTCGAGCACGCGGACGGATTCCGGCATGCCGGGCATGGGGCGTCCCGGGGAAGAAGATTGCATGACGTTGAGGACGGAAGCGGGGACGCCGCGGAGGGCGTGGTCGTCATCGTAGACCGTGGGGCGAGGCTCGATGAGGGCGACGTAGAGGCGGTCGTTGGGTTTTTCCTGATTGAGCAACTGGACCGTCTGGGGGATATCGAGATCACGTTGGAGCATGACGGCCATGGTGGAGGCGCGGTTGACGGCAGTGGAGTCTCCGACGAAGAGGCGGTGCTCACCGGGAGGGAGGTTGGCGGGGAGAGTGATCTGGAAGGGCCGGACGATGCGGTCGCCGCGGAACGGGCGGAGGGCCACCTTCCCGGAGAGTCTGGCTCCCGGCGCGACATCGGTCTGATCGAGCCAGGCATTCTCGATGACCGCGATTTTGCGGGAGGATGACATTTCAAGAGTGACGTCCACGCGCTTGATGGCGGGGACCGCGCGCTGGTTCTGGAAGAGGCGGCTGAACTTGTCGGCCCACCAGGCACCGACTTGCATGGCGGCGGGCATGGGGCTCTCGCCGGAGACGACGCGGGTGGAGATTTCGAGCGGAGGAGCGCCCTCGAGTTCAACGCGGCCGCGGAGGAAGTAGGTGGCATCGTCGGCGGCGGTGGAGTTGAGGTCCTGCAGCGTGTTGTAGGTGGTGAGAAGCATCAGGAAGGGGGTCCACTTGGGGTGGACGAACACATTGAAGCGGTATTCGCGCTCACCGGTGGGGAAGCCGGGGGCCGGTTCGGAGCGGAGCTTGAGAGAGACGGGGATGGTCTCGGCGACAGCGCCTAGTTCGCCCATGATGCCGGAGTGGCGGTCCTGGCGGAGAGCGCCGACGATCTCTTTGGTATTGGCGAATTTGTTGGGCTGGAACTGGCTGGAGAGGACCATGAGGACTTCGCCCTTGGCCATGGGCATGCTGACGGGGCCGAGGTTGAAGAAGCTGTGGCCGAAGCCGAGAACGCGCTTGCCGTCATTGTAGGTGACGGTGCCCAGGCCGGTGATGCTCATGTCGCCGGAGACGAGGACGCCGGCGATGGCTTCTCCGGGCTTGAGCGAGCTTTGCCAGCCGGGGGCAGGCGTGGTGGAGCGAAGGGCGCCGCCGGCGCCGCCCCGGACGGCGGCGATGCCCATCTGTTCGAAATAGGGCTGGAATTCGCGAAGAGTGGATTCGTGGAAGCCGGCGAGGGCGAGCGGGGTTTCAATGGGCGTAAGCGTGGCGCCGCCGGCAAGCAGGGATGCGGGAACAGGGATTTCCGGCTTCTCGAAAAGGGCGACCTGGGGTGTTTTCGGACTGGCGGGACGGCTGGCGTCGATGGAGTTGATTTCGAGCATTTGCTCGATGGGAGTGATGCCGCAGATGGCATCCGGGGAGAATACGCTGATGCGAAGAGCGATGGCGCCGATGAGTTTTCCGTCGATGTAGACGGGGCTGCCGCTCATTCCGCCGGCGACATTTGTTTTGGCGGCCTTTCCGCCGAGCTTGGCGAGGATGGTGTCCTGGCGAGGGCCCCAGTTGTTCTCCCAGCGGCCGATGATCTCGACGGGAACGGCCTCAGGCTCGGTGCCCTGGAAGACGGTCCAGGCGACGCCCTTCATACCGGGTTTGACCTGCGAAATGGGCAGGATCGCGACGGCGCCCGCGACAGGGCGAGGAGGAACGGGCAAGGAGAGAGCGGGCACTTCGCCGTAGGGGCTGTGCACGGCCGCAGGGGCGGCAGCGGGCACCGGTCGGGAAGCCGTGCCCTGAGCCCAGACGGGCGCGAGGGCGAATCCGGCGGCAGCCAGCGCCAAGATTGCATTCATTTCGCGGTTGAATCCTTCACTTTGAATCGGACAGATCAGAGGACCAGCTGATTTCATTATCTTTCAGGCGGAGGTCCGCCGCTGACGAAGATGCGGAGAAGGGCGGGAAGGAAGGTGGTCTTTCGGATTGAATCAGCTTTGTTAGTAAGATGAACTAAGCAGATCTTTGCGATTTCGCGGAGAGCGCATTTGGAGTCGACCAATGGAAGCTCCGCCGTCAGGCGAAATCACCGTACTGATTGAAGCAGCCCGGGCCGGGCGAAAGGACGCCCTGGACCGGCTTCTGGACGCCGTCTATCCCTCATTTCGAACGCTCGCCTCGCACCTGTTGCGGAATGAGCGGGACGACCACACGATGCAATCGACGGATCTGGTGCACGAAGCCGTGATCCGGCTGTTTCTGCAGAGCGAAGTGGAGATGAAGAACCGGCTCCACATGATGGCGCTGGCGGGGCGGCAGATGCGGCGAATCCTGGTGGAGCACGCGCGAGCGCGGCTGGCGCAACGGAGAGGCGGGGGCGTTCCGACGGACCAGTTGGTGGAGAACCAGGATGTTTCGGCGCAGGAATTGGAATCGCTATTGGTTCTGGACGATCTGCTGGCGCAGCTGCGGCAGATGGACGCACGGGCGGCGGAAGTGGTGGAATTGCGCTTCTTCTCGGGGCTATCCCGGGAAGAGATTTCGGACAAGCTGGGCGTGACCGTGAGGACGGTGCAGCGGGATTGGGACGCCGCGCGGGCGTGGCTGCTGGACGCGCTGGACTCCAGCAAATCCGAGTGAGCAAGAGATGCCGAGCGCCGCAGACGCAGCAATGTGGGCCCGGCTCAGGCCGCTGTTCGACGAGGCTGTGGAGTTGCAGGTGTCGGAGCAGGACGAGTTCGTCCGCAAGAGCTGTGGCGGCGATGAGCACCTGGAAAACCTGCTGAGGAGGATGTTGTCGGCACACGCGCAGAGAGAGGGCATGCTGGATCGCAGTTTGAAACAGCGCCTCCTGGAGCGGGTCCTGGTAGCAAAGCAGGTGGCCGCGGAGGCACCGCAGCCGTGCCCGCCGGCCATGATTGGGGATCGCTACGAGATTGAGCGGGAATTAGGAGCGGGCGGGTTCGGGCGGGTTTATCTGGCGAAGGACGCAAAGCTGCAGGGGCGGCACGTCGCAGTGAAAGTGCTGCATCCGAATTCCTCAGCCCAGGACGTGCTGGACCGGGAGTTGACGGCGCTGGCGCGGGTGAGGCATCCGTCGGTTTCGTCGCCGATCGATTCGGGAGTAACGCCGGAGGGCGTGCAGTATCTCGTGCTGGAGTATGTCCCCGGGCAGTCGCTGCGGCAGGCTCTGGTTGGGGGGCGATTGTCGCCGGAGCGCACATGGAACATCGCGCTGGCGCTGGCGTCGGCGTTGCAGGTTTCGCACGATGCCGGGGTATGGCATCTGGACCTGAAACCGTCGAACATTCTTCTGCGGCAGGAGGGGAGCGGGTCGATGTCACCGGTGCTGGTGGACTTTGGCATCGCGCGATCGGGCGGAAGTGTGGCGGCAGTATCGGCCGGATCCCTCGCGTATTCGGCACCGGAGCAACTGGCTGGAAAGCCCTCGGCAGCGAGTGACCAATACAGCTTTGCCCTGATCCTGCTGGAGATGTTGACGAACTGGAAACCGCAACCGTTTGAGAATGTGGAAACGGGCCTGAAGCAAGCGCGGGAGATGTCAACCGGGCTGGCGAGGGTGTTGAAGCGGGCACTTTCAAAGGAGCCGGCGGAGCGGTATCCCTCGATTGCGGACTTTATCTCCGCACTCCGGCCGAAACTGGCGCCGGCTCACAGGCACCTGCTGCGGCCCATGACGTTCGCGGCTTTGTCGGCGGCACTGGTGGTTGTGGTGTGGGCGGGCTTCAGCTGGCACGGCCTCAGGCAGGAAGCGGCCGATTTGAGTGGAGACCTGGACGTGCTGGAGCACCAGATCAGCGCGATGGCGGCGTCGAGCCGTTTCACGCGGATTTCACCACAGATTCCCAACGATGCGATGTTGGAGGTGATCAAGAACCTGCAGGCGCGCGTGGACCGCGGCTCAAGAGACCCCCGGTTATTGCACGTTCTTTCCAACGGGCTCATGGAACTGGGCATGTTGCACGGCCATCCGGCCCGGCGGAGCCTGGGGCACAGCGAGGAGGGGGCGGCGCTCATGAGGCGCTCCCTGGAGCTGGCGGAACTGCTGCGGCGGAGCGATCCGGGAAGAGCCGAGTGGGTGGCCAATTCGGCCGAAAAACACAGTGCGCTGGCGTCCGTGCTGGTCGAACTGGGGCAACTCGATGAGTGCACCAGGACGGCGCAGGCGGGGCTGGCGCTGCTGGAACCGGAGGAGCAGGCGCCACTGCCGGGCGACGCCGCGGCGGTGCGGCGGATGAACCTGCGGGTGGGCCTGACGATGACGCTGTCCCGCGTTCCGTTCGAAAGGAGGCAGTTTGCGGAGTGTCTGCGCCTCAGAGACCTGGCGCTGGCATGGAAGCGTGCCGTTGTGGCGGCGCTCGGGGAGGCGGCTCGACGACAGCCAGACGAGAACGGACTGGAGAAGCTCAATGGAGAGAAGCTTGATCTGGCCGGCCATCTGGCGGCGCACGGATATTTGCTGCGGGAGATGGGGCGGTATCAGGAGGCTCTCAATGACTATCAAGAGAGCGACGCACTGGGGAGAGTCTCGCTAGCCCGCGACCCGCAGGATATGTCAGCTCGCTGGTTGCTGGCGCGCAACACCATGGAAACCGGCCACATCTATGTGAACTGGAGCAGACCGGCGCAGGCCCGGGAGAAGCTGGAAGCGGCGATCGCCGAGATGAAGGAGATCTCCGCAGGTTCGGCGATGGACGTCCAGGCGCTGCGCCTGTTGGCTCTGGCGCACAGTTACCTGGCGGCGGCGCGGGCAGGAGAGCCCGCCGCGAGATTGAAGCCGCTGGTGGAGATGGCGCTGAACCTCAATGCCCAGGCTGGGCGGTGGGATCCCGAGAACTCAAAGATCGCACGGGAAGGTGAACTCATCCGGGAGAACGCGCAACTGGTTGGAGTGAGCCTGCCAGCGAGATGACAGCGGGGGCGGCTGGAGATTATTCGCCGCCCCGCCCATCGGCGTAATAACCTTTGCGGGCGCGAACGACGACGTCCTTGCGTTCGCGTACCTTGACCTGGATGGTGTGGTACTTGCCGTCGGGGTTGAGCGGCTCGGGCCGGTAGAGGATGCTGTACTGGGAGCGCAGCTCGTTGGCAATGTTCTCGAAATCCTGGGCCAAGTCTTCGGCCTTGAAGGGGAAGAATGCGAGGCCGCCGGTTTCAGAGCAGAAGTACTTGAGAAGCTTGTCGCCGTCGGTTTCGATTTTGGTCATGTTCGTCGAGATGGCGTAGATCAGCGTGTCGGTCTTGTGAGCCATCTCGAGGGCCTGGTCGCGGGTGAAGTGCGAAGAGTTATCCTCACCGTCGCCGATCAGGATGAGGGCGCGGCGGAATTTGTGCTTGGGCTGTTCTTTGCCGAGGTGGTCGCGGCAGGCGATGAATATGGTTTCGAAGAGCGCGGTGCCGCCGCCGGGGCGGAGATCGCGGAGCTTGCGGCCGAGGACGGCGGTGTCGTTGGTCAGGCCCTGGACGAGATACGGCGCGGTGTCAAAGCCGAAGATCAGGGCCCGGTCCTGCTCGGGCCGGACGACGCTGGCCAGGAACTGGCTGGCGGTTTCCACTTCGAAGCGGAAGCGATTGCGGATGGAGTTGCTGGTATCGACGAGGAGGGCGAGGCGCAGGGGGATATTGGATTCGGTGACGAACTCGAGGATTTTCTGCTTCTTCTTGTTCTCGTAGACCTCGAATTCGTCGCGCATGAGATTGTTGACGAAGCGGCCCTTACGGTCTGAGACGGTGAACAGGATGTTGACGCGATTGACCTCGAGAGTGATGGTCTGGGAGGGGTCAGGAGCCTGTTGTTGTTGAGCCAGCGCGGGTACGGCGGCGGCTGCGGAAAGAAACTCGCGTCGATTCATCGCACTTTGATTATAGGAGCCGTTGTTTCCACGCCTCAAGCTCGGGTGGGATGGGAGCCTCCAGTTGGACGAGGCGGCCGGTGGACGGAGACGAGAATTCAATGCGCCAGGAGTGGAGCCAGGGGCGGTCTTCGGGCGCGCGGGCGCCGCCGTAGAGCGAGTCGCCTGCGATGGGGTAGCCGAATTGGGAGAGGTGGACGCGAATCTGGTGCGTACGGCCGGTGCCGATGCGGACCTGGAGCAGGGTATGGCGGGGCAGGCGTTCGAGAACCCGGAATTCGGTGTAGGCGGGGCGGCCGGTTCCAAGGCGAGCGGTCATGCGGGTGCGGCGGATGGGGTCGCGAGTGATGGCGGAATCGATGCTGCCTGTTTCAACGCGGACCCGGCCCTGCACCAGGGCGAGGTATGTCTTCTTGACGTCCCGTTCGGCAAACTGGCGAGCGAGTTCGCGGTGCGCCGCATCGGTGCGGGCGACGAGCATGACACCGGAAGTGCCCTTATCGAGGCGGTGGACGATGCCCGGCCGCAGGTCGCCTCCGACGGAGGAGAGGGCCTGGAAGTGGTGGAGCAGGGCGTTGACCAGCGTGCCGGAGTGCTGGCCGGCGCCGGCATGGACCACCATGCCTGAGGGCTTGTTGATGGCGACAACGTCGGAATCCTCGTAGAGGATGTCGAGGGGGATCTCCTCAGCGGAAGCTCGCAGGGGTTTCAGCTCAACTGGTTGGACGTCGATGAGGTCACCGGACTTCAGTTTGGCGGACGGCTTGGCCGGAGTTCCGTTGAGGGTGACTCGGCCCTCGGCGATCCAGGAGGTGAGGCGGGAGCGGCTGAACTCCGGCAGGCGGGCGGAGAGAAAGTGGTCGAGGCGGACGCCGGCGGCGTCCGCATCTGCGGTGAAGATGGGCACTGCTGACAGGCTAACGCAGTCCGGCAGGCGGTTAAGCGCCGCGCTGGTGGGGATTCTGCTCGTCGCGAGAGACCTTGCCGTCGCGGATGGTGATGATGCGGTGGGCGTACTCGGCGATATCGCGCTCGTGGGTGACGAGGACGATGGTGTTGCCCTGCTGGTAGAGGCGTTCGAAGAGGGCCATGATTTCCGCGCTGGTGGCGGAGTCGAGGTTGCCGGTGGGTTCGTCCGCCAGAAGAATGGAGGGATCATTGACCAGGGCGCGGGCGATAGCGACTCTCTGGCGCTGGCCGCCGGAGAGTTCGCTGGGCTTGTGGTACATGCGCTTTTCCAGGTCTGTGATCTTGAGGGCGTGCTTGGCGCGCTCAATCCGCTCGTCAGCCGGGATGCCGGCGTAGATCAGGGGCAGTTCGACGTTATGCAGCGCGGTGGCGCGGGGCAGGAGGTTGAACGTCTGGAAGACGAAGCCGATTTCCTTGTTGCGGATACGGGCGAGTTCGTCGTCGGTCATTTCGCTGACCAGGTTGCCGTTGATGTAGTAATCGCCCTTGGTGGGTGTATCCAGACAGCCGATGAGGTTCATCAGCGTGGACTTGCCGGAACCGGAAGGGCCCATGATTGCGACATATTCGCCGCGCTTGATTTCGACGTCAACACCGGAGACTGCGTGGATCTCCTGGTCGCCCATGATGTAGGTCTTCCAGAGATCGAAGGTGCGGATGACGATGTTATTCCGCTTCAGTTCCTCGCCGCGCGCGAGCTTTTCGTTCAAGGCCGCAGATGCCATATGGATGTATTCTCTCTCTTCCGTGCTTCCCGCCGGAGGGATACGCTAGGACTCCGACTTCGCCGGCGCTTTGTTGTCAACTTTCACTTTGGCCTGGTTGCGGAGAGTCCGGATGACTTTGTAGCTACCGGTGATGATCTCTTCGCCATCCTTGACGCCACTCAGCACCTCGATGTCGGTAGACCCCGTGATGCCGGTCTTTACTTCGCGGAACTCGGCAACGCCATTCTTGATGATGAAAGCGCCCTGCAGTTCCTCGTTGAGTTTTTTCTGCTTATCTGGATCGGCGTTGGAGGCGGCCACAACGTTACCCTTCTTCTCAGGCTCGAGGTCTCCGCGCTGGCGGACAGTGAGGGCCTGGATGGGGATGGAGAGGGCTTTCTGGCGGGTGGCTGTGATGATCTTGGCCGTGCACGAGAGGCCGGGCCGGATCTCGACGGGCGGCTCGATGAGGGCAACAACCACTTTAAAATCTTTAGCTTCCTGGCTGGAGACGGCGCTCTGGCTGGCGGCCAGGCCACTGGAGCGGAGAATGGCGGTGTTGCCGATCTCGATGACTTTGCCCTTGAATGTGCGGTTGGGAATCGCGTCGATGGTAACGTCGGCCAGTTGATCGAGTTTCACATTCACGATGTCGGTTTCGTCCACTTTGACTTCGGCCGTGATGGTGCTCATGTCGGCGATGGTCATGATGAGCGAAGCGGCGGAGTTCTGGACACCGGGCACGACGGTTTCGCCAACGCGGACCGGGAGGTTGGTGACGACGCCTTCGATGGGCGTGACGGCGTTGTGCTTCTGCAGAACGTCGGAGAAGCGGCTGAGGGTGGCCTTGACCTGGGAGACGCGCCGCTGGGCGGCAGAGAGCTGGGCCGCAGTCTGCTCGCGTTGGGCCTTCATCTGGAGGAGGCGGGCTTCGGCCTCACGGACAGAGGCGGCCTGCGAATCGAACGCGGCTTTCTTGGAGTCGTATTCCTGGCGGGCAATGAGCTTGTCGGCCAGCAACTTGCGGGCACGGTCATAGTCGAGCCGGGCGCGCTCCAGTTCCGACTTGGCGCGATCCACGCTAGCCTCGTTCGTGCGGATGTTCTCATCCATCGCCTTGAGACCAGCCTCGGCGGCACTGGAATCTGCCATGGAAGAGTTGAGCGAAGCCTGCTGGGCCTGGACATCGGCCTGAGCCTGGACCGACTCAAGGCGGGCAAGCACCTGGTTCCTCTGGACGCGCTCGCCTTCCCTGACGTTGATTTCGATAATGCGGCCCATGACATTGGCGCCGATGTTGACATAATTCTTGGGCTTGATCTCGCCCGACGCGGTCACCAGACTGGTGAGGTCCTGCCGGACCGCCTTGCCGGTTTGCACCGCCACGATGGCACCCTGGTCCATCTTGATCTTGGCAAAAGTCCCTCCCGCAATGACGAGAACGAGAACGATGCCTAGGATCCACTTCCATTTACGCTTCACCGCTGTGCTGCTCCTCTTTGACTAAGACGCCGACAAGCAAGGATTTGTTCTCTCTTTTGTGCGCGAAACCGCGAAATGCGCATTCAGGCCTAGTCCTGCCGCGCCGCCAAGTTTGCGCCCACTAACAAGTATAGACGTTCGGCGGCGAATTCCGTCGCGATCTTTGGGGGTTTCAGATGGGGAGGTCTGGGAGGGGCAGCGCCGGCAAGGTGCGGCGGGAGGCGTCAGCGCTGCTCGCTGACAGAGCGATCAGCCAGTTCGCCGAGGATGGGGAGGTGGAAGTCCTCGCCCTGCTTGGTCTTAACAAGCATGAACACCCAGGCTCCCATGACCGCCAGTTTCAGGAGCTTGCCCACGGCGCGGGTGGCCTCCGCATAAGCGGTGATCGGGCCGAACACCCAGTCGACAAAGAGCCACAGGACGAAGAGGTAGAGCCCCTGGAAGGCGTGGAAGCGGACCATCTTATCCTCGCGGAAGCGCTCTGAGGCGAGGGCGATGATCGACATGATCCAACCCACGACGGGGATGTAGCAGAAGAAAGCCGCCTGGCGAGGGGCCATGGTGGACAGGAAGTCACCCTTCCCGTGAGTCGCGCCGGAAGCCGGATGGGGTCGAAATCCGCCAGACGGAGGGGCGCCGGCACCCGAGGCGGTGCCCTGCCTGGATCCGCACGCCTGGCAGAAGAGGTCGTGATCGCCGACCTGGCCACCGCATTGTGTGCAGAAAGGCATGGATTTACTTCTCAGTAGTTTACTACGACGTTCAGGACAGGGTTGTTCCCTGTGATAGCATTCCGCCATGCGCACTTTGGCGACGATGTTGATCCTGGTGGCGGTTTCACTCTCGGGCGAGGAGCGGAAGGGGCTGCATTTCACGTTTATCGACACGGAAGGGGGCCAGGCGACGCTGGTGGTGACGCCTGCCGGCGAATCCCTGCTGATCGATGCGGGCTGGCCGACCCGGGACGGGCGCGACTCCAGCCGGATTGTCGCCGCAGCCAAGAAAGTTGGGCTGACACGGATCGACTACCTGCTGGTGACGCACTATCACCTGGACCATGTGGGCGGCGTACCGGAACTGGCTGCGAAGTTCCCGGTGGGCACCCTGATCGACCACGGAGCCAATCTGGAAAAGACGCCCCCGGTGACCAGGCTGGAGGAGGCTTATCAGAAGGTAGTGGCGGCCGGGGCGAAGAGGATTTCGGTGAAGCCGGGCGACGTGCTGCCGCTGAAAGGGATCCGGGTAGAGGTGGTAACGGCCAGCGGGGAGCGGGTGCCGAAGGCGCTGAAAGGCGGCGGCCAGAAGAACCCGCTGTGTGCGTCGGCGCAGAAGAAGGCGGATGATCCGTCAGAGAATGCGAGGTCAATCGGGATTCTGCTCACGTACGGGAAATTCCGTTTTGTGGACCTGGGCGACCTGACCTGGAACAAGGAACTCGAGATTGCGTGTCCGGAAAACCTGATCGGGCCGGTGGACCTGTATCTGACGACGCACCATGGGCTGGACCAGTCCAATGCGCCGCAGATCGTGCACAGCCTGAAGCCGCGGGTAGCGGTGATGAACAATGGAGCGAAGAAGGGCGGCTCGCCGGCGGCGTGGCAGGTGGTATCGAGTTCCCCGGGCCTGGAAGACTTGTGGCAGCTGCACTATTCGGTGGCAGGCGGGGAAAAGGCCAATGTGGCTGCGGAGCGGATCGCCAATCCGGAAGAGAAGTGCCAGGGATTCGGGCTCGAAGTGACGGCCCAGAAGGACAGGACCATCGAAGTGACGAACCAGCGGAACGGAGCCAGGAAGAGCTACAAGCCGTAGGCGCGGATGGCGAGGCATTGATTTAGAGGAAAATGAAATTGTGAATTGGCGAATGGGGCCGGATTGCGGCCGGGGACCGGAGTGTGGCCGGGAAGGGGTGCGGAGTTGGCACGCGCGTTCACAGTAAGGCGGTTCTTCGGGCGCGACGGGTTGCTGGCGGAAGCGCATCCGAACTACGAGTTCCGGCGGGGGCAGTTGGACATGGCGCTGGCCATTGAAGAGGCGCTGGCGGAGCGGCGGCACCAGATTGTGGAAGCGGGGACGGGCACGGGCAAGACCCTGGCGTACTTGATTCCGGCCATCCTGTCGGGCAACCGGGTGGTGGTTTCGACCGGCACGAAGAACCTGCAGGAGCAGTTGTTCTTCAAGGACATCCCGTTTCTGGAGCGGTTCTTTCCCGAGGGAATCCGGGCCTGCTACATGAAGGGGCGCAGCAACTATGCGTGCCGGCAGAAGATCTACGACGCCGAGCGCGAGCCCATTCTGAGCGGGCTGGAAGAGGTGAGCGATTTTTCGATCATCCGCGAGTGGGAGAAGGGCACGGAAATGGGGGACAGGGCCTCGATTACCGGGCTGGCGGACAACTCGACGGCGTGGGCCAAAATCGATGCCCGGGGCGAGCTGTGCAGTGGACAGAAGTGCCCGTCTTTCGACCGCTGCTTCATCACGGAGATGCACCGGCGCGCGCTGGAAAGCGACATCATCGTGGTGAACCACCACCTATTTTTCGCCGACCTGGCGGTGCGAGGCGAGGCGCAGGCATCCATTCTGCCGGACTACGCCGCGGTGATCTTCGACGAGGCGCACGAACTGGAGGATGTGGCGGGACAGTACTTCGGGCTCTCGATCTCATCGAACCAGATTGAGGACCTGCGGCGGGACATTCTGGCGCTGGCGCGGCGCAAGGAGATGCTGACCCGCGACCTGGAGGAGATGCTGTTGCTGCTGGTGGACTACGCGGACCGCTTTTTCCAGCTGTTTCCGCAGCACGAGGGACGGAGCGGATTTCAGGAGCGACAGGCGTTTCTGCACCGGCACCAGGACACCTACAAAGATTTCGCTTCCGTGCTGGAACTCCTGGCCGCGCACCTGTCGCTGGTGAAGGACGCTCCGGACGAGTTGATTCCGCTGCATCGCAGGGCGGTGTCGCACCGGGAAACGCTACGGCAGTTTCTGGAGGGCGAAACGCCCGGGTATGTGTATTGGGTGGAGAGGCGGGGGCGGGGCGTGTACCTGCAGGCCACGCCGATCGATGTCTCGGCGCTCTTGAAGGAGAAGGTGTTCGACGAGATCCCGAGCGTGGTGCTGACGAGCGCGACGCTGGCGGTGGAAGAGAAGTTCGACTTCTTCAAGCAGCGGCTGGGACTGGAGAATGCGCGGGAGCTGATTGTCCCTTCGCACTTCGACTACGAATCGCAGGCTCTACTGTATGTACCGCACCACCTGCCGGACGTGCGGCACCCGGACTACGCGGCGCGGGCGGCGGATGAGGTGCGGGAGATTTTGAAGCACAGCCGGGGGCGGGCGTTTGTGCTGTTCACCAGCTACCAGCAGATGCGGCTGATCCACGACCAGGTTGAAGGGGACTTGGACTACCCGGTGCTGATGCAGGGAACGGCGCCTCAGAGGGTTTTATTGGAGGAGTTTCGGACGACGCCGCATTGCGTACTCTTTGCCACCTCGTCGTTCTGGCAGGGCGTGGACGTCCAGGGGGACCAGTTGTCCTGCGTGATCATCGACAAGCTGCCGTTTGCAGTGCCTTCGGATCCCGTGGTGGACGCACGGATTCGGGCGATCAAAGTGGCGAACGGAAATGCGTTTTACGACTACCAGGTGCCACAGGCGGCCATCGCCTTGAAGCAGGGATTCGGGCGGCTGATCCGGTCGAAGACAGACCGCGGGGTGTTGGTGCTGCTGGACAACCGGATCACGCGCAGCCGCTACGGGCAGGTGTTTTTCGATTCGCTACCTTCGTACCGTTTCACGACTGAACTGGGAGACGTGGAGAAATTCTTCGACGAAGAATAAAAAGGCGGGCAGCCTGGCGAGGCTGCCCGCTCATTCAGTGAGCGAAGAAGGAACGCTCCCTTTGAAGAAACTAATGGTTGAAAGAGCTATTCGCTCAAGGCCGCCATCAGCGCACCGCGAGCGGTGGCCTCCAGCGGCTGACGGGCAAGACGGACTTCGGAGATCTCGATGGGCAAGTTGACCGAATTGAGGGCTTTCTCGAAGCGGTCGCGGAATCCTTCGGGCAGAACACCGCCGCCGCTGAGCACCAGCGGGAGGGCGCGTCCGAACTTGGGGACGCTGCGGGTGGTGCCCAGGGAGTCCCGCAGGCCCTGGACAATGGCAGCGATCATATCGTCGTAGTAGACGGTGAGAGCCTGCTGGACCTTGTCGGAGAAGTGGCCGTTGAAGTGGAAGGACTCTTCCTTGACCAGGCGAACGCGGTTGATGAGTTCGCCGGTGACGCTGGCGGCGCCGGAGTCGATGAAATCACCGCCCTTGGCGACGCTGAACGTGAGGATAGGGACGGACATATAGGCCACGGCAACGTTGCAGAGGCCGCCGCCGCAACTCACGCCGATACCGGTAAAGTTGGACTCTTCGAGTTCGCTGTAGATGACGGCGACGCCTTCGTTGACGGCGCGGATGTCGGAGAAGCCCAGTTGCTCGAGAATCTGGCGAAGAGTCGCTTCGTGGTAGGTGAGGCTGTCTTCTCCACCGAGGGGCGGCGCCGGAACGGAGAAGCAGACCTTCGCATCCGGAGATGTGTTCTCGCCGAGCACGGTCCGGATGATCTCCTGGATCTGATGATGGCTGTCGGCCTCCTGCGAGTTCAGGATGCCGCGCGTCATGGGGCGGCGGATCTCGCGGCCGAGCAGATCCGCCATGCGGGCGCTCTCATTGCCGAAGACGACGATCTGGTCGCCGCTGAGGCGGTGGGGAATGCCTTCGCGTACAAGGCTCTGGCCAGTGAGTTTCGTGTGCGGCAGAGAGACGAATGCGTTGAGCTGTGACTCGACGATCGCCTCCTCCGACCCACGCTTTACCGCACCGACAATGCGGCTGGTGCCAACGTCCAAGCCGACCACTTCCGCGAGTTTCTTTTCGGTCGTCATCCTTCTCTCTCCTTTGCCTTCACGTTGTTTGCCGATAGGGTGGACAGGATCTGCCGGTAACGTTTCTCCAGCAGGCCCCGGTAGGCTTCCAGGCTGAGGCCATGGGCGGTCGCGTTCTGCCGCAACTGCTCTTCGCCGAGCACGAGCCCTCTCCAAAATGGTTCTCCCGTCACTTTCACGAGGGACGGGTCGTAGCTAAATCCGAACAGCCAGATGCTGGGCAGGGCGGCCGCATAGTTATCGGGCAGGCCCACCTGCGCGTAGG
Organism: Acidobacteriota bacterium; assembly: GCA_016213725.1. GTDB lineage: Bacteria > Acidobacteriota > Terriglobia > Bryobacterales > Bryobacteraceae > Paludibaculum. The sequence continues at coordinate 20,594 of JACQZS010000148.1, read as the reverse complement.
GGAAACCGACGGCCCAATCGTAGTGGTAGCCGGCCTGCATATTGCCGGGGTTGACGGACACTTGGGCGTGGGTGACGCAGTTCTGAGCGGAGATCCGGTACTTGGAGCGCAGCATCTCGGTGAGGACGCGGAGGGCATGAACCTGGGCGGGTGTCACCTGAGACTGGCCGGCGCTGGGATCAGTCAACGCCTCGACGGAGATGCCGAGGAAGCTGCGGTTGAGGTTGAGGTAAGTGGTGTCGCGGTCGGCCCAGACGGAGTGGCCGGCATGATTGGCGATATCGCTCTCGCGGACGATGCGCCAGACCCGCCCGAAGCGATCCACCACGTAGTGATAGGCGTGTTCCTGGCGGACGAACTCCAGCAGCGCGGTGCCGATGATGCGCATGCGGCGGGTCTGATCGGGCTGGAATTCGGTCTGGGCGCTTTCGGTGGAGTGGAATACGATGCCGGCCGGAGCGGTCCGGGCGGCAGAGGCGCCGCGATCTTCGCGCCCGCGCTGGAAGACGACATACTCGCGGGGCGTGAGGCTGGTTTCGTAGCGCCGCTCGATGCGCAGGCCGTTGGAGTACTCTTCGCGCTCCGTACCTTGTTCGACCAGCCAGACACTCGGGATGTAATTGGCGTCCCGTTCACTGGCCTGCGCGGTGAGAACGGGAGCGCGATCCCAAAGCACGCCATTGCCCTTCCAGGCGCCGGCGGGCAGGAGGAGCAAACCGCAGCCGGCGGCGGCCCACACGATCTTACGGCGCTTCCATTCCTGCCGAGCAAGGCGCGGGACGTCCCAAACGCGGCGGTCTCCCAGGCTATGGCGCAGGAAGTGGAGGCGCGCGACCGGATCCTCAATCCGGCGGGCCTGCCAGCCGGCGACGATTGTCGTCAGACGGCCGGGGGCGCTTTGTGGTTCGCGTGCCATGGTGCGACTAGTAGAACTGCATGGTGCAGTTCTCACTTCGCCATTGATCGGCGGAAACACGCTGGAACCTTAGGGCTGAATTAAGTTACTGAGGGTAAAACTGCGGAAAAGCCTTAGATCGGCTCAGTGTTCCACCTTGCCTGAAGGCACCTCTTCGGCGTTGAGCACTCGGGAGTCAGCCTGGAACTTGCGGTAGTCCTTCCAGGCCACGTCCATTTCCGCGCGTACGTTCTTAAACAGTGCCAGGCGGGCATCCACCCGCGTGAAAGCGCGCACCGGGAGCCAGACTTCGTCGTTGAATCGTTTCTGCTCAAAGCTGAGCCTGGCGCCGGGTTGCAGCTTGGCGAGGACCCAGCCGAAGGAGACCGGGGCGATGGTGGTGGCGTCCACCTTCACCCACTGGTATTCACGCTGGTCGATCCACAACCGCCCCTTGAACTTGGAGAGCAGTTCAGAACGCTTCACCTTGCCTTTCCAGCCGGGCTTGGGGACGGCGTCGATCACCCAGGCGAGGTGGCCATCCACGCGCTCCTCACCGGCGAGAGTGAAGAGGAACGCCTCCGGGATCTCTGCAAGGAAAGCGCGGCTCTCCTGGCGCGATTTTTCTTCATCGGCAGCGCGTTTCTTCTTTTCGTGGTCGCTCTCGCGGGAGCGTTTCTCCACTTCGCGGTCGAAGCCCTCCTGGGCTTTGCGGGCTTTGCCGGAGGGCAGGGGCTGGTCGTCGGCGGCGATCTGGCGGCGGTAGGTGCGGCCGCCGAGCATGATGACGTCGAAGGTGGTTGACTCGACCTTAGTGACTTTGCCCTGGGCGTTCAGTTCGCGGCTTTCGTTGCGCTGAACATAGGTGTAGTCCTTGGCGCGTGAGAAATTAAAGCGATCTTTTTCAATGCTTTGGCGCACAATAGAGAGGGCCGTGGGGGGTTTCTGGGCCAGTGCAGCGGAGGCTGCAAGGAGCAGGATGGACAACCGGGCGAGAAAGTAGCGGCGCATTAGGGGATTCAGTAGTGTACACTGCTGAGGCAGGGAGCAGCCTTGCGTGCAGCTTCCGTCAAGATTACTGGGAAGCGCGAATGAACGTTCTGCTGGTGCAGTCCGGAGGTGCGGCAGATGACCGTTTGCAGCGAGATCTGCAAGCGGCGGGATGCCTCGTGGAAACGACCCACGACCCCGCGCGGCCCACACAGAATCAACATGTTGTGCTGGTGTTGATGGAGGAAGAGTGGGTACGGTCTGTGGCTTTGGTGGAGGCGGTGCGGCAAGCCCTGGATCAGCCGCTGCCAATTCTGGCGTGCGGGCCGCTGGCGGAGCGGGAGAAGATTCAGGCGGTGCTCGATGCGGGCGCAGATGATTACCTTCCCTACCCATGCCAGACGCCCGAACTGGCGCTGCGGTTGCAGATTCTGGCGCGCGGAGCGAACTGGCCGGGATTAAAGTGGATCGGAACGCAATTGGATCATAGGCTGGTGCGGACCTCGGCGCAGGACATCCTGGCGGGACTGGTGGGCAAGGCATCGCACGACTACAACAACCTGCTGGCGGCGATCCAGGGGAATGCGGAGCTGGCGCTGTTTTCAACGGCGCTCGATCCGGCGACGAAGCGCTGCCTGGATCACATCCGGACGGCAGCGGTGAAGGCTTCAGGGCTGACGGCACAGATCCAGTTGTTTGCGCGCGCCAGGTTCATCACGCCGGTGCTGGCGCCGACGGACATGTCGGCCTTAATCGAGAACTTGAAAGAGTTGCTGCGGGTGGCCGTCTTCCGGAACTGCCGGCTGGCGTATGAATTGGATGACGGACTGCCGCCGGTGACTGGCGATGCGGCGCGATGGAGGCAAGGGGCCGTGGCGCTGGTGATCAACGCGAGCGAGGCGTTGAGCGAGGGGGGCGGGAAGGTGACCATCCGGACGTACTCCCGCGACGGCCAGGTGGTGCTGGAAGTGGAAGATTCGGGGCCGGGAATCCCGGAGGAGCTGCGGGAACGCATCTTCGACCCGTTCTTTTCGACGAAAGAGGCGAGCCGCGGACTGGGGCTGGCGGCGGTGCAGGCAATCGTACAGGCGCACGGGGGGGACATCCAGTGGGAGAGTGGCGAGAGCACCATTTTCCGGCTGGCGTTTCCCGCCGTGGAGGCGGCAACTGCGCCGGAGCGTCCGGTGCGGTCTGCCACCATTGTCGTGCTGGACTGCGTGGAGGAATCGCGGCGAGCTGCGCACCGGCAATTGAGACAGGCCGGGTATGTGGTGTTCGAGGCGGCATCGAGCGGGGAAGCACTGGAAGTGATCGACCAGATCGGCCAGGTGCTGGATGCCGTGGTGGTAGACCCGGAGTGCGCCGACACACGGCTGATGGCGCGGCTGCCCAGGCTGCGCGCCGGTTTGCGCGTGATCGCGTGGAGCGCGAAGACGGAAGCTGAGACGCGAACGCAACTGGGTGGTGTTGCCCACGAGTATGTGGCCAAGTCCGCAGGCGCCGCAGGCCTGGTGGCGGTATTCGAGCAGAACTTCGCGGCCTGAGCGCCCGGTCAGTCGCCGGCTACGGCCGGGGCGAGGATGGTGAAAACGGCTCCGGTCCCCTCTTCGCGATTCGCTGCTTTCACCGTGCCGCCGTTGTCCTTCACGATCGTGTAGACGATATGCAGGCCGAGCCCAGTCTGCTTGGACTTCGTGGAGAAGCGGGGGCGGAAGATTTTGGAGAGGATGGCGTCCGGGATGCCGGGGCCGGTGTCGGCCACCTGGACGAAGACGGCGTTGTCTTCGAGGCGGGCATCCACGGAGATCTCGCCGCCGCCGCTTTCCCTCATCGCCTGGGCGGCGTTGAGGAAGAGATTCATGAAAACGCGCTCCCAGTCATTTGGGGCGCCCTGCACGCGGAGGCCGTCCTCAATCCTGCGGGTGACAGAGACCTTACCGCCTGTCATGTGCGTGAGGAAGTCCTGAAGGAACGTGGCGGCGCGTTCGACGATGCCGTCGAGTTCGGGGCCGACGCGGCTCTGGCCGGCATAGCAGCCAACAATGCGGCGGCCGTGATCGACGCTGCGTTGAATGGCTCCGGCGATACCGGCCCAACGCGGATCGTCACCGATCACCTCGGCCGCTTCGGAGATGGTTTCGAAGACATTGTTGAGATCGTGGACGAGGCCTGGAAGCGTCAGGTCGCTGGCCTGCAATGTGTCTTCTGGTAAGTTCCCCTCGCTCACGATGATTGGCTCACCCCGCGATATCACGCAGTGTACTCCAAAACTCGGGGAAAGAGACGGAAGCAGCTTCCGATCCTTCGATAGTGACGGGGCCGCCGGCGGCCAGGCCGGCGACGGCGAAGGCCATGGCGATGCGATGGTCTCCATAGCTGTTGACGGTGGCGCCCTGGAAACTCTGTTTGCCGGGAACGTGGAAGCCGTCGGCGGCGGTTTCAATGGCTACGCCCATGTTGCGGAGATTGTGGGCGACGGTATCAATGCGATCGGTCTCTTTGACGCGGAGTTCTGCCGCGTCCTTCACAATCAGGCCTTCGTCGCTGGCGGCTCCGAGAATGGCAAGAACGGGGATTTCATCGATCAATGCAGCGGCGAGCCCCTTCTCGATGACGCCGCCTTTCAGGCGGGAGCCGCGGACACGCAGATCGCCGACAGGCTCGCCATGCTTCATCTGAATATCGAGGATGGCGATCTGGACGCCGGCAGCGACGAGAAAGTCGATGAGAGCAGCCCGGGTGGGATTGAGGCCGACGCCTTCAAGAACCAGTTCGGAACCAGGCAGGAGAGCAGCGGCGACGAGGAAGAAAGCGGCGGAAGAGAGATCGCCGGGAACGGTGAGTTCGCGGGCCTCAAGGCGGGCAGGACCGGTGACGCTGGCCCAGCCGGCGCCGGACTCCACCTCGACTCCGAACTCGCGCAGGGCCACTTCGGTGTGGTCGCGTGTCTTCGCGGGTTCGCGGACCGTAGTGCGGCCTTCGGCGAGGAGGCCGGCGAGGAGGACGCAGCTCTTGACCTGGGCGCTGGCGACCGGCATGGCGTAATCGAGCGGACGAAGCGCCGCACCGTGGATTTCTATGGGCGGGAACTTGCCGTCGCGGGCGACAATGGCGGCGCCCATTTCCTCGAGCGGCTTCATGATGCGCTGCATGGGGCGGCGGGAGAGGCTCTCGTCACCGATGAGACGGCTGGTGAAACACTGGCCCGCGAGCAGGCCGGAAAGCATGCGAATGGTGGAGCCGGAGTTGCCGGCGTCGAGGTCCTGCGCCGGCGCGGCATAGCCGCGGAGACCACGGCCGTGGACTTTCACTTCACGGCCTTCGAGTTCCACCGGGATGCCGAGGGTGCGGACGCAGCCGAGCGTGGAGTGGCAATCCGCCCCCGAAGAGTAATTGCGAATGGTAGTGACGCCATCAGCCACTGAGGCGAGCATGGCATAGCGATGGGAGATCGACTTATCGCCCGGCAGCCGGATGCTGCCCTGAAGCCGGCTGGCCGGCTGGATGATTTCCTGCATGATTTCCTCGTTGAATCAATGCGGCTTGCGCCGTTCCCACCCCAAGTCCCAGAATATTCAGTGTACCGAACGCCGAAGGGGTGTCCCAACAATGCGCAGACGTGATTGGATCGTGACGAGTGCCGCTTTGCCGGCGGCCGCGCAGGCGGCACAGGCTTCACCAAGGAACATCGTGATCTCCAGCGCCAACGGCACGAAGGCCTGCGCGAAGGCCATGGAGGTGTTGAAGTCGGGCGGAGACACGCTGGAAGCGGTGGTGCAGGGTGTGACGTTAGTGGAGGATGACCCTAACGATACGTCGGTGGGCTACGGCGGACTGCCGAACGAAGAAGGCGTGGTGGAGTTGGACGCCAGCGTGATGCATGGGCCGACGCGGCGCGCCGGATCGGTGGCCAGCGTGCGGAACATCAAGAACGTTGCGCGGCTGGCCAAGATGGTGATGTAGCAGACAGACCACGTGATGATGGCGGGCGAGGGCGCCACGCGATTTGCGCGGGCGTGGGGGGTTCCGGAGATCAACCTTCTCACGGAACGCTCGCGGATGGCGTGGATGGCTTGGAAGCAGTCGCTGCGCGATGCGGAAGGGAACAACAACTGGACGGACGGGCTCGACGCGCCGGCGCCAACTGCCAAACAGGCTGCGGCGCTGCGGCAGATCTGGCCGGAGGCTTCCGACGAGATGATCGCCTGGGCCTTCGAGATGGCGCATTTCCCCACCACGGGGACGATCAACTGCCTGGCGCTGAACGCCAAGGGGGAAATGTCGGGCACGACGACCACCAGCGGGATGGCGTGGAAGATTCCAGGGCGTGTGGGCGACTCGCCAATTATCGGCGCGGGCGTGTTCGTCGATCAGGAAATAGGCGCGGCGGGATCCACCGGACGCGGCGAAGAGAACATCCGCGTGGTCGGCGCGCACGCGATTGTGGAGAACATGCGCCACGGCATGGAGCCGAAAGACGCATGCCTGGACGTGCTGAAGCGGATCGCGAAGAGCTACCGCAACGATCCGGCGAAGCTCTCCAAGTTCGACATCAATTTCTACGCTCTGCGGAAGGACGGAGTCCATGCCGGAGCGTCGCTGTGGTCGGGCCGCGTGCAGCGCGGATACATGGCGGGATTCCAGTATGCGGTGAACGACGGCACCGGGGACTCACGGCTGGAGAAGTGCGTCTGGCTGCTGGAGCGGAAAGCCTAGGGCGCCAAATCAATAGAATAGGGAGATGCTGCGACTGCTGGCTCTCCTCGTGTCTCTTGGCTTGATGGCTTCGGCGCAGAAGCCGGTATATTGGCTGCTTTGGTTCGACACGGAAGACTTCGTGGAACCGGCTTCGGACGACGTGGCGCTGGAGCTGGCGCGTGGGCTCACCCAGCGGGGCGTCCGGGCCACCTTCAAAGTGGTGGGCGAGAAGGCGCGGGTGCTGGAGCAGCGGGGACGCGGCGACGTGGTGCAGGCGCTTTCGGCGCACGACATCGGCTATCACACGAACTTCCACAGCGTTCATCCGGCTCCGGCTGAGTATTTGTCGCAGATGGGGCTGCTCGACGGAGCGGCGGAGTTTGCCAGGCGGGAGCGGGCGGGATTCGACGACGTGGAGCGGATCTTCCATGTGACGCCGAGCTGCTTCGGACAGCCGGGCAATTCCTGGGCTCCGCAGGCGAATCTGGCGCTACGTGAGTGGGGCGTGCGCGTCTACATGGACGACGCTGGACAGGTGGGCTTGAACCAGAGACCGTTCTGGTTCGGGGGAATGCTGTATGTGTTCAATCTCGGTCCGCATACAGTGCGCGCCGGATTGGACGATGCCTCAAAACTGGAGGACGCCAAGCGCCGGTTCGACGCGGCGATTGCCTCAGCACGCCAGCAGGACGGCGTGGTGCAGACCTACTATCACCCGACGGAGTGGGCGGCGACCAAGTTCTGGGATGCGGTGAACTTCTCGCACGGCGCGAATCCGGAGCGGGAATCGTGGCAGCGCCCGCCATTGCGGACGGAAGAGTCGCGGCGGCAGGCATACCGGATCTTCTTCGATTTCGTGGACCATGCGCGGGCGACGCCGGGCGTCCGGATTGTGACTTCGCGCGACCTGCCGGCGCTGTTTGAACCGCGGGATCAGGCGGCGCCCGTGGCGACGGCGCGGCACCTGGCGGAGAGCATCGACACGCGGGATGGATTCTCGGCGGCGGATCAGTTGCTGACGCTCCTCGGGCTTCCTCCACAGCATGTGGACGGACCGCTGCGGCGCGTAGCATCGACCGACGCGCGAACTGAGATTCCGCGGGCTCTGTTTGAACGGGCCAAGGCGGACGCCGCGGCGTTTGTCAGAAAGACAGGGCGTCTGCCGGACCAGGTGTGGACGGGGGCCCAGGCCATCTCCCTGCCCGACTTCGCGGCAACGCTGGCGGCCGATTCAGGCGCGGGCCTGGTGAAAGTCCGAGCCGGGCGGCTGGACATTGAGCGGTACATCGGCAGGGACGCGCAGAAGCTCTACAACTGGGTGATCCATCCGGAGGGTTTCGCACCGGAGTCGCTGCTGGAGATGGCCCGGCTGCAGGCCTGGACTCTGAAGCCGGCGCGGCTGGCTGCTAGTCGTACGGCCACGCGGGGCGAGTGAAGAGGCCGCCGTCCACCCATATGGTCTGGCCGGTGATGAAATCGGTCTTGTCTTCGCAAAGAAAGGCAACGGCATGGGCGACGTCGGCGGGAAGACCGACGCGGCGCCGTGGGGTGAGTCTGGACCAGGTGCCGGCGTAGTCACCCGCCTCATTCTGGGTCCGTTCGATTTCGATGGCGCCGGGAGCCACGCAGTTGACGCGGATGCCCAGCGGGCCGAGTTCCACTGCGGCGACTTTAGTGAACTGTTCGATGCCGCCCTTGGAGGCGGTGTAGTCCACCAGATTGGGGAACGCCCATTTGTTGCAGCCGGAGCCGATGTTGACGATGGAACCGATGCCGGAATCCTTCATGGCACGGGCGGCGCGCTGTGTGCACAGGAAGCAGCCCTTGAGATTGACGGAGAGGACGCGGTCCCACTCGGCTTCCTCTAATTCCAGGAGGGGCTTCCACGTCTGGATGCCGGCGTTGTTCACCAGGATGTCCAGGCGGCCGAATTCGGCAAGGACGCGGTCGAAGACGGCATCGACGTCAGCTTTCTTACCGACGTTGCCCTGCACCGCGATGGCTCGGCGGCCCATGGCCTGGATCGTTTGAACAGTGGCGGCAGCGCCTTCGGCGTCGCTGTTGTAGTTGACGGCAACATCGGCGCCCTGGCGAGCCAGTTCAAGAGCGATGCCCTTGCCGACGCCCTTGCTGGCGCCGGTGACGAGGGCGGTCTTCGACTGGAGGGGAAGAGCGGTCATAGATCCGATCTTACTTGTCTTGCCGGCCGCGCGGGGGTGACGTTTGTTCGATGACGAGGTAGGGTGCGTTTTCGCGGTTGGCGCAACCGTGAATGGCAACTCCTCCCGTTTCGAGTTTCAGCGGTTTCAGGGCATCGCGGATGGGTACTGCAACGGTGAGCCAGCCCCTTTCCTGGGGCACGGCAGAAGTTGTCCTGCCGTTGAGTTTCAGGGATTGGGGCGCTGAGCCAGCGCTGACGCGGAGAAAGAGGGTGGCGCGTTCGACTCTGGGCAGACCGGCGCCAGGAATGCGGAAGACCAGACGAAAGCGGCCGCTCGCGTTGGCTGCAGAGACGCACTCCAGGATGGCGGTTTGAGCCTGAACCGCCATGGCCGCCACTGTAAAGATCCGCAACAGCCTGAGCGCTGTCATGAAAATCCAGTTGCCCCCTAGTTCAATCTTATTCACACTGTTAGATTGGGGAGGCTTGCGAACCTGAATTGAATCTGAAACTGCCAGACACTCCGCCCGTGTGGGAGCCGTCCGACCGCTGGACCGTCGTCGACGCAAAAGAACTCTATGACATCGACCGCTGGGGCAAGGGGTACTTTTCCGTCGGCAACGACGGGCATGTCCTGGTGCACCCGACGCGGGAAGCCCACCGGTTCGTGGACCTGAAGCGGCTGGTGGACACGCTGGTGCTGCGCGGGATCGATCCTCCCATCCTGCTGCGGTTTCCAGAGATCCTGGGCTACCAGGTAAAAGAGCTGCGCAATGTCTTCGTGGCCGCCATCGCGGAGCACAACTACAAGGGTTCGTACCGCTGCGTGTATCCGATCAAGGTGAACCAGCAGCGGCAGGTAGTGGAAGAGATCAACCGCTTCGGGCGCGAGTACGGCTTCGGGCTGGAGGCGGGTTCCAAGCCGGAACTGCTGGCGGTGGTGGCGATTGCCGACAATTCAACGCCCATCATCTGCAACGGGTTCAAGGACGACGAATATATCGAGATGTGCATGCTGGCCAAGAAGATTGGCCGCGACATCACACCGGTGGTGGAGAAGTTCACCGAACTGGAACTGATCATCCGCAAGGCGGAAGCCTTGGGCGTGCGGCCGACCATCGGGCTGCGCGTGAAGCTGGCGAGCCGCGGGTCAGGGCGCTGGAAGTCCTCGGGCGGTTACCGCTCGAAGTTCGGGCTGACGGTGACCGAAGCCGTGCGCGCGGTGGAGACGCTGAAGGCGGCAGGGATGGAGGATTGCCTGAAGCTGCTGCACTTCCACCTGGGCTCGCAGATCACCAACATCCGCCCGATCAAGGGCGCGGTGATTGAAGCGGCGCGGGTGTACGTGGAGCTAAAGAAGCAGGGCGCCGGGCTGGAGTTCCTGGACGTAGGCGGCGGGCTGGGCATCGACTACGACGGCTCACAGACGGACTTTGAATCGAGCGTGAACTACTCGCTGCAGGAGTACGCGAACGACATCGTCTACCACGTGCAAAATGTGTGCGACGAGGCGGAAGTGCCGCATCCTACCATCGTGAGCGAGAGCGGCCGGGCGATTGCCGCCTATCACAGCGTGCTGGTGTTCAACGTTCTGGGCGTCTCAGGCTACGGCGAAGAAGAAGTCCCCGGCGAACTGACGGACGATGTGGAGCAGCCGCTCATCGACCTGCTCGAAACCTACAAGAGCCTGAGTTCGAAGAACCTGCTGGAGAGTTTTCACGACGCGCAGCAGGCGCTGGATTCGGCCCTGAACCTGTTCTCATTGGGGTATCTGCCGCTCAAGCAGCGATGCACGGCGGAAAACATGTACTGGCTGATCTGCCGGCGCGTGCTGGGCATGGCCAAGCAACTGGACGTCTTCCCGGAAGAATTGGAAGGCCTGGAAGGGATGTTGTCGGACACGTATTTCTGCAACTTCTCGCTGTTCCAGAGCATGCCGGACAGCTGGGCGGTGAAGCAGCTGTTCCCCATCATGCCGATTCACCGGCTGGAGCAGCAGCCGGGCCGCAGCGCGGTGCTGGGCGATATCTCGTGCGACAGCGACGGGAAAGTGGACCAGTTCATTGACCGTCGCGATGTGAAGAAGACGCTCCCTCTGCACTCCTTCAACGGAGACCCCTATTACCTGGCGGCATTCCTGGTGGGGGCCTACCAGGAGATTCTGGGCGACCTGCATAACCTGTTCGGCGACACGCATGCCGTGCATGTGCGCGTGAACGAGGAGAACAAGCCGATTCTGGAAGCGGTGATCCGCGGCGATTCGGTGAAAGAGGTGTTGGCGTACGTGCAGTTCTCAGCCGGCAACCTGCTGGAGCAGTTCCGCCGGGACGTGGAAGCGGCCGTCATGGAAGGCAAGATCGGCTACGGCGAATCCGGGCGGCTGCTGAAGTTCTACGAAGAAGGGCTGTACGGCTACACGTATCTGGAAGACGCGCACGGAGCTTAGGCTTGTGCGTCGCGGATGGGCCTAGCGCAGCGCCTCGCGGACGCAGCGGAAGCCGATGTCGTTGTCGCGGTGGTTCGGCGCTCCAGTCAACGGCCGGCGATAGATGGGCTTGTCCTGTGCCCAGGGGGAGATGGCGGGGCAGTTCATCCAGGAGCCGCCGCGGAGAACCGGCGTCTTCTCATTGAGCAGGACGAGTTCCCAGACGCTGCCTTCCATGTCGTGCAGCCCCCAGGCGTTGGGGCGTCTGGTTCCGGCCCTGGGGAGCCGGCCTTGCGAGTTCTCGCGGTACCAGACATAGCGCGGGTCCAGACTCTTGCCGAAGTGATGCGGCGCGGCGGAGCCGGCGCGCGAGGCGTGCTCCCATTCGATTTCAGTCGGCAAGCGGCCTCCATCCCAGCGGCAGTAGGCCTCGGCGTCTGCCGCGGTGACCCAGACTACGGGCTGGCGCGGCTCGGACGGGAAACCGGGTGCGCGCCAGGTGTGGTTCTGCCAGCCGGGTGCGCGGTCCGGACGTTCGCCGTAGGTAATGTAGCCGGTAGCGGAGACGAAGCGTTGGAACTGACCGTAGGTCACTTCTGTGCGGCTCATCAGAAAGGGCTGCGCAACATCGGCGGATCGGCCGCCGGCGCCGACCGGCTGGAAACTGCCGGCCGGAATGCGTACATAGGCGCGGTCCTGGGCGAGCGCCGCCGCGGCGCAGAAGACGAGGAGCGAGGGTTTCATTGTGCCGCCTCCAGTTGGACGGTGAGGGTATTGCCAGCGCGCTGCACGGGGAAGATTCTGACCGGTTTGGGCGCCGGACCACGCACCACCTCGCCCTGCGGGTTGAATTCGGAGTGGCCGACGCTGGTGCACAGCGCAGTGCCATGGCGGGCATCGAAGGCCAGGGGCGCGCCCCCGTGCGTGCAGGCTCCATGCCAGGCATGGAACTCCCCAGGCGCAGTCTGGGCCAGGATCAGGTAGAGTTGCCGGGCCTCGTCGCGGACGAGCGCGGCACCGCCCACTTTCTTCAGATGCGCGGCCTGCCGCAGGTCGATGACGAGCGAAGAGCCACGCTTCTGGTAAGCCTGTGGTTGCAGAACGGGCAGTTCGCAGCAGGGCTTCGACAGGGCCAACAGCAAAGGAGCCCGGAGAAGATCTCGGCGGTTCATCGTACGTTTCCTCGCACAGCGAAGTTAACCCGGAGAGGCGGGGTTTGAGGAAGTTCGTAACGGTATGGAACCGGTTTAGCGGTCAGCCACTTCGCGGTAGTAGGCTTCGTACCGCGGAATGATCTTCGAGGAACAGAAACGGCCCTCGGCGGTGTCGCGGGCAGCCCATTTCATGCGCGTGCGCAGCTTCTCGTCGGTGAGGATCTCAGCCACGCGGGCGGCCTGGGCGTCCGTGTCGCCGACGGCTTCGAGGAAACCGTCCTGGCCGTGAGTGATGAGTTCCGGAATACCGCCGACGCGGGTGGAGACGGGGATGAGCCCGCAGGCCATGGCCTCCAGGGCGGCCAGGCCGAAGCTCTCCATGCGGCTGGGCAACAGGAGGACGTCACACTGCGGGATGAGGCGCTCGATGTGGTTCTGTTTGCCGAGGAAGCTAACGTGATCATGCACGCCGAGTTCAAAGGCCAGGCGTTCGGCGGCGCCGCGGTCTGGACCGTCGCCGGCCATCCAGAGTTCGCAATCCACGTGCTTGCGGACGCGGGCCAGCACTTCGACGCAATCGGTGACGCGCTTCACCTCGCGGAAGTTGGAGATGTGGAGCAGCCGCGGGCGGCCTTCATGCGGCGTCTTCGGTATGCGATAGAGATCGCAGTTGACGAAGTTGTGGATTACGCGGATCTCGCCCTTCACGCCGAGAGCATCGAGAGTTTCGCGGCGCAGGTGTTCGCTGATGGCCGTAACGCCGTCTGACTGCTCAATCGAGAAGCGGGTGATGGGGAGATAGGACGGATCGGCGCCCACCAGCGTGATGTCGGTGCCGTGCAGCGTGGTGACATAGGGCAGCTTGCGCCTGGGCTGGAGAATGCTGCGGGCAAGAAAGGCGGAGGCCGAGTGGGGGATGGCGTAGTGGACGTGGAGCAGGTCGAGCCGCTGCCACTCGGCGATTTCGGCCATGCGGGAAGCGAGAGCGAGGTCGTAGGGCGGATATTGAAAGAGCGGATAGGTGGAGACTTCCACCTCGTGGTAGAAGATGCGCGGGAGGCCGGGGTCGAGTCGAATGGGGTTGGCGTAGGTGATGAAGTGGACTTCGTGGCCGCGCGCGGCCATTTCCATGCCGAGTTCGGTGGCGACGATTCCGCTGCCGCCATAGGTGGGATAACAGGTGATGCCGATGCGCATGATGAAGCCGTAAAGCCCAGGGTAGCTTGGTTCTCAGCGCGACGGGCGCCAGACGAGTTCGCCGTAGCCGATCTGGCCGTGGAGGTTTTCGGCCGGAAGAGCGACGTCGCCGCCGCCGAACCAGACCCGGACGCGATCCTCGGAGGGAATGACCGTCGCATCACACACGACTTTCGAATTCCAGGGCTCCGTCCCGGAGATCACGGGACCGGTCTTTTCCCACCGGATTCCATCGCGGGAGCGGGCAAGAGCCATGCGGCGGACTTCGTTGCGGGCGCGGCCGGTGTAGAGTATCCACCACCAGCCGTGAGCCTGCCAGACCGCGGGTTCGCCCAGGCCGTTTTCGTCGATGGCGCCGGGTCCGCCGAGTTCCATGATGGGGTTCTGGCGCAACTTGGTCCAGGTGAGGCCGTCGCGGGACATAGCGAGGCCGAGCCGCTGGCGGCGGGCGCGGTCCTGGCCGAGGTAGAAAAGGTAGATCCGGCCCCCGGACTCGAAGACGTAGGGGTCTGCCGCGCCGCGTTCGTCCCAGGAGCCGCGAGGGCCGAATCCAACCACCGGCTCGGGCTGGCGGCGGAACGTAGCGCCGTCTGTGGAGCGGGCAAGGCCGATGCGCGGCGGATCTCCGCCCTGGTAGTAGTGAAGCAATTCGCCGTTGCGGAGAAGAGTGGCTCCGTTGGCGGCGATGTAGCTGCCCTCCCAGGTCTTAGGGTCGGGGGAGAGCACGCGCGTGCCGTATGTCCAGGCGAAGCCGTCGCTCGAGGTGGCGGCTTCCGTATGCCAACCCTTGCCGTCGTAGACGGACAGCAGGTTGAGAAGGCCGCCTTTCCAGGCGACGATGGAAGGATTCAGCGTGTCCACCGCCCGGTTCGGAATGACCGGCCCAGGCCGCGGTTCCCAGAGATAGGCTCCCTGCTGCGGAGCGCCCGCATCGGGCAGCGTGAAATCGGCATAGCGGGCGCAGCCGGCAAGCGCAAGACAAATCCAGACGAGCTTCTTCATAGGGGCAGGCGGATATTGAGTTCCGAACCGCGGCCGGGGCGGGAGTGGAGCAGCAGGTCGCCCTCCAGCGATTTGACGCGGCGCATGATGCTGCGGGGCCCCATTTTGAGCATCTCCAACTCGTCGAGATCAAACGTGCCGGCGAAGGGGAAGCCGGTGCCATCGTCTTCCACATTGATGGTGAGGTGCCTGGAGGTGCGGGCGATGCGGACGGTGGCGCGCGAGGCGGAGGAGTGCTTGCGGAGGTTGTTGAGAGCTTCGCGGACGATCTGAACGATTTCGGTGGAAGAGGCGATGTCGTCATGCATGGCCGTGGGGTCGGCGTGGAAGGTGGTGGGAATGCCCGAGTCCTTCTGAAAGAAGCCCACGGTGGAACGGAGGGCCGAAGCGAGGCCCGCGCCGTCCAGTTCGACGGGGCGCATGGCGCGGACGAAGGTGCGAACTTCGGTCACCTGGCGATCGCAGATTTCGCGCAGCTGCCGCAGCTCTTCCAGGCCGGCTTCGTGGCTGCGTTCGAGCATCTTGCGCACGACTTCAAGGCGCATCTGGACGGAGATGAAGCTCTGCAGGGGCCCGTCGTGGAAGTCGGCGGCGATGCGTTCGCGCTCCGATTCCCGGGCGCGCTGCGCCTCCACGCGGTACATCACGGCCTGGCGCGAAGAGGTGGAGAGGCGCTCCAAAAGGCTCTGCTTCTGCAGCGCAACCACGCAACCGAACATGCCCAGGATGAGAAGCAGCGGCTGCAGGCGCGAGGCGTCCACCGGCTGCGCGCTGTTGACAAATGCCAGCGTCACCACGGTGATGAGCAGGACGTCGCGCCAGTCCTGCAGCGTAGATGTGGCCAGGAAGAGATAGAGCGCGGCCATGGCCGAAAGCCAGAAGCCGCCGGAGTTTGCCAGGCCGACGCAGAGAAAGAAGATGGAGACGTCGAGCACCAGGTTGAAAATGTCCAGCCGGTCGAGCCGCTCCTGCCAGCGCCAGAAGATGGAAACCACGCTATAGACGGTGAGCCCGAGGACAAGAAGCACCCAGGTTGCCGACGTCATCCCGGAGGCCCCTAGCACGATCCAAAGGCACGACGCGCCGATCAGCGCCCGGAGAAAGCTGAGATAGCGCCTCCAAAGGTAGGGCAGCACGATCTGGTCAGTGACAATCACCGGAGGGCTCCGCGGCGGTCAGCGCACGTAAAGGTACAGGGTATGGCTGCGGCCTTCGCCATCGTCTTCGATGTGCTCTTCCTTGACCGGGGTCCAGTCCTGGAAGGTGAAATCGTGGGCGACGATGCGCGTGCCGGGCTTCAACTGCTTTTCGAGCATCGGGCGGATCTTGGAGTTCGAAGTCGGCAGCAGGTAGACGGTGAGCAGGGCGGCAGAGGAGAAATCCTGTTTGGCAATATCGCCCTGGATGATGCGGGCGCGCTTTTCGAGGCCGAGCGAGCGGATGCGCGCCGAGGATTCCTTGGCGAGGTCGGCGTCGAATTCGACACCGGTGGCGTCGGCCTTGAACTTCTCGGCGGCCATGATGACGATGCGGCCGTCGCCGCTGCCAAGGTCGAACATCTTCTCGCCGGCCTTGAGGCCGCCGAGTTTGAGCATCCGTTCCACCACCGTCTCCGGAGTTGGGTAATACGGAGCCAGCTTTTCGACGCTCTTGGCCTCCTGTGCGAAGGCGGCGGCGCAGGCGCAGAGCGCCACGGCCAGGATAGTCCCGATTCTCATTGCGACCATTCCCTCCTATTGGCCCACATAGACGCGCACCCGGTTGCTCTCCACGCCGGCGGCTTCCACCACGAGTTCGGAAGCGCCGCTGTCGAGCAGATCGGGCAGGTCCAGTTCCACCAGGTAATAACCGATGTAGCCAGGCGCCAGAGTGGCGCGGCCGATGCGCAGCGGCACACCGTTGAGCGAGGCTTTCAGCGGAACGGTGACGCGCGGAGCATCTTCGAGCGGCGCCTGCAGGCCGGTGGGCCATTCGGGCTGCACCTTTCCCAGGCCGCTCATGAGCAATTGCAGTTTCATGCCCGGCCGGGCCGGGTTGAGGAGATCGAGCTGCGCGCCGGAGAAGGCGTCGAGCAGCATGGGCGTACCGTCGCGGTCGATCAGAATGGCGGGCGCAGCGGCCCTGAGCGGCAGGCCGAAGACGACGCGGCCCTGGGCGGCGTTGACGACAAGCTGCATGGAATCGCCGGTGACTTCGAACGGGACCTGGACCTGGGATTCCTCGTCGGAGGCCGCCAGCACAGGCGCGGCAGAGCCGCCCGCGGTCACGGTGGCGGCACGCGCCCCCACAACGCTCAGCAGGGCGCCGGGAGCGGCCGGGCGGACCGCATAGTCGGCCGAGTGTGCGAGTTGCGGCGCGCGCTGGCGGTGTGGGGCAAGCACGGCGTAGACGCCGTAGCCGTCGAGAGCGGCGAGCAGGAGATTGCCGGCGGAGTCGATTCGGACGTCGCGTGCCGCGGCTTCCGGCAACCCGGCTCCGATGGGCTGCCACGCAGTGGGAGGCGCGGGGGCGCGGAGGTCGGCATAGGTGAGGTAAAGGCCCTTGTCGGTCGCGGCGTACACGGCCCCGGTGGTGCGGTCCGCCGTAACCCCATAGACGGTTCCGGAAGGGAGATTCGCGGAAAGATCATCCCAGTAGCCGCCGCCGTTGAGAGTGCGCATCAGGCCCGGCGTTTGGCCCGACTGCCCGGAGAGAGCTACCAGGGCGAAGCTGCGGTCGGCGGGGTCCAGCCAGAACCGCTCTACACGCGCGCCGCTTTCCGCGGCGGCAAAACTGCGCCAGGTCCTGCCGGCATCGGCCGAGGCCCAGAGTTTTCCGTTGACGTCGCCGGCGAAGATCGAATCTCCGTTGGAAGCGGCCGCGGTGATTTCAGATCCGAGTGCGGCCGACAACTGCCGTTTGGCCGCCGCCTCGGCCCGCAGGGGCTCGTCGGAAGCCGGCAGCCAGCCCAACTTCTGGGCGGGCGCCCACTCCACGGCCGTCAGGCCGCCATTGGACTGAGCGACGCCGAGCACCACGCCCCGAGTTCCAGCCGGAGCGGCCAGAATGCGCCGCACAGGCAGGTTGGGCAAGCCGTCGTTCAGGCCCTGCCAGCTCAGGCCGCCGTCGGTGGAAAACCATACGCCAGAATCGGTTGCGGCAACGATACGCTGTTCGTCTGAGGGGTCCACGGCCAACTCGCGGATGGCGCCGCCGAGGATGGATTCGCCCTTGTAAAGAGAGAGATTTGTCCAGTTCAGGCCGCCATCGGTGGATTTCCAGGCATGGCGTCCTGCGGCATATACAATATTGGAACCGCTGCGTCCGGCACGAACTTTCGCCCCCCGTTCGGGTGCCACGGCGGCGGCTGGAGCATCGGGCAGGATGGCCGGCGGCTGGGCGCCATCGTCGCGACGCCAGCTTTCCAGGTCCGCGGTCAGGAACACCCGCCCCCCGGGGAGCCTCGCGGCGATGCTCGAATCTGACTGAAACCAAACGGTTTCCACCGGCCCGCCAGCGTTGGAGGAGAGCCCCGTCGCCAGGCTCGTATTGCCCACCGGGCGCCAACGCAGGCGCGGGCCGGCACTCTGAGCCGCTGCCGGCACCACCAGCAGCGCAGAGGCTGCCAAAAGGCCGGCAAGCATCCGAGTTGTGGACAGGTGACCCATGGCCTGCGTCCATTCTACCCTGAGTCTATCGGATGTTTCTTTCACAAACTGCATCTAGGCCCTTGATTTCTCAACACAAATTGAACACGGCCCACTAGTTGCTTTGCAATTTTGGTGTTAGAGTAGGATTTTACGGGACTGTCTATGTACCCGGTGTTGCACCACAGGCTTGTATTGGCGTCGGCGGCACTGCTGCTGGTGGCGCTGGCGCCCGTGGTGTGCGCGCAAAACGGGTTGCAGATGCCATGGGTTGGCGACACCGCGGCGAAAGCTGTCGAAGTGCAGGGCAACGTCAACATGATCCGTGGCGGCGGTTTGTGGGCTGTCTCGATGGGAGACACCATCCAGGTCCGGCAAATCATTGTCACAGGTCCTGACGGGTACGCTTCCTTCCAGGTTTCCGACGGTAGCACCTTTGAGGTGTTTCCGAACTCCCGCGTGACGTTCCGGGCTAACCCGGGCAACCTGCGCGACCTGGTGGACGTGTGGCTGGGCCGCATCCGGGTGCACATCCAGAAGCTCGGCGGGCAGCCGAATCCGAACCGCGTCCACACGCCGACGGCAGTCATTTCGGTGCGCGGCACCACCTTCGACATCAGCGTGGACGACGACGACGAGACGACGCACGTCGCCGTGGAAGAGGGCCAGGTAGCCGTGGAGCACCGCCTGATGCCGCGGGACGGCGATCCGAAGATTCTGAACGGCGGCGATGAACTGGTGGTCTACCGGAACTCTCCGCTCTCTGCTTCTCGGCGCCTGGACAAGGGCCGGGTGATGCAGTACGTGGCGGACGCGATCTGGCAGATTCTGGTCCGCACGCCCCGCCTGCCTGGCGGTGGCACCGGTGGCGTGCCCACCAGCGTGCCCACGCCGCCGACGGGCGGCCTGCCCGGCGACACGGGCGCTACTCCTCCTCCCCCGCCGCCGCCGCCGCCTCCGCCGCCTGGCAACTAGCCGGGCCGCCGCGTTCCTATCCACCATCGGTGCGGGTACACTAGCGATAGAGTGCTCACCGGAATCGTCATTATCCTCCTGGCCGCCCAGTCGCCCGGCATCGCGCCCGACTGGGAGTTGAAGCCCAGGGCCGAGAAGATCGGTCCGGAGGCCGCACGGCTGCGCCCGCTCTTCGAGCAGTTGCAGCCGGAGCGATGGACCGCAGCCGGCGCGCCGGCTGCTTACGAGAAGCAATTCAAGGATTGTCTGCAGCAGATCGGCTACGTGCAGAACGCGGCGGTGCGTTTTGCCGAACAGCCCGCCAGGTTGACGCTGGCCGTGGAAACGCTAGTCCGGCTTGAGAGCCTGCTGCAACTTTCGTCGAGCGTCAGCCAGGCCGTGCGACGGTATCAGAATCCGTCCGTGGCGGATCTGCTGGACAGCGAGATCAGCGCCGCGGGCGCCAGCCGGGACTGGCTGCGGCAGCATGTGATGGAGCTCTCGGCCGTCCGGGAGAAAGAACTCGAGAGCGCAGAACAGGAGGCACAGCGTTGCAGGGAGAAGACATTGAAACAAGGGGGCCGCAAGTGAATTCTCCGGCTCCGGCGAACACGGCTGTCTTCCATTGCACGATCTGCGGTGAGACCTCCGTGGAAATCTGCGTCTGGTGCACCAAAGACACCTGCGGGAATCATCTCTGCCAGAAGTGCCAGCGCTGCAGCGACTGCTGCGAGTGCGACCAGGTGCGGAACACGGGGGACCGCCAGTAGTGCGTATCATCTGCCTGCACGCCCATCCGGACGACGCCGAATTCCTTGCCGGCGGCACCCTTGCCCTGCTCGCCGCGGCGGGCCATCACATCACCATCGCCACCATGACTTCCGGCGATTGCGGCAGTGTGGAATTCGGGCCGCAGGAGATCGCCGACATCCGCCGCCAGGAGGCATCACGCGCCGCCTCCCTAATCGGCGCCGAGCACCATTGGGTGGGCTTCAGAGACCTCGCGATCTTCGAGGACGATTCGTCGCGGAGGCGCGTCACCGCGGCGCTGCGCCGATTCCGGCCGGACGTGGTGCTCACGGCCTCGCCGCGCGACTACCACTGCGACCACGAGGCCACATCGAAGCTGGTGACCGACGCCTGCTTCGGCGCCTCCGCTCCGAACTACGGCACGCAGAGCTTCGACCAGGCTCCGGCGCTGGATGGAATTCCGCATCTTTACTACCTCGACCCGGCCGAGGGCATCGACCGTTACGGCGAGGTGATCCCCGCGCAGTTCTTCGTGGATGTCGCCAGCGTGATGGACGCCAAGCGCGAAATGCTGGCAGCGCACAAGAGCCAGCGGGCGTGGCTGCTAAAGCAGCACGGCATGGACAACTTCATCGAGACGATGGAGGATTGGACGCGGTCGCGCGGAAAGTTGTGTGGCGCGGAGTGGGCCGAAGGGTTCCGGCAGTACGGCGGGCACGCCTATCCACGCACACCGGTGCTG
>JACQZS010000149.1 GCA_016213725.1 Acidobacteriota bacterium | reverse complement strand
GGGCCCACAAAGCCGACGCACTTCCTCGGCGCAGGCGGAGTCCTGGCCGTGGATGACGACGCGGTAGCCTGCGCGGGCGAACCGGAGCGCCATTTCGCGGCCGAGGCCACGGGTGGAACCGGTGATGACAGCGGTCCGGGGTGTGGTTTCCATGGGTATTTCCTCGGGTTAGAGAGCCTTTGCCTCGGCGGATTCAGTCTCACCACCGCGGTCTTTGGTGTCGCGGATCCACTGATCGAGGTGTGCCGAATACTGGCGAACGAGCTTCTGATGGGTGGGATCGGACGCCAGGTTATGGATCTCGTTGGGGTCCTTCTTCACGTCATAGAACTCGATCTCGGGTTTGCGGTCCGCCATGAAGAGAGACTGGGCTGCGTTCAGGCGGCCTTGGGCGTATAGTTCTTTCATCACGCCGAGGGTGGGATATTCCTTTGAAATGTAGGCGTTGGGTTGGGTGTAGGGCCGCTCGGGCATGAAGTTGCGAATGTAGGAGTAGCGGGCATCCCGGACGGCGCGGATGCGGTCACGGGTTTCGTCGCAGCGGTCGCGGGCGGTGGCCACATAGGGCCGCGGCTTGGATCGAGTGTCGAAGAGCGGTTGGCCGTGGAAGAGTTCGGGGATCGGGACTCCGGCGGCGGACAGCAGCGATGCGGTGATGTCGAGGGAGAGGACGCAATCCTGTCGAACTGAGCCGGGTTTTGGAACGCCAGGGCCGCTGGCAATCATGGGCACATGCGTTCCGGCGTCGTAGCACCATTGCTTGCCGCGAATGAGACACCGGCCATTATCGCCCATGAAGAAGATGAGGGTGTTATCGAGGACGCCGTCCTTTTTCAGGGTATCGAGGAGGACGCCCACCTGACGGTCCAGGAGGTTGACACAGTTGAGGTAGGTGGTGAACTCGTCTCGTACGACGGGGTGATCGGGCCAATAGGGGGGCAATTCGACCTTGGCTGGGTCAATGAGGTCCGGCTGTCGGCGGGCCTCCTGCATGGCCGGCCCTTTGTGGGTGGCCTGGAAGTTCACCTGGGCAAAGAAGGGCTGCCCTGTGGCGCGCTGATTCCAGTGGGTGCCCTGGAAGGGGGGCGCATCAAGGGCGAAGTTGAAGTCGGTCTTGCCCATGCCGCGGACCCCGGGGGCAAACTGCAGGACATTGGCGGTGAAGTAGCCGGCATCCTGAAGCCGGTGGCTGAGGAGGCGCGCGCCGTCCGGCAGATGATAACCATCCTTGCGGTGGCTGCGATGGTTATGGGTGCCGGTGGAGGTCTGGTAGAGGCCGACATTGAAGGCGGAGCGGCTGGCGGAGCACACCGGGCCGGTGGTGTGGCAGTTGGCGAAGCGCACGCCGCCGGCCGCCAGGCGGTCCAGGTTCGGGGTGCGGACGAGGGGGTAGGAGTAGGAGGCGAGCTGCGGCCCGAGATCCTCGGCGAGGATCCAGAGAAGATTGGGGCGGCCGGCAGCGGAGCCGGAGAGAGCTCGGACGAAGGCCGGAGCGGAGCCGAAAATTCTTAGAGCGGATCTACGTAACATGTGCCATTCATGATATCGTCCCCAGAGGAGGAATGAGTCCGAATCCCTGATAGCCTCGGCTGCCGGAGCCACGCAGTTTGGTATCCTGACATTTAAGTCTTCAGGGTCCGTTGGACGACGCGCCAAACAGGCTCGCGCCTCCATGTAGAGAGATCGGATACTGAGGTCTCGCTCGCGTTCAGCGCAATAAAGTTGGCAACAAATTTGGGAGAGAGAACATGACGAAGCGTTTGTTGATTTTGGCGCTCATCCTCGTGGTGTGCGCCCTTAGCAGTTGGGCTCAGGGTGTAGCCGGTATGGCTGGTGTGGCGGGTGTCGTTCGTGACGCCTCCGGCGCGGCCGTTCCCGGCGCAAGCGTGGTGATTGTCAATGAATCAAAGGGCATTCGCCGTGCGATGGAAAGCAATGAATCGGGCGTGTTCAACGCACCCTCACTGGTTCCGGCAACCGGATATTCCATTCAAGTCTCGCGGCAAGGCTTTGCCAACTGGGAAGTGAAGGATTTCCAACTGCAAGTCGGCCAGACCCAGAGCTTTCAGGTGACGTTGAACGTGGCTTCGACCAGCACCACGGTGGAAGTGGACGCAACGGCGCCTCTGATTTCGGATTCGAACGTGGGCGTGGCGCAGATCGTGGGCCAGACGCAGATTGATAACCTGCCGATCAACGGCCGCCGCGTGGACTCATTCGTGCTGCTGAGCCCGGGTGTGACCGATGACGGCACGTTCGGTCTGGTGAGCTTCCGCGGCATTGCAGCGGGTAACGCATTCCTGACTGACGGCAACGACACGACGAACAGCTTTTATAACGAGAACGCAGGACGTACGCGCATTTCGACGCAGATCTCCCAGGATGCGGTGCAGGAGTTCCAGGTGGTTTCGAACGGCTTTTCGGCCGAGTTCGGCCGCGCGATGGGCGGCGTGATCAACACCGTGACGAGGAGTGGAACCAACGACGTGCACGGCACGGGATACTGGTTCTTCCGGAACCGTACACTGAATGCCACCGACCGGTATGCCAACGGCCTGAATGCGCCGGAGTGGCGGCACCAGGCTGGCGGCAGCGTGGGCGGCGCCATCAAGAAGGACAGACTCTTCTACTTCGTGAACGGTGAATTGGTGAAGCGCAACTTCCCCGGCCAGAACCGCATCGTCAACAACAGCCTCACGGATCCGACCGGCAACTACATCCCGGTTTCCACCTGTACGGCGACGGCGGCACAGTGCACCGCGGCGATCAATTTCATCCAGCGGCAGATGAACGTGCTGGTGCCCCGCACCGTGGGCAGCTACATGGGCTTCGCCAAGTTCGACTGGCGTCCTTCTGAAAAGAACTCCTTCAGCGTCAGCTTCAACGCGATGCACTGGCGCTCTCCCTACGGCATTCAGACGCAGGCCGTTCTGACCAATGGCAACATGATGGGCAACAACGGCAACTCGACGGTGGAAACCCGCTACGGCCGGGCATCCTGGACGTCGATCATCACGCCGAGCCTGGTGAACGAACTGCGCTATGGCTGGTTCAAAGACCGGTTGTCGGATCCGGCGGCGGGCGACCTGTGGCCGGCCGAGACGGGCGGCCTGTACCTGACGGTGGCGGGCTCCACGGTAGGCGCGGCGCAGGCTTATCCCCGCACCTATCCGAGCGAACAGCGGCATCAGATTGTAGACAACCTCAGCTGGACGAAAGGCAAGCACGCCGCCAAGTTCGGCTTTGACTTTCAGACGACCGGCGATTGGATGAACCAGCTCTACAACGGCAACGGTGGCTACAGCTACTCCAATATCTCCGCCTTTGCGAAGGACTTCACGGGCAACACCACCAGCGCGAAGAACTACTCGAGCTTCACACAGGCTTTCGGCAACCCGATCCACAGCCTGCGGACGTCCGACATCAACCTGTTCGCTCAGGATATGTGGCGCGTGAGCAAGAAGCTGACGCTGAACTATGGCATCCGCTGGGAACGCTCCTTCCTGCCGCAGCCTGCCATGACGAACCCGAACTGGACGCAGACGGGCCGCGTTCCACAGACGAACATGAATTTCGCTCCGCGCTTCAGCCTGGCCTACAACCTGAATGACAAAACGATTCTGCGCGCCGGCTACGGCATCTTCTGGGCGCGGTTCCACGGCAACATGCTGGACACCCTGTGGCTGGGCAACGCCCTGTATCAGACCAGCATCTCGATCAATAGCACCCAGGCCGGTTCCCCGATCTTCCCCAACGTGCTTTCAAGTTCGGCGGGTCTGCCCGGCGGCTCGGTGCAGCTCACCTTCGCGGGTGAGGACTTCCACAACCCATACACACAGCAGGGCAACATCAGCCTGGAGCGGCAGTTCGGCCGCGACTGGGGCGTGACTGCCAGCTACATGTGGAGCCGGGGCATTGGCCTCTTCACTCAACGCGACCTGAACCTGGGCCCGCTGGGCCCGACGGTGAACTACAAGATCACCGACGCGGCCGGCAACCAGACCGGCACGTTCTCCACGCCGGTCTACCTGTTCGCCAACCGTGTGGACACCCGTTACAGCAAGATTCTCCAGGTGGAAAACGGCGGCCAGAGCTGGTACAACGGCCTGGCGCTGCAGGTGCAGAAGCGCATGTCGCACGGCCTGACGCTGCAGGTGTCCTACACCTGGTCTCACGCCATCGACGACGCGAACATGCAGGGCGCGAGCTGGAACATCGGCTCGAACTACAACAACGCGACGTATAACGGCAACTGGGCGTTCGACAAGGGCAGCTCTTCGCTCGACCAGCGGCACCGCACCGTCATCAACTGGCTGTGGGCGCCGAAGTTCACGGAAAGCAACTCGACCGCGGCGAAGTACCTGATCAACGGCTGGACGCTGTCGACGATCACGACAATGGCCTCGGCCAAACCGTGGTCGCCGAGGGTTTCCTTCTCCGGATCCACCAGCAGCCAATTCCCGGGCATCAATCTGGCCTACGCGGGGCTGAACGGCTCCGGTGGCTGGGACCGCGTTCCGTTCCTGCCAGTGGGCTATCTGAA
Organism: Acidobacteriota bacterium; assembly: GCA_016213725.1. Lineage (GTDB taxonomy): Bacteria > Acidobacteriota > Terriglobia > Bryobacterales > Bryobacteraceae > Paludibaculum. Next base: position 4,740 of record JACQZS010000149.1, on the reverse strand, counting down.
CGTGGACCAGATCTACCGCGTGGACGCCCGCCTTGGCCGCGACCTCCCGTTCTCCGAGCGGGTGAAGGCCAGCGTGATGTTCGAAGCGTTCAACGCCTTCAACACGCAGTACAACACAGCGATCAACACCTCGATGTATCAGGCGGCAGCCGGCGTGCTGAAGCCGTTCGCGAATGTCGGCAGCGGCACGCAGTCGCAGGGCTTCCCCGACGGGACGAACGCGCGGCGCATGCAGGTGGCTCTGCGCATCGTTTTCTAACGGTCCCGCAGACGCGCTATACTAATTGTTTGGCGAACCCGCGCTCGATTCCGGGCGCGGGTTTCCTTTTGAGGATTTCCGTATGATCATTCTGTTCACCATCGTTCATGTGATCGTGTGCCTGTTCCTGGTTATCGTGGTTTTGCTGCAGAGCGGCAAGGCAGCCGATCTGGCCGGCGCCTTCGGTGGCATGGGTTCGCAGACGGCATTCGGGCCGCGCGGCGCGGCTACGGTGCTCTCCAAGGCAACTACGATTGCGGCAGGTCTTTTCATGGTGACCTCGCTCTCTCTGGCCGTGCTTTACACCCGGGCTGGCGGCGGTAACGTGGGTAGCTCGGTTCTGGATGCGGCGCCCGCTCCCGTGACTCAGAAGGCTCCTGCGAAATCCGCTCCGGCTGCTCCCGCGGAGCAGAAGGGCCCCATCAAGATGGAGCTCCAGACTCCGGACGGCAAGACCGTTTCGACGCAGGAAATTCCTTTGCCGAAGCCGGACGGGAAACAGCCGCCCACAACTCCGGCGCCCGCGCCGAAGAAGTAGGTCGACGGCGTAGCGGACGGCAGCGTATAATGAGAGTTGCCACGCGGATTCAGACTTTGGTTTGAATCCGGACATGCGGTCGTGGCGGAACTGGCAGACGCACTAGCTTGAGGTGCTAGCGGGAGCAATCCCGTGGAGGTTCAAGTCCTCTCGACCGCACCATATCGACGAAAAGGCGGCCTTTCGAGGCCGCCTTTCGCATTTTGGGCTGGCTCCTGTTACCGAAGTTCGCGCACTTTGACGTTGCGATAAGCAGCACGGTCTCCGTGGTGGGTGATGACGATGCGGCCGCTCTTCAGTGCCGGACCCGTGAGCAACCGGTAGACGGGGTGCGCGGTGGTCCAGCGGGCGGCCAGAGCCGCTTGAACCACGGGCGCCGCGAGTGATCCCTGAAAAACCAGAACGCCATTGATCCAATGCTCTGCCTGGTCTCCGCGTACCACGATGCGGGCGGTGTTGATGGATCCAGCCGCCCGGGTAGGAGAGGCGGTGGGACCCACCATGTCGTAGAGGGCTCCGGTGGAGTGCTTCCCGTCGCCGATGCGGGCGTCGGCATTGCGGGCGTCGTCGATGATCTGGAATTCGAACCCGATGCTATAGTCTTTGCCGCGCGCCGCGGGGAGGATGTGAGCACGGTCAGAGACGTGATTGGCCAACTCATGAGCGATCTGGTCCTGGATGCTGTCCATACCTTGCGGCATCTTGGAAAGATCGAGGAAGACGCTCTTCTGGACGCGGTATTTCACGCCGCTGTTGGTCCCTTCGTCGATTCGCCATTCAAACACTAACTCGAAATCGCGGAATTCGCGCAGGGTGGCGAGGTCCTCCCGGATGCGGGGCTTGGGCTGAGCGACGAGCCAGCCGTCCTCGATCTTCCAGCAGGTGCCGGCGGGTTCGCGGAGCGCGGGATCATCCCAGCCGCGGAAGGTCGTGCCGTCGAAGAGCAGGACCCAACCGGCCTTTCTTTCTGCCTCCGTGAGCGTGTTGTCGCGGGCGGAGGCGGCCGAGAGGAGCAGTAGCAGGATCGAAGTGATTTTGGTCATTGGGGCAGCTTATGAATCTTAACGTCAAAAGGAGCGTATTGTTCGGTGAGCGGGCCGCCGGGAAGTCCGGTCCAGGTCACACGGACGGGATTGGGGTCGGCATTCACTGCCATCAGCAGCGTACCGGAAGCGGAGCGACGGGCGATCCACTCGATGCCGCGATCCAGGCTGTGGCCCGTGTCGTGATATTCGATGCGGAGGGGGAGTTTCGCGCGCGGCGCCACGAGTTCGCGGTCCAGGGTGCGTAGTTCCCGGGTGACCGCGGCGAGATCGTCCCACAACGGTGCGGCGGCGGGCGTGAATTGGAGGCCCCACCACAGCAACCCGTTGGCGCCATGAACGATGGACTGGCATGCCATGAAGCGCAGCTGATCGCGGGTCGGGTACAGCACCATGGCCGGATCGCGTCCCTTATCGCGCAGGTTCTCCCAGGCGAAAGCCTGTAGCACCATGACCACAGCGCGCGACGGACCGGCCACCTGCCTTAGTTTGTCCGCATACGGACCTACCTGGCTGATGTGGGTGTTGAGCAGATCCCCTTGGCGGCCATCGGGCCACAAGGCATACATGTCGCGGATGCCGTGCGGGATAACCGGGTAGATGTCGGTACCCAGGATGTCGCCACCGGGGTTGTAGCTCTGGAGCGTGGAGACCAGGTTCGTGGGGGGGTGGTTCAGATAGACGGGATGTGCCGGATCGAGGCTGCGCAGATAGGCGTAGGTCTCGCGGATCACCTCGGGCGGAACGCGAGGACCGCTCTTCTTCCATTGATACGAAGGCTCGTCCTCGGTCTCCCAGAAAAGCAGGGCCGGATGCTGTTTGAACTGATTGACGAGGGCAGCGATGCGCTGGCGGTCCTGGTCGCGCCGGGCAGGCGAAATGGAGCCGGTGGTGAGCCAGCAGGAGAGGCCATGGGCATGGGCACTGTCGAGGTCACCGGGCTTGACGCCCGCATGGACGACCTGGAATCCGGCGGCGGCGGCGGCGCGGTGCGGTTCAGAATGGTTCGGTAGTTGGTAGAGCCCATTCAGGAACGTGGGGACTCCGGCGATGAGCAGCGCTCCGTCCTTGGCGAGGCTGGCCGGTGCGGCGGCGAGGCGCGCAATGGGAAGTCCTGCCGCAACCGCGAGCGCTGAGCGCCGGGTGATTTTCATTGGGCCGCCTTTCCGCTTTCGAGCAGCGTATCGATGATGCGCGCGCGGTATTCCATCCACTTTTCATAGGAGGGCGTGTAAGGGCGAAGCTGGCGGCTGATGTCGCTGACCTGATCCTGGCCTGCCGTGACGAAAGCCACCGCTTCATCCAGCACCTGCCTGGCGGGCGTGCCGGCGGCGGCGCGCGATTTGAGCATCCACAACAGTTCAAAGTCCTCCGCACCGTCGCGCGAGGCTTCCCAGCGCTTCGTTGTCACAGGTCCCGCCGGGGTTTGGTAGACCGTACCGTATTCGGTGGAGAGCTGGCGGTTGAAGGACCAGTAATCGGAACTGCTGTAGACCCAATATCCGCCTCCGGTCATGCCGAGTTGGAAAGAGACCCAGGGCTTCATGCGGTAGTAGCCGAGGGGATCGAGGTTGCGCTGATCGGCCGGCGCTTCGTAGTTCCAGAATGTGGCTTTGCTGAACAGCGCGCCCAGGGCGCCGGGGTGGTCGCGGTAGAGATGGAGGTCGGGCTGCCAGATGTCGACGAGGCTGGCGACGGGCGCCAGCATCTCGCTGCGCGCGCCGCCCGCAGGGTTGGCGTAGATCCTCATGCGGGGATCGGCGGCCTTGATGCGGCGGACGCCTTCCATCCATTGGTTGTAGTTGGCGTCGGCGCCCATCAGGCCGGGCTCATCCTGCGTGTAGAGCGCATAGTCGTCATAAGGCACTCCCAGAGACTGCATGTGGCGCGCGTACCAACGGATGGCATCGGCGTAGGCCTTGGCGGCGAGATCCTTGGGCGGCGCGAAGCCCTTGGGCCAGGTGAGGTTCACAGAGCCGCCGATGAGAAAGAGGGCCTTGCCGCGCAGGGCGGTGACGAGTTCGTCATGCACGCGGGTGTCGTTGCCGGTGATGCCGCCGCTGGTATTCATAAGGACGGTGGCCGCCGGAACGTGAAAGACGTTGGTGCCATGCTCCAGGGCATCGCGCATGGTGGCGCGGCGCAGTTCCGGATCGGTGATGCTGGCCAGGTACAGCCAGTTGTTGTGGCGGTAGGTGCGCTGGTCTGGAAGCCGCAGGGATGCCACTTCGAGATCCAGCGCAATCTCGGTGGGCTTGTCGGAAGCAGCGATGTCGCTGGCGCGCAGAGTGCCGCGGTACCTCGCAGCCTTCAGCTCCGCGCTACGGAAGATGAGCCAGAGTTTGCGCGTTTCCAGCGGCCCCAGGCGCAGCAGACCGCCTTCTGCCAGCTTGGGCAGGACGTCCTCAGTGGGCACGCCCGTGGATTCCGGCAGCACCGAAGACACCTCGTGGAGAGTGAGCACGCCAGCGGCTGGCACGGGTGCGGCCCCTTCGGCCTGCAGAGGACTGGGCGCGAACCGCAGCGTGACCGGCTCGGGCTTTAGGTTCGTCACCACCAGTGCGGTGGATTCGTATTCGTTGCCCAGCATCCGCAGCCGGAGGGTATTGGGTTTGTTTCGGACGGCCTTGTAGTACTCGTTGGGATCAAGCGTGACCCAGGGGTTCGGCATCTGCGTGGCTAGGACGTCGCCCTGCGGCTTGACGCGGCTGAGGTACTCGCCCAGAGAGAGGAGGTAGTGGCGCTCGTCGGCCGCGCGATCGTACCAGCGGGTCTGGCCTCGCATGGAGGCGAACTCAAGCGTACCGCGGGTGATGCCGAGAATGGCGTCAATCATCGCGGATCGCTCCGGGAGGAGCGTACGTAGAGCTTCGATCTTCGGTTCGTAGCGATACTGGCGG
>JACQZS010000155.1 GCA_016213725.1 Acidobacteriota bacterium | reverse complement strand
GCCGGAACTCCAGATTCTTCCGCGCCCCCAACTCCCGCAGCGCCCGCGTCCGCTCTTTTCTCACCTGGTGCGGCACCTGCGCCCCCTCCGCCGCCGGAGTCCCCGGCCGCTCCGAGTACGTGAACACGTGCAGGTACGTCAACGGCATCCGCTCCACAAACTCGTACGTCTCCCGGAACTCCGCCTCCGTCTCCCCGGGGAATCCCGTCATCACATCCGCCCCAAACGCCGCGTCCGGCATCAGCTCATACGCCTTCGCCATCCGGTCTTCGTAATGCCGCACCCGGTACCGCCGCTTCATCCGCTTCAGCACCGCATCCGACCCCGACTGCAACGGCGCATGCACATGCCGCGCAATCCGGCCCTCCCCAGCCATCAACTCCAGCAGTTCGTCGGAAAAGTCCATCGGCTCCACCGAACTGATCCGCAGCCGCTCCACCGCCGTCTCCCGCAGCACGAGCTTCAGCAGATCCGAAAGCCGCATCCGGTCGTCCAACCGGAACCCCGCCTCGCGCCCCCATCGCCCCAGGTTGATCCCCGTCAGCACCACTTCCTTGTAGTTCGCCGCCAGCCGCCGCAGCTCGTCCAATACCTGCTCCACCGGCATGCTCCGGCTCCGCCCCCGCACCGACGGAATAATGCAGAACGTGCACGGGTTATTACACCCTTCCTGAATCTTCAGGTTCGGCCGCGTCCGGTCTCCAAAGGCGTCATCCACCGGCGAAGACAGGAAACCCGTCGCCTCGCGGATGTCGCCCACCACCACCTGCCCGTGATACTGCTCCGCTCCGGCCAGCTCCGGCAGCAACTCCGGAATCTGTGTTTTGTGCGAGTTGCCCACCACCCACGTCACACCCGGAATCCGGCTCAACTCCTCCGGCGCCCGCTGCGCATAGCACCCCGTCACCAGGATCCGCGCCTCCGGGTTCTCCCGGTGTACGCGATGAATGCTCTTGCGCACGTCATCGTCGGCCGATGAGGTCACTGTGCAGGTGTTCAGGATCACCAGGTCCGCCCCGCGGGCGTGCCCGGCCGATTCCATCCCCCGCTTTTCCAGCAACCCCTCCAGGGCCGCTCCATCGGCTTGCGTCGCCCGGCAGCCGAAGTTCTGAATGTAGAACTTCCTCACTTACCCTAGTTTACCAACCGCCTATCCCATTCCTCGCCCGGACTACAGGATTATCCCAATCACCTTTTCTACCCTTCCCACCGATATCCCCTATGTATGGCATCTGACCGCCTCCTCTCCCAGGAGGAAATCGACAGCGTATTTCGCAATGTCCAGGGCGCCCGCCCCAAGGACGATCCCGCCCTCCGCGCGCAGCCTTACGACTTCCGCCGCCCGGACCGCATCGCCCAGGATCAGCTCCGCGCCATCCACCTGCTGCACGACAACTTTGCCCGCTCGCTGGCCGGCTCGCTCTCGGCCTACCTCCGCGCATACGTCATGGTGAACCTCATCAGCGTCGAGCAGCTCTCGTTCCTCGAGTTCTCGCAGTGCCTGCCCGCGCCCACCTGCATCGTCAGCCTCGGCATGCGGCCCTTCGACGGCAACGCCATCCTGGAACTCAATCCGCAGATGGTCTTCCCAATTCTCGAAATGCTGCTCGGCGGCAGCGGCAAAACCCCCTTCAAGGCCAACCGCGAGATCACCGAAATCGAGCAGACCATCCTCGACGGCGTCTTCCGCATCTTTCTCCACGACCTGCGCGAAGCCTGGTCTCCCATCTCCACCATCAACTTCTCTATCGAGTCCCACGAAACCGAGCCGCAGTTGCTTCAGATCCTCGCCCCCAACGAAGCCGTGGTCAGCATCGGCATTGAGATCCGCATCGGCGACGTGGCCGGCATGATGAACCTTGGCATCCCGTCCATCATCATCAAGATGCTGCGCCAGAAGTTCGATCAGCAATGGTCCGTGCGCAAGTCGGAATCCACCGAAGAAGAGCGTAGCCGGTTGCTGCGCCTCATCAAACCCTCCATAGTCAAGCTCGACGCGCGCCTCGTCGGCCCCACGCTCACCGTCTCACAGATGCTCGAACTACGGGCAGACGACACGCTTCAGTTCGATTTTCCGGTCAATCGTCCCCTGAATCTGGTGGTCAACGGCAACCACAAGTTCCATGGGCACGTCGCCACCAACGGCCGCAAGCGTCTCTTCGAGATCGAGACGGTTCACTCAGAGGTCTGACCGCTGGGTAGCTCCTCGCCCTCCGCCTCGCCCTGCTCCGGCTCAGGCTCGCCTTTCAACTTTCGGATCAACGACTCGGCGGCTGCTCGACCGCTCTCCATCGCTCCTTGAATCGATGGTGTCGCCCGGTGATCCCCGCAGACATACAGCCCTTCGGAGAGCTTCGGCCGCTGCACCCGCTCCAGCGGGAAGACGCTCGGTAGTGCCCGCTCAATCCGGTAGTAGCGAATCAGCCTCCACTCCTCCGTCACCAGGCCATACCAGCGCTTCAATTGCTGCCGGACCGCCGCGATCATCGTGTTGTCGTCCCGGCTTGGCTGCCCCACGGTGGTGACCGAGACCAGGAATTCGTCCTTTGATGCGTAGGCCGGCGCCACCAGGTTCATCACCGCGAGATTGTTGATCGGGCCGCGGTTGCTGCCGCTGATCACCAGCATCGGTTCGTCCACCGGCGGCTCCTTGGCCGCGAAGTAGAAGCAGCAGACTCCGCGGTTCGACAGCTTCTTCGACTCCCCGGCCAGCCTCAGCGCCTCGTCGCCTTCGGTGGCCAGCACGATTTCGCCGGCCTCCAAAACGTCGCCCGTGGTCAGCTTCACCTGACCCGGCGTCATCGAGTGGACCCGGCAGTTCAACTGCACCGTGCCCGGCGCGAGCGACGCCGCAATCTGCGCCGGAATCGCCCCCATACCCTTCGCCGGCACCGCCGCGTCCCCCTCGCAAAACATCTTGAAAATGAACTCGAACATGCGGGCCGAGGAGGCCAGCTTCGTGTCCAGCATCGCCCCGCCGAACAGCGGCCGGAAGAAGTAGTCCGTCATGCGGTGCGAGAAGTGCCGCTTCCGCAGATTCTGCAGCGTGCTGGTCTCCGGAGTCGCGAAGATCTCTTCGATGCTCTTCCGCATCACCGAGCCGCGCAGGCTGGAGAGCCGCAGTTTGTCGGAGAACTTGCCCACCGGAGAGAAGAGGCTGCCCATCATCGTTCCGCCGCCTCTCCACGGATCGGCCAGCCTGCGGAAGTGCCCTTCGTAGCGCACCAGCGCCCCGGGCAGGAACGCGCATAGATCCAGCCCGTCGTAGTCGAGTTGGTCGAGCGCTTCCGGGTAAGCCGTCAGGAGCACCTGAAAGCCGCGATCCAGTAAAAAGCCGTCCACCGCGTCCGTCCGGACCCGGCCGCCGACGCCGTCGGAGGCTTCCAAAATCCGGCAGCCGATGCCTTCTTTCTGCAGCTTGCGCGCACAGCACAGGCCTGCGAGTCCGGCACCGATAATCAGGACGTCCGACTTAGCCATGGTGCGGCTCCTTGGGTGCCGGGGCTTCCGCCCGTTCGGCGCGTATCTTGCGCAAGATGAGAAACTCCGAGAGATTTTCCGCTGTCAACATTCCGGTCAGCCTGTCTTCTTCGAACACCAGCGCGCAGTTGCCCCCCGCCGCCATCAGCGGCGCCGCGTCAGAGAGATCCATCTCCGGAGACAACCTCGCGAAATCCCTGTCCATCGCTCCTGCCACGAAGGCCTCCGGGCCGTCGGCCGCCATTGCCGCCAGCAGCGCTGCCCGGCTGAGCAGTCCCGTCACGCGATCTCCCGCCACTACGGGAAAGTCCTGCTGGGACGTCGCCAGTAGCAGAGCGGCCGCCTCGCGCAGCGTATCTCCGTGGTTCAGCGTCCGGTAGTCTGTGATCATGGCTTCGCCCACCGAGGCGCCGCTCATCAACGCCTGCTGCGACGTGGCCATGGTCTCCTGCAGCGCACCCACGTAGACGAAGAACGCGAAGAAGACCAGGAGGAAATTGGCGCTCAACAGCCCGTAGAGCGCCATCAAAGCCGCGATCGCCGTCCCGATCCGCGACGTCATTCGCGTGGCCACATCCACCGGCCGCCGCGCTGCCAGCAGGCTCCGCACCACCCGTCCGCCATCCATGGGAAAGGCCGGGATCAGGTTGAACAGCGCCAGAGCCAGATTCGCCACGGCCAGCCGCGGCAGGATGTTTCCATCCGTCGCCTGCTGCCAGTGCGACAGCGCGATGGTGCCGCCCGTGGCGTAGATGCCGCCCAACAGCCCCGCACCCAGCACCGCGTTCACCAACGGTCCGGAGAGCGCCACCCAAAACTCCTCCGCCGGTTTCGGCTGCCGTTCCAGCCGCGCCAGCCCGCCCAGCGGCAGCATCACGATCTCCAGCGTGGGAATGCCGTGGCGCCGCGCCGCCAGAGCATGGCCGCCCTCATGCAGCAGAACCGAAACGAAAAGCCCGATCACATACAGCGCCGTGCCCGCCAGCGTCTGCGAACCCGACGCGCCCATATAGATCAGCCACACCACCGCCAGCCAGAAAGTGAAGTGGAAACGCACCGGAACCCCGAACAGACGGACGATGCCCACGGCGCCTGGAGCGCGCTGTGCGGGAGTCTGCTGTTGTTTGGGCATGGACACTACCATGCCATGATAAATCTTTCAGACCGACCGGTCGCGCAATTCCGGTGCGGCATAGTCCCGCCCGGTGACCAGCGCCAGGTAGTCCGGCCGGTCCGACGCGCATTGGTGGCGGTAGCTGCGCACGATCTCGCCGTGGAACACGAGGAATACGCCCGGCATCTGGAAGCCGTCGCCCACCAGTTGCCCCACGCCGTGCCGTTCCAGCACGCCGGACTGGAACGCCCGCAGCCACACTTTGGGTCCCATCACATCGCTGAAAGAGCCGCGGGGTAATCCGAACGCCCGGTAGAGGGCGCGCTCCGGATCGCTGATGCGGGGCACCTCGGCCAGTCCGTATTGCCGGAAGAAGCCGGCCGCGTGTTCCTCCGAACCCATGTGGACCAGCACCAGCCGCGTGCCGTCGCGCTCGATCTCGCCCCGCCGGGACGACAGGTCAGCCAGCGCCTCGCGGCAAAAGGTGCAACCGGCATGGCGCAGGAATACCAATAAGACCGGCGAGAGCCGGCTGATCTCGTCTACGGTCACGCCGTAGTTGGTCTTGCGCCGCAAGGCGAACCGCACCACGTCCGGCGAAACGGAGCGCCGGATGTTCAGGAGGCATTCATGGGCCTGGCGCAGGACGATGGCGAAGGGCGGCAGCCAGATGGCGTCGTCCATCACCACCCACAGCCACGCGGAAGACGGCAGCCGGTGGAGATAGATGTCATAACTCACCCAGAGCCCCGTCGCCAGTTTGGCCAGGAAGCCCACCAGAACCACCTGCCAGTGCTTCACCGGATTGGAAGAGATGAGCAGATAGCCGGCGCCCATGGCCGCGGTGAGCGCCGCGAGCGCGTGCCACAGTTCCAGCGCGAAGCCGGCGGGCGGCGTGGGGGGCAGGCCAAGGGAGGTGAGAATCCACTCCGGGCGCAGCAGCACCAAGGCGGCGATGGCCAGGTTGTACAAGCCGGCTGCCCGCAGTGTGAGTTGGACCCAGGTTTCCGATTGGCTGGATGGAGCCATTCAGCTCATGTGATGCGGCTCGAGCGGCAGCGGCGTCACAAATTCGGGGGCGGCGTGGCCGGACAGCCACTCCCTGATCCGTTCGACGTGGGCATCCGACAGAGCTACCTGGGCGCGCGCCACGCCGCTCTCCAATGTCTGGAGATGGTGGAGGAACTCGGCGTCCGCCATCGCGCAGGGGTTATGCGACTTGACGTGCAGCGTGGTGTGGACCACCAGGTCGCAGAGCAGCCGCTGGAGGGCATGCTTCGGCGCGTCTTCCCGCACCGCGGCCGAGAGGCGGTCGAGTATCTCTGCCAGGGTGTCGTGCGGGCGGCAGGCCGTTACCGGAATGGTTGCGGTTGGCATAGGCTGTTCGGGATTCCGATCAGCTTATCGGCCTGGGGTGGTCAAGCTTGAGGGAAAAGCGCCTGAATTGCGGCCAGGGCGGTATTGCAGGAGGCATCGAGCGGCTGGGTGCCGGACAGGACGAGGTCGGCGTGGGCG
>JACQZS010000015.1 GCA_016213725.1 Acidobacteriota bacterium | reverse complement strand
GCCTGCTGAATCCGGTGGTGGACGGACACTGGCAACTGGCCGACAACCTCACCAAGATCATCGGACGCCACACCATCAAGGCCGGCGTCGAGTACATCCACTGGTTCGTCAACCGCCACGTACCTTCGCGCGCCGGGCTGTATGGCGATTTCAGCTACAGCAACCGCTTCACCGGCCAGCCTTACGGGGACTTCCTGCTGGGCGTGCCCACCACCACCGGCCGCATCGACCCGTGGGCCGCGCAGTATTTCCGCTGGAACGACACCTCGTTCTACATTCAGGACGATTTCAAGCTGAGCGCGCGCCTGAGCCTGAACTACGGCGTTCGCTACGAGTACAACCAGCCGGCCGTGGCGCGCGACGACAACTTCTTCACGTTCAACACCACGACGGGGGCGGTGATCGTGCCGACGGCCGCCTCGAAGCAGCTGATCAGCCCCTACTATCCGGCCTCGCTGCCGGTGCAGACGGCGGACCAGGTGGGCCTGGGCCGTTCGCTGCGCAACACCGACAAGAACAACTGGGCGCCGCGCGCGGGCTTTTCCGCGCGGCTCGACGACAACGGCAAGACGATCCTGCGCGGCGGCGCCGGGCTCTACTACGGCCACTACTCCGTGGGCGCGCTGTCGAACCAGGTGGAGGGGCCGTTCGCCGTCTCCACCACAAGTAACAACGCGTTCGTCAACGACAAGCCGCTGTTCACGCTGGCCGCGCCGTTCGCCGTGCCTGGCGCCACGGGCACGCTGAACTCGGCCGGCATGACGCCGGACCTGCTGAACACCTACGCGCTGCAGTACTCGCTGACGCTGGAGCAGGAACTCACGCGCGAACTCGGCCTGCGCATCAGCTACATCGGCACCAAGGGCACGCAGCTGCCGTACATGAGGAACTTTAACCAGCCACTGCCTTCCAGCCAGGCCTTCGCGCAGGCGCGGCGCCCGTTCCCCATCTACAACAACGTCACCTTCGTGGACAACGGCGCCAACAACAGCTACCACGGCCTGCAGGCGGGCGTGACCAAACGCTTTTCGCGCGGCCTGCAGTTCAATTCGACCCTGGTGTGGGCCAAGCAGCTGAGCGAGGTGGACGATACCAACAACGCCGAGGTGAACACGCAGATCGAGAACGCCTATGACCGCGCCCGCGACAAGGCCCGCGTCTACTCCGTGCCGCGGCTGCAATGGATGAACCAGGCTCTCTACGACCTGCCGTTCGGCAAAGGCGTGCTGCTGGGCGGCTGGCAGTTGAACGTGCTGATCAACGTCTCCACCGGCCACTGGCTGAACCCGCAGTTCACCGGCTCCGATCCCTCGAACACGAATACGGTGGGCGGCCGTCCGGACGTGCTCAACACGGTGGATTACCCCAAGACCGTCAGCGCGTGGTTCGACCGTCTGGACTTCGCCGTGCCCACGGGAGGCCGCTTCGGCAACGCCGGCCGCAACATCATCGAGGGGCCTGGCTACACGGTGTTCAACGCCGGTCTGAACAAGCGCATCATGCTGCCGCGCGAAAACGAGATTCAGATCGGGGCCTCGTTCCAGAACCTCTTCAACCACGTGAATCTGGGCCAGCCGAATATGACCGTGAACGTGGGCACCGGCGGCACCATCACCAGCACGCACATTTTCCTGCCGGCCGGTTCTCCGCGACAGGGCCAGCTGACCGTGCGCTGGAAGTTCTAGTTCCGGATGCAGGAAGGGCGCGCCGGGATGGCGCGCCCTTTCCGTCTTCGTGGTCCTGTGAGGCCGGCGCTGCTAGTGAGTGTCCCCGCCGCCGCAGCAGCCGGGCTTCTTCTTCGCGATCATGCTCATCAGCCGTTCATGCACCGGTTCGGGCAGGTTCTGCGCTTCCATCCCCTTGTAGACCTGGATGGTCTTCTTGGTGGTGTCGCAGATTACCCAGCAGTTGGGGCACTCGTTGATGTGGCGCTCCAGCTCCGCCCGCAGCACGGGGTCAGTGGTCTCGTCGAGAAAGTCGTTCAGCTCGCGCAGGAAGTCCTTGCACGTGATCATTTCATTTCGCGTACCCAAGGATCTGCTCCCCTTTTCTTTTGAAGACGCGAGTGAGCTTTTCGCGCAGTTGCAGCCGGGCCCGCAACAGGCGGCTCTTCACGGCGGCGATGGAGAGTCCCAGCATCTCCGCGGTCTCTTCCGTGCTCAGTTCTTCGACATCGCGCAGGATAAACACCGTGCGGAAGATCGGTTTGAGTCCTTCGATGGCCTTGTCCAGGATCTGGCGGATCTCTTCCTGGCTGTAGCGCAGTTCCGGGTTGTCATCCCAAACGGCGATCTCTCGCACAATCGGTTCCTCATCTGTTTCGATGTTCTCATCCAGCGAAACGGTTCGGTCAGATTTGCGTTTTCTGAGCTTCATCAGGCTCTCGTTGACCGCGATGCGGGTGAGCCAGGTGTAAAACTTGGATTGGCCCTGGAAGGAATCCAGGTGCCCGAACGCCTTGAGGAACGCCTCCTGCAGGACGTCCTCGGCATCCTCGTCGTTTTGGGTGATCTGGCGGGCCATGCGGTAGACGCGCCGCTCGTACTTGCTGATGAGTTCGCCGAAGGCGGCCACGTCGCCGTTGCGGGCCCGGTCCACGAGCGCGAGTTCCGCAGCCGCGGGGTCGGTCGCCGAGGTCACCTCCGGATGCTCGTGGTCCATGCTTTCAATGTCTCCGAACAGAGCATGGCAGCGCAAGCCCGGGCTGCCGCAAAGTTCGCTCCTCGAGGGCATGATAGTCTGAAAGTTACCCCCTAATTCCAATGAGTGAACAGCTTTCTATCACGCTGCCGGACGGTAGCAGCCGCCCGGTTGAACCGGGAACCACGCCCCTGGACATTGCCCGCTCCATCGGTCAGCGCCTGGCCGACGATGCCGTCGTCGCGCGCGTCAACGGTGCCCTGTGGGACCTGAGCCGCCCGCTGGAGGCCAATGCCGCCCTGGAAATCCTCACTTCCAAGAACCCCGAGGCGCTGGAAGTCTACCGCCACTCCACGGCGCACCTGCTGGCCGCGGCCGTCCTCGAGCTCTTCCCCGAAACCAAGCTCGGCATCGGCCCTCCCATCAAAGACGGCTTCTATTACGACTTCGACCGTCCAGTGCCCTTCACCGCCGAGGATCTGGAAAAGATCGAAAAGAAGATGGTGGAGATCCGCGACCGCGACCTAGCCTATGAGCGCAAGCTCGTCGCCAAGGACGAAGGTCTGGCGAAATACCGCGGCCTCGATGAGCCCATGAAGTGCGAGCTCATCGAAGAGCGGGCCGACTCGATCTTCAGCGAATACACCCTGGGGCCGCATTTCATCGATTTCTGCCGCGGCCCGCACGTGCCCAGCACCAAACGGCTGAAGGCCTTTAAGCTGCTCTCCATCGCCGGCGCCTACTGGAAGGGCGACGAGAAGCGCCAGCAGCTGCAGCGCATCTACGGCACGGCGTGGTTCTCGCAAAAAGATCTGGACGAATACCTGCGCAAGCAGGAGGAGGCCCGCAAGCGCGATCACCGTGTGCTGGGCCGCCAACTGGGCCTCTTTGCCGTGGATGAAAAGGTGGGTCAGGGCCTCATTCTGTGGAAGCCCAAGGGCGCCGTCATCCGCCAGGAGCTGCAGACCTTCATCAGCGAGCACCTGCGCCGGCAGGGCTACACCCAGGTATTTACGCCGCACATCGGCAAGCTGGACCTGTACCGCACCAGCGGCCACTTCCCCTATTACGCCGACAGCCAGTTTCCGCCGCTGGTGGATCGCGAGCAGATCGCCAGGCTGGCCGGCGAGGGCTGCTCCTGCGCCCAACTGTCCAATCGCCTGGAGAGCGGCGAGATCGACGGGTTTCTGCTGAAGCCCATGAACTGCCCGCACCACATCAAGATCTACGACAGCGATCCGCACAGCTACCGCGACCTGCCCATCCGGCTCTCCGAGTTCGGCACCGTCTACCGCTTTGAGCAGAGCGGAGAGCTTGGCGGTATGACGCGCGTGCGGGGCTTTACACAGGACGACGCCCATATCTTCTGCACCGAAGACCAGGTGCCGGCCGAAGTGGCCGGCTGTCTGGAACTGGTCAAGGTGATCTTCGGCACTCTGGGTATGAAGGAGTACCGCGTGCGAGTGGGCCTGCGGGACCCCGACAGCGCCAAGTATGTGGGCAGCGCGGACCAGTGGGACCGCGCCGAAAAGGCCTGCAAAGACGCCGCCGCTTCACTGGGCGTGCGCTTTTCGCTGGAGCCCGGCGAGGCCGCTTTCTACGGCCCCAAGATCGACTTCGTCGTGGAAGATGTCATCGGCAGGGAATGGCAGCTGGGCACCGTTCAGGTGGACTACCAACTGCCGCAGCGCTTCGATCTGAACTACACCGGCGCGGACAATCAGCAGCACCGTCCGGTGATGATCCACCGTGCGCCGTTCGGCAGCATGGAGCGTTTCGTCGGCGTGCTCATCGAGCACTTCGCCGGCGCCTTCCCCGTGTGGCTGTCGCCGGTGCAGGCAGTGGTACTGCCCATTGCGGACCGCCACAATGAGTACGCCGGCCAGGTGACGGAGAAGCTCAAGGCGGCCGGCCTTCGCGCCGAACTGGATTCCCGCGGCGAAAAGGTGAACTACAAGATCAGGGAAGCCCAGTTGCAGAAGATCCCGTACATGCTGGTGGTGGGAGATCGGGAAGCGGCCGAAGGAAAGGTGGCCGTGCGCACGCGCAAGGGCGGCGACCAGGGCGCCAAGCCCGTGGACGAAGTCGTCGCGATGATCTCCGGCATGGCCCAGTCGCGTTCCATCGAAGAGTAGGGTTCCGGATGTTCTGGCTCCTGGCCGTCCCGCTCGGCTGTCTGCTGGTGGGCTCCTGGGTCTTTTGCGTGCTCACCGTGGTGGCCGTGCGCCTCTATCTGGCTGTGCGGCCGCCCGCCCTGGCCCGCCCCGAGCCGGTGTCCATCCTGAAGCCGCTGCACGGCCTGGATGAAGGGCTGGAGCAGAACCTGCGTACCTTTTTCGAACAGGACTACCCCTCGTTCGAACTGCTGTTCGCGGCGCGCGACGCGGCGGACCCGGGCCTGGCCCTGGTGGAGCGCCTTCGCGCCGAGTACCCGCACGTGCCGGTGCGCACCTACGCGGCCGGCGAGGCGCCCTACCCCAACGCCAAGGTGTGGAGCCTCTCCATCATGATGCGCGAGGCTGCCCATGACCTGCTGGTGATGAGCGACTCCGACATCCGCGTCACGCCGGAGATGCTCCGTGTGATCGCCGCCGAGTTTCAGGATCCGGCGCTGGGCGTCGCCACCTGTCCCTACCGCGCCGTGCCCGGCGGCAGCGCCTGGTCCGTGCTGGAAGCCGCCGGCATGAACAACGAGTTCTGGGGCGGCGCGCTGGTGGCCAGGATGGTGGAGGGCGGCGTGCGGTTCGCCGTCGGGCCCACCATTGCCGCCCGGCGGCGCGTCCTCGAAGACATCGGCGGCTGGGAGCGCCTCTGCCAGTACCTGGCGGAAGATTTCGTCATGGGCCAGTTCGCCGCTGAGCGCGGACACGGGGTCATCCTCTCTTCTTACGTGATCGAGCACCGCATCGGCACGCAGTCCATGCGGCCCAACTTCGCACACCGGTTGCGCTGGAACCGCTCCACCCGCCGCTCCCGCCCGGCCGGTTATGTGGGCCAGATCTTCACGAATCCCTTTCCCATCGCGCTGCTCTGCAGCGCCATCTTCCCCGCACTTTGGCCGGCGCTGATCTTCACCGTGGTGCTGCGACTGATCGCCGCCGCCGCTGTCTTCCACGCCGTGCTCCGCGATCCGCTCTGCCGCCGCAGACCGTGGCTGATCCTGGCCCAGGACCTGCTCAGTTTCGTCTTCTGGATCGCCGGATTTTTCGGCAATACCATCAATTGGAGGGGCCGCCAATACCTCCTGCTTTCAGACGGGCGCTTCCAGTTGATTCAGCGCTAGGTTGCGATTGCTTCATGAATCATAGAAGATCAGCTTAGGAGATCGTCTTCCTCAGACGCCGCCAATGGCCGAAGCTCGAGTTAAATGGTTGTTCGACCTGCCCTCCCATCTGCTGCTTGAGACGCCGCCCTGGCGGGTGTTGCCCGTCGCGCTCTCGATGGCAGTCGTCATTGCGGCGTTGGATTATTCGGTCAGGTCCAACCTTTCCCTCGGGCTGCTGTATGCGTTCCCCATCGTCCTGAGCGCCCTAGTGCTCAGCCGGCCGCAGATCCTGCTGGCGAGTTTAGTCTGCGCCCTCCTGCGCGAACATTTTGCTCCTTTTGGTTGGGAGGCGCATGCCCTTCTGCGAATCGTCTCCGCTTTCGCCACCTTTGCCGGCACCGGGCTGTTCGTTGGGGAACTGGTTCGCAGCCGGCGCATGGCGCTGGCACACAGCCGCGCCATGCAGCAGCAGCATGAGCGCCGGATCGAAGCCGAGAATCAGGTGCGGATGCTGGTGGAGTCCAGCCCCGCGGCCATTGTGACACTGGATCCGAGCGGACGGGTGGAACTGGCCAACCAGGCGGCGCATGAGTTGTTCTCCGTTCCGTCGGGGGATCTGCCAGGCCAGTCGATTGGCCACTTCTTGCCCACGGTAGCGCGGCTCCTTCTGGCGGCCGACAACCAGTTGCCTTACCGCAGCGCCACCAACTGCCGTGGCTCGCGCGCCAATGGCGAGACCTTTCTGGCCTGCGTGTGGTTTGCCACTTATCCGACTGCGGCCGGCCGCCGCATGGCCGCGATCATTACCGACAACAGTGAAGACCTGCGGGATTGGCAGGAGTCGAGCCTCCAGAGCCTGCTGCGCAGTTCGCGCGTGCTGATGGGTTCGGTCTCACATGAAATCCGCAACATCTGCGCCGCTATCGCCGTGGTTCACACGAACCTGGGCCGGTTGCCGGGCGTAGGCCAGACGGAAGACTATTCAGCCTTGGGGACGCTCGCGCAGGCGCTCACCCGGCTTACCACGGTGGAATTGCAGTCCATTTCCGACCAGCCGACGGAGCGAGTGAATCTCGAGCAGCTCCTGGACGAGTTTCGAATCGTAGTTTCGCCCTCCCTGGATGCCGATGAGGTGGAATTGAGATTGCTGGAATTCGCCGGATTGCCACCGGTCCAAGGCGACAGGCACGGCCTGCTACAGGTTTTGTTGAATCTCAGCCGAAACAGCGTGCGCGCGCTGGATGGCTGTGCGTCCAAGCAGATCACCATTCAACCGCAGGTCAATAATGGATTCATCACCATTCGCTTCAGCGACAGCGGACCGGGAGTGGTGGATCCTGCAAGCCTTTTCCAGCCTTTCCAGCCGGGTGCCAAGTCTGTTGGGTTAGGATTGTTCGTGTCCCGGGCCATTGTGCGGGCTTGCGGTGGCGAACTGTATTTTGAGCCTTCACTCAGGGGTTGTACGATCTGCATGCGCCTGCTTCCTTTTGCCAGCATTGATCATCAAACCGAAGAACGCAGTACGGAGATTCCCGCATGATACGCATCCTGTTGGTCGACGACCACGCTCTGTTTCGCGAAGGGCTTGCCCGTTTGCTCAATGTGAGGCCCGATTTGCAGGTGTCGGGCCAATGCTCCACCGTGCAGGAAGCGCTCGCCCTCATGCGCGGGGGTGGCTATGACCTGCTGCTGCTCGACTATGAACTGGGCGACAGGCGCGGCAATGAAATAGTGATCGCCGCCAAGGAGCGCAAGTTCGCCGGCAAGATCCTCGTCGTGACGGTGGGCGTAACGCGCGCGGAGTTGCGGCAGTTGCTGAACCACGGCGCCAGCGGCGTCTTCCTGAAGAACAATCCGCCGGAGACCCTGGTGGAGGCGATCCACGCCGTCATGCGCGGCGAAACCTGGATCGATCCGAAGTACACCAGCTCCCCCGCGGAAGGCGGGGCGCTGGATTCAGCCCGCCGCGCCCGATTCACGGAAAGAGACCGCATCGTGCTGCGCGGCGTCTTTGAAGGGCTCGCAAACAAGGAGATCGCCGAGCGTATCGGCGTGAGCGAGAGCGCCATCAAGGCCTCGCTGCAGCAACTCTTCAGTAAGACCGGCGTGCGCACGCGCAGCCAGTTGGTGAGGGTCGCTCTGGAGCAATACCGCCGCGAGCTGCTTTAGCCCTCCACGGGGTTGGCTTCGTCGCCTTCGCCGGGGGCCAGGAAGAGGTTGCGTTCCAGCCCATGCTGCCGGGTGTAAAGCTCGTAATACCGGCCGCGCGCCGCATAGAGTTCCGCGTGGGTGCCGCGTTCGAGAATCAGGCCGCCTTCCATCACCAGGATCTGGTCTGCGCGGCGGATGGTGGATAGCCTGTGCGCGATTACGAAAGTGGTGCGTCCCTGCATGAGCCAGGCCAGCCCCTCCTGAATCATGGCTTCGGTTTCGCTATCCAGGCTGGAGGTCGCCTCGTCCAGGATCAGGATGCGCGGGTTCGCCAGGATCGCCCGGGCGATGGAGACGCGCTGCTTCTGCCCGCCACTCAATTTCACGCCGCGTTCGCCCACCACGGTCTGGTAGCCATCCGGGAACTTCTCCGCAAACTCATCCACGCGCGCAATGCGGCACGCCTGCAGCACCTCCTCTTCGCTGGCGTCGGGCTTGGCGAAGGCGACGTTCTCGCGAATGCTGCCGTCGAACAGGAACGTCTCCTGCAACACCACGCCCAGCTGAGTCCGGTAGCTGCCCAGGCGGATGGAGGAGAGATCCAGCCCGTCCACCAGCACGTGTCCCTCTGTCGGCGAGTGGAAGCCGGCCACCAGGCCGATGGTGGTGGACTTACCCGAGCCCGATGAGCCCACCAGGGCAGTCACCGTGCCTGCCGGCGCATCGAAGCTGATGCCATGCAGCACTGGTTTGCCCGCCTCATAAGAGAAGCGCACGTCCTCGAAGCGGATTTCGCCCTGCAGCGGTCCCAGGGTGCGGTTCCTGCCCGGCTCGGAATCCTCTTCCTGCTCGTTCAAAATCTCACGGGTGCGCTCCAGCCCCGCGATCGCCTCGGTCAGCTGCGTTCCGATGCCCACCACCTGAAACACCGGCGCGACCAGAAACCCGAGGAAGGCGGTGAAGGTGACAAAGCCGCCCAGCGTCAGCCGGCCGTCCAGAATCTGCCGCCCGCCCATATACATGACCAGCGCGCCCACCAGGCCCAACAGCACGGTGGCCGACAGGCTTAGCACGCTTACGCCCGTGAGAGACTTCAGGACGTTGGCCAGGATGCGGTCCGTACCGGCCTGGAAGACCTTCTCCTCCCGCTCTTCGGCATGATAGCCCTTGATCACGCGGATGCCGCCCAGGCTCTCCGTCAGGCGGCCGGTGACTTCGGCCGTGATCTTGCCGCGCTCCCGGAAGATGGGCCGCAGGGTGCTGAACGCCCGCTGCAGCACCAGGGAGAAGGCCAGCACCACCGCCAGCGCCATGCCCGTAAGTTCCGCGCTGATGCGCAGCAGAACGACGAACGACAGCACGGCCGTCAACAGGCCGCCGACGAATTCCACCAGGCCCGTGCCCACCAGGTTGCGCACGCCCTCCACGTCGTTCATGATGCGCGAAACCAGCTGGCCGCTCTTGTTGGTGTCGAAGTAGGTCACCGGCAGCCGCCCGACATGCGCCTGCACTTTGCAGCGCAGTTCCGCGATCAGCTTCTGCGCGGATTTGGAGAGCAGTTGGGTCAGCCAGAAGCTGGTGATGGCCTGTAATGTCGTGGCGCCCACGACGGCCAGCACCAGCGGCGCCAGCAACTCCGCGCGGTGCTTGGCCAGGATCTCGTCCACGAGATACTTCGTCGACGCCGGCAGCACCAGCCCGGCTGTCCGGCTGACGATGATCAGAAGGAGTCCCAGCAGCAACTGCCCGCGCCGCGGGAGGATCAGTTCGCGGATGTCGGGCCAGATGGCGCTCCAATTGACGGGTTTCTTGCTGATTTCGCCCTTGTATCGGCCGGGCATCCGTTCGGCTTTGCCTGAACTGCGGGGTAACATAAAGTAATGAGAGTCTTTCTATTGTCGATGCTTGCAGCGGCGCTTTGGGCGCAGACGTCTGCACCCAAACCCGCGGCGGCTGCCGCGCCGAAGCCTGCACAAACGGCGAAACCCGCCCCGGCGGCCAAGCCCGCGGCCGCGGCGGCCGCCAAATCGGCCGCCCCAGCTGCCAGCGCCGCCGATCCGGTGGTGTTCACCGCCGGCTCCACCAGGATGACCCGCTCCCAGTTCGACAATCTCATGGAGAACCTGCCGGACACGATCAAGTCGCAGTTGGGCCCGAACTCGCCGGAAGCCCGCCGCCGGTTCGCCGAACAGCTCGGCGACATCGTCAACTTCGCCGAGGAAGCGCGGAAGCTGAAGCTGGCCGAGAAGCCCGGCCCGAAGGTGCAGATCTACCTCCAGCAGGAGAGCGGCCTGGCCGCCCTCTACTACCAGCACCTGTCTGAGACTCAGAAGCCTACCGATGCCGACGTCGCGGCCTGGTACACCGCGCACGCCGCCGAATTTGAGAACGCCAAGGCGCGGCACATCCTCATTCGCTTCAAAGGTTCGAGGGTGCCGATTCAGCCGGGCAAGGCTGACCTCTCTGAGGCCGAAGCGCTTGCCAAGGCGCAGGCCATCCGCGAGCGCATCATCAAGGGCGAGGACTTCGCCGCCGTTGCCAAGGCCGAATCCGACGACACCGGCTCCGGCGCGCAGGGCGGCGACCTCGGCTCTTTCGGCCGCGGCCGCATGGTGCCGGCTTTTGAGCAGGCGGCCTTCTCGCTGCCCGTGGGTGAAGTCAGCCAGCCGGTGAAGAGCGCCTTCGGCTACCACATCATTCAGGTGCAGGAACGCGGCGCCAAGCCCCTGGCGGAAGTGAAGGACGAGATCACCAAGCAACTCACCACGGAAAACGCGCAGAAGGCGATGAAGGCTTTCAAGGAGACCACCAAGACGACGCTGGACACCACCTACTTCGGTGCGCCCCAGCCGCCGGCCGCTCCGGCCGCAGCTCCCGGCGCGCCGGCTGCTCCCGCAGCTCCCGCTGCGCCGCAGCCCAAGCCGGCAAAGTAGCAGGCCGGATTTTCCTTGCAGGACGAGCCCCGCCGCCCAGCCGCGGCGGGGCATTTCTTTAGGGATAAATGGGCGTCACCGGAATCGCCGGCCGCAGTTCCATCTCGGTCGGCAGCGCCACGGAGTCGCCCTCTTTCAGGCCTTCCCTAATCTCGGCCAAGGCCTCGCTGGATGCGCCGATCACTACCTTGCGCCACTCCAGCGTTCCACCCTTCAGCACATAGACCCCCAGTTCGGTGCCCACTCTGCGGAGCGCCGACTTCGGAATCGTCACCGCGCCCTCCACCACCTGCGCGCGGATTCTGGCGTTGATGTTCGCGCCCGGAGGCAGATCCCGGCCGGGGTTTTGCACCAGCGTGTCCACCTCGCCCACCATCCTGGTGCCCAGCGCCACTACCTGCGACGGCGCCCGCCGCACCACGCCGCTCCACTCCTTGCCGGACATCGCGTCCCAGGTGATGGAGACCGGCTGGCCTTCGCGGATCTTGCCTAGATCCGGCTCGTCCACGTGCACCACGACCTTCAACTGGGAGGTTTCGCCCACCTTCGCCAGCAGTTCCCCTTCATTGGCCCAGGCTCCGGCCCGCGCCGGCAGATCGTAGACGATGCCCGCCCGCGGGCTCCGCACCACTACTTCTTCCAGCCGCTTTTTGGCCTGCGCCAGACCGCTCTCCGCCTCAGCCACCTTGGCCCTCGCCGCCCGCATGTCGGCCTGCATCACCATCGCCTCCCGGCGCTTCTTTTCGCTGGAGAGCTGGATCTCCAGAGTGGCCAGCCTGCCCTGCGCCGCTTCCAACTCCACGGCCGGAGCGGCTTGTTTCCGCACCAGCCTCTCCGTGGAAGCGAGGGTCTTCGCGGCGGCGTCTCTTTCCGCCGTCAGCCGTTGAATGTTGCTTTCGATTTGCGCCAGTTCCGCCGCCCGGCCGCCGCCGGTAAGGATGGCCAGTTCGGCCTGCGCCTGCTCCACGCGCGCCTGGCTCGAGGCCACGGCAGATTCCGCATCCTCGTTACCCAGCACCACCAGAACGGCTCCAGCCGGCACCTGTTGCCCCTGTTCCACCGCCACCTTCGCGATGCGTCCCGGTCTCATCGCATGCACTGGGGACCAGTCCAGCGGCTCCGTCCTGCCGTTGGTCGCCAGCACGCTCACCAGGGTTTCGCGCTTCACCTTGCCGAAGGGGACCTCCGGCGGAGCGGAGCGCCGCGCACCGAGCCAGGCCGCCACCGCGGCCACAATCAGGAGGGAGACCAGGATCAACCAGCGTTTCATCGGTTCTTTACTGCTCTTCCTATCGTCTCACGCGGGCGCACCAGGCGAAGAGCAGTTTCCACTCCAGTTGTTGCACTGCCACCGCGTAGCGCTCCGTTTCGCCTCCGGGCGCATTGCGGGCCTGGGCGCAGTAGCGGATCAGCTGCTCCGGGTCCCAGTCCCTGGCCGGCAAGGCCGCCGCCCTCGGGTAGGAGCCGGCCAGATCCGCGGCCCCTTGCGCCAGGGCGGGGAAGATGGGATGCCGGCCTACCCGCCGGAACCAGTAACCCGAGTTCCAGTCGTCCGGCTCCTGCCGGTGGACGATGCCGTGCCAGTAGCTGCCCTCCGCGGTGTGCAACTCCTGGGCAATGCCATGCGCCTCCTCATACCCGGACCACGCCAGCCAAAGGCCGGCCAGCGCGCCCGCCGGAGAGTGCGCTTGAGGGAACAGCCGCTCCGCGACGGCACTCCGCAACTTGACCGCGATTTCGGCGGGGACGCTCCGGCGGCAAACCAGCGGCATCTCCCCGGGCCCCCCGTTCCATTCGAGGATCTCTCGCGCTCCGGGCGTCAAATCGAGTTCATCCCATTCCGGCATCTCCTTCGGAGCCTACCATTTCCGGCCAATTCGCCGCGCCGGCGGCGAGGCGGCCAGCCGGGCTGCTGAAACATTTTGACGCCAGCTTGTTCTTAGAGCGACAATGGGGCGGTATGCCAGTCTTCCGTATTTATCGGATGAAGGAGACGGTCCGCCAGCAGTTCCGCTGGGCTCCGCACACCTGCGGCGTCTCTTCTCTGAAGCCGAAGGACTACGAGGCCGCCGGCGAAGTGACGGCGCTCGGGTTCTACGACGCCTGGATGAACCTGCGCGGTTCCAGCGAGGCCCTGGAAGTCGGAGATATTCTCGAATCCGAGTCCGGAGAACTTCGCATCTGTAAGTACGTAGGCTTCGAGGAAGCTCGCTGGGTGATGCCTGAGATTCGGACCGGCCTGGAAACGGCGCCCCTGGCCGCAGGGCCGGCGCCGTCGGAATTGCCTGCCTGCCCAGCTTGAGGCGCCCGGCGCGGCCTGACACCGGCCGCACGGAACCAAAGGGCGGCCCCTTCCGGGTTCCGGATCCGGGATCGATTGGATTGCCGTGGACGAACCATCAAATGGACGAACCATCCATATGTCCTAGCAACGGCTGGCGCCTGGGCGGCTTTTACGCCGTCGTTGCTTACCTCCCATCCCCTCTGAGCGACTTCGTAAACAGCCTCCGCAAGGAACTGGTGCCGGGCTGCCGGCTGCGTTCTCATGTCACGGTGCTTCCCCCCCGGAAGCTGACCGCGCCCACGGACCGCCTGGTGGCCGGTTTTGCCGAACAACTCTCCGGCGCGCAGCCCTTCGAAGTTCAACTCTCCGGGGTGGAGCTATTTGAGTCCACGCGAGTGGCCTACCTCTCTATCGGCGAAGGGCGGAATGAGTTGCTGCAGCTACACCGGCAGCTGAACCGTGCCGCTTTCGCGTTCAATGAGCCCTTCCCGTTCCACCCGCACGTGACCATCGCGCAGGAGATCGGGCCTGGGGAAGTGGGCGCAGTGCTGGAGGCGGCCCGCCGCCAGTGGCGGGAGTTCTCTCACCCGCGCCGCTTCTGCGTGGAAACGCTTTCTTTCGTGCGCAATGTCGATCCTGACACCTGGGAGGATCTCAGCGAGTGCTCGCTGCGCACCGTCAGTCCTCTGCAAACAGCCTGATCTGCTGCTCCGCCACGGCCGCCGCCGGCCGCTTCTTCCTGGTGCCCACTACGCCCAGAACCTGAAGATCCGCCAACGCTTTTCGCGGTACGAAAACGCGCTGCGCGTTGCCCCCGGTTTCCGGCGGCGACAGGCTATAGCCAGAGTGCTCCACCTGCAGCAGGTTGTTCGGCATTACGCCTTCCATGGCGTCACCGTCGCGGAAGCGGGCCTCCACCCACAGGCCGGCCACTTTGGGACGCGCCAGGAAGGAACGGCGCTCAGAGAGCACTCCATCGCCGTCCGGGTCCCGCACAAATGACACCGCCTTGATCTGATCCAACGGCACGATGGCGACGCTGCCGTCCGGGCTCATCAGCTCCAGGCCCTCCGCCAGGAGGTAGTGCTGCGGCTTGACGAAGCCGCGCAGCAACTCGCGGTCAAACCGTTCGATCACCACGCGTTTGACGGTTGAACTGCTCACGGGCGGAACTCTCGCTTTCCCTCGCTACGGCTGCCGGAATCCCCCAAAAGAGATGCGGGCCTTTACTTTCAAATAATTACGCAGGTATTGTATCATTACACCGATGCGCCAAAAAGGAGGATTCGGCCCCGCCGCTGCCGCCTTTCTCACCTTTGCCCGGGTGGAGAAGGGACTTTCCTCTAATTCTCTGGCGTCTTACTCCTTTGATTTGAATCACTTTCAGGCCTACTGGGAGAAACGCGGCCAAGCCGGATTCCCCGGCCCGGAGGAGATCCGGCACTACCTGGACGCACTCCGCGCCGAGGGGTTGGCCAGCCGCTCGGTCGCCCGGCACCTCACCACGCTCCGTCAATTTTTCCGTTTTCTTCTCAGTGAGGGCCAAGTCAGCGAAGATCCGACGGCTCTGCTGGCCGCACCCCGGCAATGGCAGAACCTGCCGAAGTATCTCACCGGCCAGCAGGTGGACCACCTGTTGTCCGCGCCCGCCGGCGAAAAGCCGAACTGCCGCCGGGACCGGGCGATGATGGAGTTGCTCTATGCCTGCGGGCTGCGGGTTTCTGAGCTTTGTACCCTTCGGCTGACGGATCTGAACCTGGACCTGGGCTTTCTGCGGGTCACCGGCAAAGGCGAAAAGCAACGCCTGGTGCCAGTAGGGAACCGGGCGCAGGAGGCCATTCGCGAGTATCTTTCCCTGGCGCGGCCGGAGCTTCTGAAGGCCCGGTCGAGCCCCTATCTGTTTGTGACCGCCCGAGGCGGGGCCATGACTCGCCAGGGCTTCTGGAAACTGTTGAACGGCTACGGCCGCAAGGTTGGGATTTTCCGGAATCTGACGCCCCACGTGGTGCGTCACAGTTTCGCCACACACCTGTTGGATGGCGGGGCTGATTTGCGAAGCGTTCAAACCATGCTGGGGCACGCTGACATCGCCACCACGCAGATCTACACGCATGTCGTTCGAGAGCGTCTGAAAGGCGTAGTCGAACGGCATCATCCCCGGAATTGATCCGGACGTCCGCCGGGGTGAGTTCCGGCGGAGAGGAAATAGCCATGAGCGACTACATGTTCATCCTCGAAAGCCACCTGAGCCCGGAGCAAGCCGCGGTGCTTGCCACGGTGCAGAATGCTGCCGGCGAGGCGAATCTCAGCCTCTTCCTGACGGGTGGCGCCATGCGCGACATGCTGGGCGGCTTTCCGATCCGGGATCTGGACTTCACGGTGGAAGGCCCGTCGATCAAGTTCGCCCGCGATCTGGCCAAGAAGGCGCACGCCACGGTCACAGCCATTGACGATCACCGCAAGAGCGCCGAACTGCTCTTTCCAAACGGCGTGAGCTGTGGCATCTCCATGGCCCGCCAGGAGAAGTTCGGCAAGCCGGGCGCCAAGCCCCAGGTGACGCCGGCCACCATCCACGAGGACTTGCGCGGCCGCGACTTCACTTTCAATGCGATCGCCCTCTCGCTCAACCGCGCCTCGCGCGGTTTGATGATCGATCCCACCAACGGCGCCGCGGACCTGGAGCGGCGCGAAATCCGCGCCATCTCCAACTATTCGCTCTACGACGATCCCGTCCGGCTGCTCCGCCTGGTGCGCTTCCGCGCGCGTCTTGGATTCACCGTCGATGAGCGTACGCTGCAGCAGTTCCAGAACGCCCGCGAGGCCGGCATGGAAAACCACATCCCGCCCCGCGCGCTCTACACCGAGCTTCGCGAGATCGCGCTGGAGCCGAATCCCGGAGACGTGCTGAAGGCGCTGGACGACGAAAAGTTCGCGCGGCTGTTCTGTCCGGGACTCACCGGAGCCAAGCTGAACCCGGCGGCTTTCCAGAAACTGGCCAAGGCGAAGGCGATGATCCCCTTCGGCGCCGCCTTTACGGCGGACTGGTACGCCCTGACCCTCAACTGCCTCACCCAGTTGCTGTCGCCGAAAGAGAAGGCGGCCCTCATCGCCAACACCAAAATGGCGAAAGAGGAGGCGGCGCCCTGGCAGAAGCTGGAGGCGAGCGCGAAAAAGCTGGAGACGCTGCTCAAATCGGCCAAGCTGCACAAAGCCTCGCACGTTTATGATTGCCTCAACAAGGCGCTTGGCGAACAGGTTCTGTTCCTCTTCCTGAACTCAGGCCAGCGCATCGTGCAGGATCGCATCAGGAACCACTTCACGAAATACCTGCCGACGGCCATGGAGGTCTCCGACGCCGAAGTCACCCAGGCCAGCGGCTTCGAACCCGGCCACGCCAAGTTCGCCAAAGCGCGCGAGGAGCGCATCGCCGCGCACCTGGACGGCCGGATCCGCAAGCCGGCTCCGCCGCCGGAGCCCGAACCGGCTCCCGCCACGCCCGGCCGCGGCCCCATCGTGCGCGGATCCCGGTTTCGCTAAGCTCAAACTGTGAAGCAGGCAGTCCTGATCCTCCTCCTCGTTTTGCCGGCCTTCGGCCAGAACGACAATGCCGCCAAGCGCTTCATGCGCGACTATGCCTCCGACCAGAAGCGCATCTGGCTCTCGCCGCTTCACATGAACCAGCGCCAGTTCTGGACCGTGGCGGTCCCGCTGGTGGGCGGGACGGTGGGCCTCAAGAGCCTCGACCGCCGCATCACCGATAGCCTGCCCAACACCCCGGACCAGATCGACTGGAGCAAGCGCGTCTCTCTCATCGGTTCGACCTACACCCTGGCCGGCGCCGTGGGCGGCACCACCGCCGTGGGCTACGCCAGCGGCAATCCCAGACTGACTGAGATGGGCCGTAACGGAGGGCTGGCCCTGGCCAGCAGTCTCACCGTGAGTTACGCGCTGAAACTGGTCACCTGGCGCGAGCGCCCTGACAAGCCAGGTTCCAAAGGCAGCTTCTGGAGCGGAGGAGACAGCTTTCCTTCCGGCCATGCCATGACCTCGTTTGCCGTGGCCACCGCCATCGCCCGCCACCCGCGCTGTCCGAAATGGCTGGGCATCACTCTCTACGGCGCGGCCACCGCCATCTCGCTTTCCCGCATCTCCGCCAATCGCCACTGGGCGTCCGACGTCTATTTCGGCGCCTTCTCCGGAATCCTCATCGGCAACTCCGTCGCCAACGCCGCGCGCCGCCGCTGACCGGCACGGGAGCCGACGTGCGCCGCCGCCACTTCTTCCTCTCCTGCGCCCCGCTGGCGCTCACCGCGCCCGACGACGCCGGCGAAGCGCTGTGGCGCGACTATGTGGCCTGGTACCGCACCCGCCCGGATACGGACTTCAACCCGCGTCTCTCGTACCTGGCCGAGTTGCGCCGCCGCGGCCTGAGCCCCGGCGAAGTGGAGCGCCGCGGCAGAATTCTGGAGTCGCTCGCCGCTCAGCGCCGCGCCGAACTCGAGCCTTACTTCTTCGACCGCACCTACCGCTCCTCCGAGCCGCGCTTCAATGCCCAACCCAACTCGTTTCTCGCTCAAGCGGTGCGCGGCCGGAAGCCCGGAGCGGCGCTCGACATTCACATGGGCCAGGGCCGCAATGCCATCTTTCTGGCACAGCAGGGCTGGCAGGTCTCCGGCTTCGACTTCTCCGCCGAAGGCGTGGCGCGGGCCGAGGCTGCGGCGCGCACGGCCGGCGTGCGCATCCAGGCCACTGTCTGCCGTCACCAGGAGTTCGGCTTCGCCCCGTCGCAGTGGGACCTCATCGTGATGACCTATGCCTGGATCCCGCTGCGCGAACCCATTCTGCAGCGGATCATCCGGTCGCTGCGGCCGGGCGGCATCCTTCTCTTCGAGCAGATGCTCGAAACTTCGGGCGGCGAGCATGCGGCACCCTGGCTCCCCCGTCGGCAGGAAGTGCTGAAGCTCTTCGCGGCGCTGAAGACGCTTCAGCACGAGGAGCTGACCGCGCGGCCGGATTGGTCGTGGCGGCCGGAGCCGTTGGTGCGCTACCTGGGGGAAATGCCCGCGGGTTAGGGCCGGGTTTGAGGCGTCTTCCTCGCCCAATCCAGCAACTGCGACAGCTCCTGCACCTTGTCGGGCATCTGCTCGGCCAGGTTCTTGGTCTCGCCGATGTCCTCGCTCACCCGGTAGAGCTGCGGCTTGTCTCCCGTGCCCAGGTCGGTATTGGTGTTCACCTGGATCTTCGGCCCAGGGTTGGCCGAGATCAGTTTGTATTCTCCCTTGCGCATGGAGAGAGTGCGGGCGTGCTCCACAATCCACTCCCGGCCCGTCTTCGATTCGCCCAGCAGCGCGGGCAGCATGTTGAAGCTGTCCGGCGCCGCGTCGGCGCTCAGCTTTTGTCCGGTGAGCGCGGCCAGGGAGGAGAACAAATCCTGCTGTCCGATCAACGCGCCGGAGACGCCGGGCTTGATGCGCGCCGGCCAGCTGGCCAGGAACGGAACGCGCGTGCCGCCTTCGAAGTTCGAGTACTTGCCGCCGCGGTGCGGGCCGGCGGGCCGGTGCGAGCCGAGCTTCTCCACGGCATCGTCCCGGTAGCCGTCGTCCACCACGGGGCCGTTGTCGGAGGAGAACATCACCAGCGTGTTCTTCGTCAGCCCGAGCGTGTCGAGCTGGTTCAATATCTGGCCCACCGTCCAGTCGAGCTCCGCGATGGCGTCGCCGCGCGGACCCATGGTGGTCTTGCCGCCGAAGCGCGGATTGGGCAGCCGCGGCACGTGGATGTCGTGCGTGGCGAAATAGAGGAAGAAGGGGTTCGTGCGGTTCTGCTCGATGAAGGAGCTGCCGGCTTTCACAAACTCCTCGGCCATGGTCTCATCCTTCCACAGCGCGCTCTTGCCGCCGGTCATATACCCGATGCGGCTCACGCCGTTGACGATGGCCATGTCGTGGCCGTGGCTGGGCTGCATCTTCAGCAACTCGGGGTTCTTCCGGCCGGTGGGCTCGTCGCCGATCGGCTTGGAGTAATCCACGCGAATGGGGTCGTTCGGGTCGAGGTTCACTACGCGGCGGTCTTTCACGTAGACGCACGGCACGCGATCGCCGGTGGCAGGCATGAGGAAGGCGGTGTCGAAGCCGAGTTCCAGCGGGCCCGGCTTGATCTCGGTGTTCCAATCGAGGTTGCCGGAGCCCAGGCCCAGGTGCCACTTGCCCACGGCGCAGGTGCGGTAGCCGGCCCCTTTCAACATGCGCGGCAGCGTGGGCCGCGCCGGATCGATAATCAGCCGCGCATCGCCCGGCAGAACGCCCGTGCCGGGCTTGCGCCAGGCATATTCGCCGGTGAGCAGCGTGTAGCGGCTGGGCGTGCAGGTGGCCGAAGAGGAATGCGCGTCGGTGAAGCGCACGCCGGACCTGGCGATGCGATCCAGGTTGGGCGTCTTGACGGAGGTGGCGCCATAGCAGGCGAGGTCGCCGTAGCCCACGTCGTCGGCGTAGATGTAGACGATGTTCGGCAGCGGAGCAGCGGCGCGCGCCGCGGAAAAAGAGGCCAGGGAAGAGGAAGCAAGCTGCAGGAAGGAACGGCGTTGCATGATGCCCACCATTCTATCCCCCGGCAGGCGTTGCGGCCCGCCGGCTGCGGAACCAGAGCAGATAGGCTCCGGCCGCGGCCAAGCCCAAGGCAATCCATTGCGTCCAGGTGATGGGCAGCGGCAGCGGGTAGGCTTGCTCATGGTGCCGGAAAAACTCGATGGCGAAGCGCGCCGCGGAGTAGAGCACCAGGTACAGGCCCAGGATGCGCCCCTGCGGCTGCGGCTTCAGGCTCTGCCGGTAGAGCCACCAGGCGAGCAGTGCGGTGGCGAAGGATTCATAGAGCTGGGCCGGGTGCAAAGGCAGATCCAGCGGGACACCCGTGAGGGCGTGCGCATCCGGGCTGTGAAAGGTGACCGCCCAGGGCCGTTCGCACAGCGAGCCCCAACAACAGCCTGCCGCGAAGCAGCCCAGCCGGCCGATGGCATGGCCCAGCGCCACGCCGGGGGCGAACGCATCGGCCGTTTTCAGCCACGGCAGCTTCTCGCGCCGCACGTAGAACCAGGCGAAGCCGAAAGCGCCCAGAAAGCCGCCGTAGTAGACGCCGGCCGAAAGCAGCGTGTCGAAGCTGAACAGGCGGCCGGGGCTGGCGGCGTAGTAGTCGAAGTCCATGACGAACATCAACAGCTTCGCGCCGGCCAGGCCGGAGAGCGCGCAGTAGATGGCCAGGTTCATCACCTTTTCCTGGTCCAGGCCGGAGCGCCGCGCGAGTTTGGTGGTCAACCAGATGCCGGCCAGGAAACCGGCGGCCACCAGTAGCCCGTAGGTGGGCAGGAAGAAGTCACCGATGGTGAAGAGTTTCGGAAACATGAGTTAGAGAGGTTTGCGGGCGGCGATGCGCAGCCGGCGGTAGTCGGCCATCCAGCGGCCGTTTTCCTTGTCGAACAGCTTCGGCCGTAGCCGCTCCTTGAGCTGCGGCAGCACGCAGGCGCGCCACTCCGGCTCGGCCTGCAGCAGCGGTTGGGCGAACATCTCCAGCCAGCCGCCGATGCCCTCTTCGCCGCCTTCGAGCGGCGTCGGGCGGTCGAAAAGCAGCGCGAAGGTCACCTCCAGCCCGGCGGCCTCCAGCATCTGCGAGTACTCTCCCACGCCGGGGAAGAACCATGGGTTCCGGGCGGCATGGCCGCGTTGGGCCAGCAGTTCGCTGGCCGCGCCAATCAGCGTGCCGACGTTGCCGGTGCCACCGAGTTCGGCCACCAGCCTGCCGCCCGGCTTCAGCGCCTGCGCCATGCGTTCAGCGGCCTTCGCGGGCGGATGCACCCAGTGCAGGGCGGCGTTCGAGAAGATCGCGTCGAAGGGCTCCGTGCTCTCAAATTCGGCGATATCGGCTTGGATGAACTCGATCTCGGGATGCGCCGCGCGCGCCCCTTCCAGCATGGATGCGGAACTGTCCAGGCCGGTCACGCGCGCGCCGGACTTGGCCAGCTCCGCAGTGAGTTGGCCCAGGCCGCAGCCGACATCGAGGATGCGCTCCCCAGGCTGGGGTCCGAGCAGTTCTATGAGATCTTCGCCGCCCCGCCAGACGAAAGCATGACGTTGCGAATAAAGCGTGGCGTTCCAGTCCAACGAGTGGCTCCGTTTCTCTTCACAAATGGTACAGCATCAGGTACACCACCACGCCCGTAACGCTCACGTAGAGCCACATCGGCAGCGTGATGCGCGCCAGCGTGCGGTGCTTCTCGATGCGGTTCTTCCAGGCCCGCCACACGGTGACGGCGGCCATCGGCGCCACTACCGCGGCCAGCACCGTGTGCGTGAGCAGGATGCCGAGATAGACGGTGCGGATCACGCCCGTCTTCTGGAAGCGCACTGAGCCTACCTGTGCGTGGTAGACCAAGTAGCTCACCAGGAATGCGATGGAGACGCACAGCGCGGCCAGCATGGTCTTTTTGTGGGCCTCGCGGCGCCCCTGCCGGATCAGCAGGTAGCCGCGGACCAACAGCACCGCGCTGGTCGTATTCAGGATGGCGTTCAAAGTGGGCAGGTAGCGCACGTCCATTTACAGCACCTCTTTGCGGAGCTTTGTGATGTCTTCCACCAGTTGCCGGATGGCGGCCGAGTCCGACGTCTCGTAGTAGGCGCGGATGCGGCCCTTGCGGTCTACCAGCGCGAAGCGCGTGCCGTGCTCCGGGCCCAGGCCGCCAAGGTGGAAGGTGGAGTCGCTCAGCTTCGTCAATTCCGCCGGATCGCCGGTGAGAAAGTGCCAGCGCGCGGCGTCGTAGCGGAATCGCCCGGCGTACTCGCGAAGCTTCTCGGGCGTGTCGTTCTTGGGGTCCACCGTGAAGCTGACCAGCTGCACTTCCGGGAACTCGCGCGTCGCTTCCTGCACGCGCTTCATCAGCG
Organism: Acidobacteriota bacterium; assembly: GCA_016213725.1. Lineage (GTDB taxonomy): Bacteria > Acidobacteriota > Terriglobia > Bryobacterales > Bryobacteraceae > Paludibaculum. The sequence goes on along the minus strand of JACQZS010000015.1, from coordinate 40,050 downwards.
CCGTCATCCGCGGGCACGGACCGTTGCAGGTGGTGAAGAAGAAATCGGCCACCCAGATCTTGCCGGCCAGTTCGGCGTTGCTTTGAAACGGCTGTCCGTCTTCGCCCGTAAGCGTGAACGCCGGTACCTGGCCGATCTCCGGCAGGCCCGAACTCAGGCACCCGCATAGTAAAAGGCTCGCCGCGCAAAGCGAGGCGAGCCCAGGACTGAATCGCATGGCTCTCTTAGAATAAGCCAGGCTTGCTGTCGAGCACCAAGGCGAGATAGAGCAGCGGCAGATAGATGACGCTGGCCTTCAGCACGCCGCGGGCGTTCAGCGCCGTGCGGTCGCCGCTCAGCGTGGCGGCGGATTTGAGGAACAGCGCTCCCAGCGCGAGGGCGGCGGCCAGGTACCAGTGGCCGGTCATTTTGAGGAAGCTCGGCGCCAGGCTCACCGGAATCAGCAGCAGCGCGAAGGCCAGGATGTGGCGCGAGGTGGAGGCGCCGTCGGGTTCCACCACGGGCAGCATGCGGATGCCGGCGCGGCCGTAGTCTTCCCGGTACATCCATGCAATCGCGTAGAAGTGCGGGAACTGCCAGAGGAAGATGATTGCGAAAAGAATCCAGGCTTCCGCCGTGAGCTGGCCGCTGGCCGCGGCAAAGCCGATCAGCGGCGGCATGGCTCCGGGGAACGCGCCTACCGTGGTGCTCCACCACGTCTTCTGCTTCAGCGGCGTGTAGACCAGCAGGTAGCTGGCCACGGTGAACAGGCCCAGCCACGCCGTGAGCGGGTTGACGGCCAGCGCCAGTTCAAGTTCTCCTGCCACCAGCAGCGCGATGCCGAACAGCAGCGCGTTCATCGGCGAAACCCTGCCGGCCGGCAGCGGACGCTGCGCCGTGCGCTTCATGCGCGCGTCGGCGTCGCGTTCGTACCACTGGTTCAGCGTGGCCGTTCCGCTGGCGATCAGCGCCGTGCCCATCAGGCAATTCAGCAGCAGGAACCAGTCCAGCCTGCCCGAATGGCCGAAAAAATAGCCGATCCCCGTGCTCATCAGAATGAGCCACGTGATCCTCGGCTTGGTCAAATCCAGATAGCTTCTCATGAAGGACTTCCCGGCGTCGCCAGCTGCGAGCCTTCCTGCGCCGGCTGTGCGCTGCGCACTACGAACGCGGCCAGCACCAGCGAACACCCCAACACCAACGCGCCCGTCATCAGATGGGCCGTCGTTGAAATCTCCATCCAGCGGGCCTTCTCAAGCCGGGCCACGCGCGCCAACAGCGCCGCCACGCCCAGCATCACCTGCACGCACACCAGGCTGATCAGCACTCCGGCCATCCGCTTCAGCGACATCGCCGCATCGGCTTGCACCAGCACGAACGCGCCGAACATCAGCAGCACGATGGCCGCTACGAACGCCCAGGCCACGTGCGGAATCACGCCCACCAGTTTGTAGCGGTAAGCCGCTCCCAGCGCAATCTGCGCCAGCGTGAACACCGGCGCCGACATGGCCAGTGAGCGCAACGAAGGCCAGCCGCCGTCCACAAAAGTGGAGTTCGACGACTTCCACCAGCGCCCGGTAATCAGCGCCAGCAACACCAGTCCGCCGAACTGCAGCTGCAACGCCACCGCGCCCAACGCCTCCACGGCGTTCGGGCCCAGGCTGCCCGGATGCGGAGATCCCGCGCCGATGGCGGCCAGCGTCGCCAGCGACAGCACTAGAGCTATAACTGAGAGCCACGAAACAGACATGCTTTTGAGATTGACCCAGTTAGGCGGTTCTTGACAGAACGCCCAATGGCCCTATTCTACCCCGGCAAGAATTATTACGCACTTGTCAGATGCGCGAGGCAGCGGGAAAGTCGCGGCAGTTTGGCGAAAGAATACAGGCCGCAAATCTCCGCTTGACCGGCAGTGTACTATCTGTCATAGTACACATGTGATTCCGTTCCGGCTGACCTTCCAACCCGGGGTTCCCATCTTCGAGCAGGTGGTGTTTGAAGCGCGGAAGGCAGTGGTCACCGGGCGGCTGAAGCCGGGCGACCCATTCCCCTCTGTGCGTGCTCTTTCCACCGCCTTGAAGATCAACCCGAACACGGCGCACAAGGTGGTGATCCACCTGACGAACGAAGGCGTGCTGGAGGTCCGTCCGGGCATTGGAACGGTGGTGGCGGAGCCGCGCCTGGCCTCGGCGCAGGAGCGGAAGGCATTGATTCAAAAACAGTTGGAGCAGTTGGCGGTGGACGCCCGGCGGGCCGGCTTCACGCTGGATGAGCTGCAGTCGGAGCTTGGCGCGGAGTGGCGGAGATTGGATTCGGAGGCAGGGGCAAAGGAATGATCCCGGCGATACAGAGTGAGAAACTGGCGCAGCGCTTCGGCGCGCATCCGGTTTTGGAGGGGCTCGACCTGCTGGTGCCGGAGGGCGCCATCTACGCCTATGTCGGCGCCAACGGGGCGGGGAAGACCACTACAATCAAGACTTTACTGAACCTTGTGCCGTCGGCCGGGGGCTCGGCGCAACTGCTGGGGCGCGACTCGCGCTCGCTCACGCCCGCGGACTTCCGCGAAATTGGCTTGGTAAGCGAGGGGCTGCGGCTGCCGTTGTGGATGACGGTGGGCGAGTATCTCTCTTATTTGCAGCCGTTTTACCCGACCTGGGATCAGGCCCTGGCCGACGATCTGTTGCGGCAATTCGAGCTGCCCGCGGGGCGCAAGCTGCAGCATCTCTCGCGCGGCATGCGCATGAAAGCGGCACTGGTTTCAACCCTGGCGTTTTCACCCAGGCTGCTGTTCCTGGACGAGCCGTTCTCCGGCCTGGACGCGCTGGTTCGCGATGAACTGATCCAGGCGCTGCTGGCCCGAGCGGAGCGCATGACAGTGTTCCTTTCCTCGCACGATTTGAGCGAAATCGAGTCGTTTTCGACGCATATCGGCTACTTAGAGGGCGGTTTCGTGCGGTTTTCGGAAGAGATGGCAGCGCTCGTCAACCGCTTCCGGGAGGTGGAGGTGACGCTCTCCGCCCCCGCCGAACTGCCCGCCGCCTGGCCGGCGGAGTGGCTCCAGCCGGAGTCGTCGGGTTGCCTGATTCGCTTTGTAGACTCGCGCCACGATCCTGCGCAAACCGCCGCCGGCATCCGCCAACTGCTCTCTGGCGTGGCGTCCATCGAATGCCGGCCCATGTCGCTGCGCGACATCTTCGTCGTGCTGGCGCGCAACGCAAAGAAGGCAGCCTGAGGAGACTATCATGCGCCTGGCTCTTCACATCTTCCTGAACGACGCCCGCCGGTTTCGCGTGGAAATCGTCTTCTCCCTAGTCGTCACATTAGCGATGGGCTGGCTGAACGGCAATCCGCCGCAGGAGGCGAACACGAAAGGCCACTTGGCCGCGGCTGCAATCCTGCAGGCGCTGGCGGTGGTGTCGTGGTGCTACCTGGTGGTTCGAGTGGTGCAATCGCACGCTTTCTGCAAGACCGACGAGGATTGGCTCACGCGGCCGGTGCCGCTCCCGGCGCTGCTGGTGGCTAAGGCCCTGTTTGTGCTGGTGTTCCTGGTGCTGCCGGCAAATGCGGCGGTTTGGATCTGGCTATCCTCTTTGGGGCTGCACCCGGAGCGGCATCTGGCGGACTGGCTTTTCTATGCCGCTGCCTTCTCGAGCCTCGTCGCCGTGCCGTGTGCGCTGGCGGCCGCCATCACGCCGAACCTGCCCGCGGCGATACTGACCCTTTTCGGGGCGGTGCTGGCGGTGAGCCTGGGGGATGAGACCCTGCCGCGCTTCGTGGATTCGTGGTCGGTCCTGGTTTGGGTTCCGCTGGCCGCATTTCACCTCGCGCTACTGGCAGGGTGCGCCGTGGGGCTCTGGCTGCAGATGGTGCGCAGAAGGACTCGGGCCGCCCGGGTCGCCGCGTTGCTGACACTGGCCGGGTGCATTGGGGTGCAGTGCCTGTTGAAGTTTGAACCGGCTTTCGACTTGCAGCGCGCCCTGGTCACGGGCGGGCAGAACGCCGGCGCCGAGCGCGTGGAGGTCAAAGCCAAGCTGCTGGCTCAGCCGGCGGGCGCCGTTGGGACCAGGCCGGGCGGCGGCCAGTGGCTGGACCTCCGTTTGGAAGGAATCCCCGCGGAGTTGCGCGTGCGGATGCTCCAGATGGAGGCCTATGCGATCACGGCCCAGGGCCGCCGCGGCCTGGCCCAATCGAAGGGAGGGCGTGCTTCCCAGGAAGGCCACATGCTGTTCCCAATCCAGAGGGGACTCGGCCCCGCCGCACTGGAGGGCGTTGTCTACTACGAGTTGCTGGAGCCGCAGGGCCGGCGGGAGTTCCCATTCGTGGGGGAGGAGCGCTTTGCCGTGGACGGCGGCTGGTGCCGGCTGGTGCAGCCGCAGGAGTTCGGCGGTGTATTCGTCCCGGTGTTCATCTGCTCCTGGCCGTTTCGGGCGCCGGCGGAGTTGACGCTGGCCTACCGCGGGAGTGCAGGCGAGTCGGAATCGCGGCTGCTGTCGGGCACGGAGGCGGGATCGCCGTTTCCCGCGCAGGTAGGAGGCCCGGTGCGCTCGGCGGTGGCGAGTTTCCGCGAATTGGATCTCGGGAGGCAGAGCGAAGCCGGCTCAAGGGCCGGAGCCTGGATCATAAGCAGCTGGAAAATCAATGGGTTCCATCGAAAGCAGTTCCGCATCGAGGCCTCCGCCATCGAGCGCTGATGTACTTTCCAGGTGAGCCCCCCTTGCCCTGTCTGGTATCCTCAATAGTTGGGGCGACTTGTGCCCCAAAGATCCCTTAACGGCCAGTCAGAGGTTTTTGCCATGTCCGGACACTCAAAATGGGCGACGATTAAGCACAAAAAGGCCGCCCTGGACGCCAAGCGCGGGAAAGCGTTTACCCGCCTCATCAAGGAAATCGTGATCGCCGCGCGCAGCGGCGGTGACCCCGACGGCAACGCCCGCCTCCGCACCGCCGTTCTCGCAGCGAAGGCTGTGTCCATGCCCTCCGACAACATCAAGCGCGCCATCATGCGCGGCACGGGTGAGTTGGAAGGCGGCCAGATCGACGAAATCATGTTCGAAGGTTACGGTCCCGGCGGCGCCGCGCTGCTGGTGAGCGTGGCCACCGACAACCGCAATCGTACGGTGGCCGAGATCCGCCACGCCTTTTCCAAGCAAGGCGGCAACCTCGGCGAAGTGGGCTCAGTGGGCTGGATGTTCGAGCGCAAGAGCCAGGTGATCCTCGAGAAGGAAGCGGCCACGGAAGACCAGTTGATGGAGTTCGCGCTGGAAGCCGGCGCCGACGACGTCAAGGACGACGGCGATAGCTGGGTGGTGCTTTCGGCTCCCGAAGCGCACAACGCCATCGTTGAAGCATTCGAGAAGGCCAAGATTCCGACGGTTTCGGCCGAGATCGCCATGGTTCCGAAGAACCTGGTGGCGGTGGACGGCAAGCACTCCGGCAGCATGATGCGCCTGATGGAAGTCCTGGAAGATCACGACGACGTGCAGAACGTCTGGACCAACGCCGACTTCGGCGACGACGAATCGGCCGGGTAAAGGCCGCAGCTTCCGAAAGGGGTCCGTGCGAATCCTCGGCATCGATTGCGGCAGCCGTTTCACCGGCTACGGATTGATCGACTCAGACGGCACCCGCCATCGCCTTGTCGAGGCGGGTGTGATCGAGACGAGGCCCTCCGATCCCCTGGCCGAGCGGATCTTTCAGGTGGGCGCCCGGCTGCGCGAGATCATCGCCGAGCACCGTCCGGAAGAAGCGGCCATCGAAGACACGTTCATCTCCATCAACGCCCGCAGCGCCCTGAAATTGACTCACGTGCGCGGCGCGGCGTTTTTCATTTGCGCGGAGGCAGGCGTGCCGGTGGCTGAATACCCGCCGGCGCAAGTCAAGCTCGCGCTGGCCGGCAGCGGCCGCGCGGAAAAGGAGCAGGTGCAGCGGATGACCCGCGTCCTGCTCGGACTTCCCGAACCGATTTCATCCCTGGATGCGTCTGATGCGGTAGCGGTGGCCATTTGCCACGCGACGCGCCGCCCCGTGAGTGCCACCCGATGAGAACCTTCCTGCTTCTTCTCCTGCCCCTGCTCGCGGCCGCCGACGATGCGCCGCGGCTGTTCTATTCGAAGTCGTTTCCGGGCAGCAAGCCGGCGTACATGGAGATCCGGCTCCTGCGCGACGGATCTGCCGAGTACCGGGAGGCGCCGCAGGAGGACGATCCGATCGTGTTCAAGCTGAGCCAGCCGGAGACCGACACGGTGTTCGAACTCTCCAACAAGCTGGATCACTTCCAGCGCGAACTCGAGTCGGGGCTGAAGGTGGCCCGAATGGGCGATAAGACTATGCGTTGGGAGAAGGGCGCCGAGATGCACCAGGTGAAGTTCAACTACACGATGGATGCCGACGGCACGGCGCTATACGACTGGTTTGAGAAGATGTGCGAGTCCGCGTTGCTCTACATCGAACTCGAGCGGACGGCGAAGTACGACAAGCTGGGCGTGAATCAGGCCATTCTGCACCTGGAAGCCGCCTGGGACCGGCACCGCCTGGTGGGCCGGGAGCAGTACCTGAAGCTGCTGGACCGCATTGCCAACAACGAGAGCTACATCAACATGGCCCGGGAGCGCGCCGAGAAGCTCGCCGCGGCGTTCCGCAGCACCTCTTCCCAAACTGAGAAAGCCGGCGAAAAGCCAGACGGCACAAAACAATGATTCTTTCCTTCCTCCTCGCGGCGCTGCTCGCGCAGCAGCCGGCCGGGCCGAACAACACCTCTACCTCCAAAGAAGACCAGGACCTGGAGCAGTCGCTTTCTGAAGCGGGCGGCAGCCCGGTGGAGTATGCGCGGGCGTTGGAGCGCCACCTGAAGAAGTACCCCAATAGCGAACGGCGGGGCGAGTATCAGCGAGTGCTGGCGCAGGCCGCCATCGACCTGCGCGACAAGCGCCGCCTGCTGCTCTATGGCGTGCCGGTGCTAGAGGCCGGCTCGCGCAATCCGCAGCTGCTGGACCATGTCACGCGCACGCTGCTGGACCGCGAGGACGCCACCAGCGCCACGGAGGCCTTGAAATACTCGCGCCTGCTGGTGCAGGTGATGGACGATCAGCGCAAGGCCCAACTGGACCCCAGCCAGGCAGTTCCGGCGCGCGGACGCCGCCTGGAAGAGACGGAATATGCGCTGGCCCGCGCGCGGACCTTTGAGGCGCGCGCGCTGTCGATTCTCGGCAAGTTCGACGAGTCCGATGCGGCCGCCCTGGCCGGTTGGGCCGTCTCTCCCACGGAAGAGAACGCACGGGAGCGCGCCCGCAATCTGGAGCGCGCCGGCAAATTCAAGGAAGCGCTGGCCGCCTTCAGCGAGGCGCTGGCGCTGGCCGGGGACCGGAGCACCTCCGCCGATGCGGCCAAGGACGGCGCCCGCCTGGCGAGCCTTTCCAAGCAAGCCAGCGGACAGGAGGGCGGTTTCGGCAGCGTCATGCTGGCCGCCTACGACCGTGCTGCGGCCGCGCAGGCGGCGCAGAAGCTGCGCCTGAAGTCGGCCGATCCGAACTACGCCGCCGCCAAGCCGCTGGAGTTCACGCTCACCGCTACGACGGGACCGCCGCTGGACCTCTCCACGCTGAAAGGCAAAGTGGTGGTGATCGATTTCTGGGCTACCTGGTGCGGACCCTGCCGCGCTCAGCATCCGCTTTATGAGCAGGTGAAGGCCAAGTTCAAGAGCACGCCCGACGTGGTGTTCCTGGCCGTCTCCACCGATGAAGACCGCGGCGTGGTGGCGCCGTTTCTCAAGGCGCAGAAGTGGCCGGCGCTGGCCTACTTCGAAGACGGCATGGCCTCCACACTGCGCATCAGCTCCATCCCCACAGCCATGATTCTGGACCGCCAGGGCAACATCGTCAGCCGGATGAACGGCTACATCGCAGACCGTTTCGTGAACATGATGAGCGACCGCATCCAGGAGGCGCTCGAGGAGAAGTAGCCGTGGCCTTCGACCGCATCATTCTCGTGGTTCTCGATAGCGTCGGTATCGGGCCGATGCCGGACTGGGCGGAGTATCTCGACGACATGCCCAGCGACACGCTGGGCAACTGCGCGCGCCTGCGGCCGCTGCGTCTGCCGAACTTCGAAGCGCTGGGCCTGGCCAATATCCGGCCCTTTGAGCACCTGACGCCGGCCGGCGAACCAGGCGCCTCGTATGGCCGCTGCGCGCTGGCGTCGCCGGGTAAGGACACCACAACGGGCCACTGGGAGATGGTCGGCATCCTGCTGGAGAAGCCGTTCCCGCTCTATCCGCAGGGCTTTCCCGCGGAGCTGATCGCGGAGTTCGAACGCCGCATCGGCCGGCGGACGCTGGGCAACGTCCCCGCCTCCGGCACGGAGATCATCCGCGAGTTGGGCGCCGAGCATGTCGCCAGCGGCGCGCCCATCGTCTACACCTCGGCAGACAGCGTCTTCCAGATTGCGGCGCATGAAGAGGTGATCCCGATTGAAGAGCAGTACCGCATCTGCGAGATCGCGCGCGGCCTGCTGCGCGGCCGGCACGAAGTGGGCCGCGTGATTGCGCGCCCGTTCACCGGCAAGGCCGGCGCTTTCCAGCGCACCGCGAACCGCCACGACTATGCCGTGCCGCCGCCGCAGGGCATGCTGCTGGACGCGCTGGCCGCGGGCGGAGTTCCGGTGGTCAGCGTGGGCAAGATCGCCGACATCTTTCTGGGGCGCGGCGTGACGCGATCGTTGAAGACGAAGTCGAACGCGGAGGGCATGGCGCGCATTGCCGAGTCCATGGGCTCGCTGGAGCGCGGCCTGATCTTCGCCAACCTGGTGGATTTCGACATGCTCTACGGTCACCGAAACGATCCCGAGGGCTACTCCCAGGCGCTGGAGGCGGTGGACGAATGGCTGCCGCAGTTCCAGGCGGCCCTGCGGCCGGGGGACCTGGCGATCTTCACCGCCGATCACGGGTGCGATCCGACCACGCCCTCCACCGATCACAGCCGCGAGTACGTGCCGCTGCTGGCCTGCGGCCCCAACGCCCGGGCCGGCGTGAACCTGTGCACGCGCGGATCTCTGGCCGACATCGGCCAGACCATCGCCGCCAACTTCGGCGCCGCGGTTCCGGCCGGCGTCAGCTTTCTCGGCGATTTGCAGTGAGCCCGAGCGACACCAGATAGTGCAGCAGCAGCGCCGAATTGGCCATCGACCACGGCGGTCCCGCCAGGTTGAACCAGATGGCTACGGGAGCCAGGTAGAGCGCGGCCGCCACCAGCGGCCAGCGCGAGCGGGACTCCGTCATGCCCAGCCAGAACGCCGGTAGCAGGATGGACGCGTCATAGGCGTAGATGTGCGGCGCGAGCCACAAACCGCACACCATCGACGCGCCATACCACCTCCAGAGTTCGCCGCCGCGCAGCGCCAGCGCCAGGCACGCCGCCGCCGCCAGGCCGGCGGGAAGGTAGAACCACCAACGGCTGAGGTGCAGGTTGGCCGCCAGCGCCTGCAGGTTGGTCATCATTTCCGCGCCGGGCGACAGGCCCGTGAGATTCGGATTGGTGAGCATGCGGTAGTAAACCAGCGAGCCCTCGACGCCGCCCAGCAGGAGTCCAATGGCGGCCAGCGCCAGTCCGGCCAGCGCGAAGCCCTGCAGCGGTTTCCACTTGCGGCCCAACAGCAGCCCGGCCGCGAGGCCCAGCAGGAGATGGAACTTCACCAGCCCCAGGCCCCAGACAAATCCCGCTGCGCGGTGACGGCCCTTCTCCGCCAGCACCCAGCCGGCCGCCGCCGTGGCGAGCAGAATGGACGGATCCTGTCCGAACAGGATTCCGATCCACAGCCCGGGAAAGGCCAGGCCGCCGAGCAAGGCAGCCTTGCCGAAGCGGCGCGCCGCCCACCACAGCACCGCTACCGCGATAGCGGCCTGAAGCCCCAGCCACACCCAGAACGCCGTACCGTGCGGCAGGGCCGACAGCGGCATCAACAGCAAAGCGTAGGCGTGAGGCCGAACGAACGGGACCAGCACTTTTCTGTCCGGCACCACCTGCTGCTCATAGCGGAGCTGCAAAGCCGGATCGTGCATTTGCGCCCACTGCCCGTCGCGCGCCAGGCGGGCTCCGGTGTAGATGTTGAGGAAGTCCTGATACTTCCCGGTGTTGTAGGTGACGCTGCCCAGTCCGGTCCAGCCCGCTACCAGCAGCACTGCCAGCAGCAGGAAGGAGAATCGCTCGCCGGACTGCGCTCCTTTGCTCACGAGGGCAGGTATCCCTTCTTTGCCATGGCAATTTCCGATTGGCGGAAGAGGCCCACTGCGCCGCGCCTGAGCAGGACTCTGGGGCGGGCGGGCCACTGGTTCCGGGCGAGCCCGCGCTTCGTCCGCGCCCGTTCGGTTTCCAGCGCAGAGGCACTGTCCGGGATCGGCTTCGGGGGCAAGAATCGCATCGCAGTATTATAGTGCGGACTTCTTCAGGCGGACGCCCGCCTTGGATCCAGCCCGGAAGCGCAGCTCAACAATTCCGCCCGGGTCGGCGCGCGTCTCGAACATCTCTTCGTTGTCCACTTCCACGTCGTAGAGCGTGCCGGGGGTCAGGCCCAGGATGAAGGCCACCTCTTCCACCGGCTTTTCGCCCGGTTCGGTTTCGGGCGTCCAACCCGATTCCAGCTTCAAGCCGCTGGAGGCGAAGAACACCCTCACCGGACCCAGGTGGACCGGGGCCGGGCGCGCTTCCATCCTTACGGCGATTCGCTTGCCCTGTCCGAAGGCCTGCGCCTGGCCGTTCCAGAAGCCGAACCACACGGCGTCTTCGTCCCAGCTGGAGCGCGCCAGCAACTGACCGCGGGCGTGGAACAGGTCCGGCATGTAGGTGAAGCTCAAGCCGGGCTGATAGGGGTTGGCCCACAGGAATTCGTACCCGATGCCGAACTCGCCGCGCATCAGGAAGCGATCCTGAATGATCCATCCCTGGAGGAATTGCAGCGTGGGCGCATTGGTGTCGAACGCCACCAGCGCCATCTCCGCGGCGCGGGAGAGAGCGGCTTCTCTCAAGTTGGGCTCACCGGCGCCGATGTAGGCCGGGACGCGGTACTCATTCTCCGGCGCCGGCCACGGCTGCGGGTAGTAGGAGAGAATCTGCAGCGGGCCCAGTTCGTCGAACCATTTGCCCAGCCCTTCGCGCAGGTCCAGGCGCAGGTTGTCGCGGACGGCGTGGAGCAGTTCCATCAGCGCGTAGAGATCTGTGCGCGAGGCGAACGGATTCTCGCCCGCAGTGAGGCGCGGCGCCATCTTCTGTTTCCACCACGTCTCGACGGAATACTTGAGAAACTCCTGGGAGAGCTGCGATTCGGCGTCGGCAATGGCCAGCGCCGCCAGCACGCGGGCGGAGACGGCCGCGGGCTGCTCCGGCCTGTCGCGCAGGGCCGCCGCCAGCTTGCGGGACATCAGGCTGGAAAGCGCTTCGCCCGCCGGGGCCTGGCACCAGTCATAAACCAGCGCCACCTGACGCAATTCGGAGGTGGATGAGGTACTCGCTTTCACGGCCCACTCGGCGGCCTCGCGGCAGGCGCTGGATTGTCCGCTGACCTGAGACCACAACCCCAGCGCGAAGCCTGGCTCGCTCATACGCGCCCTGCCGCGCATCAAGGCCTCAAACTGCTGCCAGCGCATGGATTCGCGCTCCCGCTCGCGTTTCAGCAGCTTCAGCCGCCGCTGCGTGAGCAGCAATCTGGGCGATTCGGTGTAGACCTGGTAGTCCGTTTCCTGCCCGGCGAGGAGGCTGCAGGCGGCCACAAGAGCGGCCGCGGCTGTTCCAATGTGCCCCAGTTGTGTCACAGCGCCACACCTCCTGGGGCAGGGCCACCCTGCGGCGCGCCCGCCGCCGGAATCGATGATTGATAACAAAGGACTTTTTTGTCCAGCATCATTGGCATCCAGTTTGCTACACTCTAAAGCGAATTGATGAACTCTCTTTGAACCTGCCCTCTGCGGAGACGTGCTGGCGGGAGAGCGAATTGGAGTTGGAAACGTCGTGCTTGCGGGAGCCGGTGTTAAAGTTCTCTTCCATTCGCTCAACTGCTCGCAGGTTGAAGCAGAGGGTGATTTTTTTGTAGAGAGTCAATTCCCGCGAAACGCAATCATCTGGTCCGGGTTCTATACAGTGCGGTAGTCCGCCAGGAAAAGTTCTCCCCTTGGGGTTGCGGGTATCGGTTCTGCCGGATTCGCTTGGTGAAGGATTGTCGAACGCGGCAGCTTCATCAGGAGCGAAAGGGAACAAAGGCTTAGCCGGATCTGGCAGTGCCGTTGCCGCGCCCCGCGCCCGTTCCGGGCCGGCCGCATTGGATTGGCTCATACCGAGTGACTCCTCCCTTGAGGCGATCCAATGCGGCCCTCTATCCTCCGGCCCGTGAACTGGGCCGATCTTCTCTCCACGGAATCACCAGCACAGCGTTCCGCTGCGGGGCTCCTCTTCCTCATTGGGCAGGTAGATCGACTTGCACTTTTCGCAACGATAGATCTCGGCCTGCGCGCCAAAGCGATCCTTGAGCTCGCCGCCAAAGAAGTACCAGCGCTTTAAATGGCCCGCGCACAGCTTTCCCTTTTCGTCCTTCAATCCGCATGAACGGATGCGCGGCGCACGCTTCATGATTTTCGTTCCGTCATTCAGCGTGCCGACTTCCGTCGCCTGCGGCACGGGCCGCGTTGCTTCCGCATACTTGGGATTCGCCATAGGGGACCTCGAAGCCATCATTATGACATAGCGATGCGGGCGGGCCTTACCAGACGTGAGTGGCAATCACTTTGGGCGGCCCAGGGGTGTGGGCGTGGACGGTGCAGTGGAGTACGATTTGGAAGTTGCGGCTGGCCCAGTCGGGCGGGGCCTGGCTGGTGAACTGGCGGAAGAGGACGGGATCGGTGAGGAACTCGGCGGCGGCCTGTGTGCCGGGTGGGGAGAATCCGGCGGCGAGGATGGCCATCTGGCCGCTCTTGGATTCGAAGACGCGGGAGACGAGGGCGTAGTCCTCGGCGATGCTCTCAGCGGCGTAGGCTTGCAGCCTCCAGGTCCTGCCGGACGGGCCTGTATCGACGATGGCGTTGTCAGGGCCATCGACGGTGCCGCGTAGTTCGAAGCGCAGCCCGCGCGTCATCTCCATCGACCATGGGGCGCTGAAAGCTCCAAGCAGAAGAACCGGCTGGTTGCGGAGATCAGAAAAGGAGATGTCCGGGTTGATCCTGAGTTCGAAGGGCTTGCCCAGGCGTCCAAGCACCCCGGCAAAGCGGGCAGCGCCGGTAGTTGCGCCCACTCCCACCCAATGGTGTTCTCGCAGGCGCAGGTCCTCGAGGCGCAGGGTGGGCGGCGTGGGGCGGCGCCTGGCCTTCCATTCGATGTGCTCACGGGTGGTCTGGTTCACCAGAACTGAGACAGCCGGAGAAGGTACGGCGATGAGGACCGGTCTGGTCTGGGTGGCGATGGGCCGCCAAAGGAGGTCGAGGTCGTCAGGCGGGGGAGTGCGCAACCGGTAGAAGCCGGCTGCGGCGAGGAGGAGCAGCGCGGCGGAGGCGGCCCAATGCCACCAGACACGGGGCGAGGCCGGAGGAACGGTGGCGGGCCGCGGCGGGGCAACTTCGCGGAAAGTCGGCACGTACGTGCCGGAGGGCAGTTCAATCACCAGGTGAGCGGGGGTGTTGTGCTCGTAATACTGAGCGAGGCGTTTTCTGACTTCGACGGCTTTGACGCGGACGATGGAATCCTCGCTTGGATCGTAATGCTCCCCGCGTTCAAAAACGGCCGTGCCAATGATGCGCTCCTTGATGGCGATGGAGCGGCCGGTCAGCGATTCGGTGACGACGAAGCGGAGGAAGTCCTGGCAGCGCTTGGAGGATGAGAAGTCCGGTGAACTCAGAATGTCGGTGAGGTGGCGCTCAATCAGGTTGCGATCCACGGCCCCTATTCTATCTCCAGCGCGTAGCAGGCGCGTAGCCTCGTCTGTAACGGTTCGCAATTAATACAGGACAAAGGGGCTTGTAAAGCTGAACGGTCAATAGCCGCATGGAACTGGCGCCGTGGAGCGAATCCGCATAGGATTCCAACAAGGAGTCTTCCATGCATTTTCGAGCATTGGTTCCCTTTCTGCTGGCCGCGTGCCTGGCACTGAACGGGCAGACCGCCTCCGTCGCCGGCCGGGTAGCCGACTCCAGCGGAGCAGTGATTCCGGCGGTGTCCGTGGTGATCACGAACGAAGGGACCGGCATCGAGACGCCGGCCACGACCAACGAAGAGGGGTACTTCCGAATCTCCTCTCTCGCGCCGGGCAAGTACAAAGTGGCTTTGGACAAGCAAGGCTTCAAGCCTGTCCGTGAGAGCGGGTTGGAGTTGATTGTCGGGCAGGTGGCGCGGCTGGACTACACGCTGCAGGTGGGGGCAATGACCGAAAGCGTGGAGGTGTCGGCGCGGGCGGTGCTGTTGGACAGCGAGACTTCTTCATTGGGGCAGGTGATTGGCGGACAGCAGGTGACGGAGTTGCCGTTGCTGGGGAGGAACGCGTATTCGCTGGCCGGGTTGGTGCCTGGGGTGCGCACGTCGGTGGGGATGAACGACCTGCCGGTGGACCAGATCTCGACAGTGTCGGCGTCGATCAACGGCGGGCGGGCGACGCAGAACGAGTTTCTGCTGGACGGCGCGCCGAACACGGCGGCGGCGCAGAACCAGCCGGTGATCTTCCAGAATGTGGACTCGGTGCAGGAGTTCAAAGTGGAGACGAACACGTTTTCGGCCGAGTACGGGCGCTCGGCCGGGGGTGTGTTCAATGTGGTGACGAAGTCCGGGACGAATGACATCACGTTCACGGCGTACGAATTCCTGCGCAACAACGCGCTGAACGCCAACGATTTCTTCTCCAACCGCGCCGGAAAGACCAAAGCCCCGTTCCGGTTCAATCAGTTCGGTGGTGTGGTGGGCGGTCCGGTGAAGCTGGGCAAGATCTACGACGGCACGAACCGCACGTTCTTCTTCCTGGCGACCGAACTGGTGCGATTCTCGCAGGGGGTGACGTGGACGGCGACGGTACCGCGGCCGGAGCAGCTCAACGGGGACTTCACGACGACGAAAAACGCCGCGGGGGCTCAGATCAACATCTTCGATCCGCTGACGACGGTGGCGAATCCAGCGGGCGGGTATCTGCGGAGCCCGTTTCCGGGCAACAGGATTCCGGTGGATCGTTTCGATCCAGTGGCCAGGAATATTTCGAAATACTGGCCGGCTCCGAACGCAGCCGGCGCGGCGAACACGGGGGTCAACAACTTCGTGCGGAACGACGCCAGCAAGATCGACAAGAACACGTGGTCTGCGCGTCTGGACCACAACCTGAACAGCAACAACCGGCTCTTTGGACGCTTCTCCTACGACAACTCTCCAATCAGCCGCGCACCCGCTTACGGGGCGGACAACATTGCCTCGCCATCTTTCGGACCGCAGGTGTTCAACAGGTACAACACGGTGGTGGAGGACACGCACGTGTTTTCGCCGACGTTGCTGGGCACGTTCAGGGCGGCGTATGCACGACTGTCCAACTTCCGGACTCCGTATTCGAACGGGTTCGACATCACGACGCTGGGGTTGCCGGCCAGCCTGAAGCAGCAGATCCCCATCGCCTCGTTTCCGGTAGTGACGGTGACCGGATTAAGCACCAGCGCATCGGTGCCAAATACGGGCAATGGAGCCGCCTTGGGCGGCGCGGACTCGATCGCATTCGGCATGGATAACTGGTCTGTGATGGGCAGCGCGACGAAGACGATGTCGAGGCACACGCTGAAGTTTGGGGCCGACTACCGGGTGATCCGGTTCAACTCGCAGCAGTTTGCGGACACCAGCACGAACTTCAGCTTCGGGCAGGCGTTCACGCAGGGCCCGAATCCAACCCAGGCGACGCAGACCGCGGGCGTGGCGCTGGCCACCTTCCTGTTGGGCATTCCAGGCGGGGCGGTGACGCCGGTGCCTGCGCTGGCCATGCAGAACATCTACTACGCCTTCTTCCTGCAGGAGGACTGGAAAGTGACCGATAGACTGACGCTGAACCTGGGTCTGCGATACGACTTTGAATCGCCGCGCACCGACCGCTTCGACCAGCTCACGAATTTCGACCACGCGGCGCAGGTTCCCCTGCAGGCGCCGGGCATGAACCTGAAGGGCGCGCTCTCATTCGTCAATGTGAACGGGGTGAGCCGCTACCAGACCAACCCCGACCGCAACAACTTTTCGCCGCGTGCGGGATTTGCCTACCGGCTGGGAGATAAGACAGTGATTCGCGGCGGCGCCGGCATCTTCGTCGGAACGATTACAGGCGTCGGAGGCGGCGCGGGGAGCTTCGGGGTATCGGGATTCCTCACGAATACTCAGGTGGTCACCTCCCTGGACGGCGTTACGCCGAAGGACTACCTGCGCAATCCATATCCCAATGGCCTGTTGAAGGCGTCGGGCAGTTCGCAGGGCGCTGCGACGCTGTTGGGGCAGGCGATCGCCTTCACGGACCGCGGCAACTACTCGCCCTACTCCGTGCAGTGGAATTTCAACATCCAGAGGGAACTGCCGTGGCGCGTGCTGTTCGACATCGGATATGCCGGTTCACGTGGAGTGGGCTTCTCACAGGACCGGCAGCTCAACCAGTTGCCGAGCGCCGCGCTCGCGCAGGGAGACGCGCTGCGGCAACAGGTGCCGAATCCCTTCTACGGGCAGATCGCCGTGGGTTCGCTGGCGCAGAAAACGGTTTCACGGGCGCAGCTGCTGCGGCCGTATCCGCACTTCGACACCGTGAACGCGGTGAATTCCGCCTGGGCGACATCCAACTACAACTCGCTGCAGGTGAAGATCGAAAAGCGCTATGCGCGGGGCTTTACGATCATGGGTTCGTGGACGTACTCGAAGCTGATGGACTACGGGGCCGGGCCGTTCGGAGGAGAAGCGTTGGGTGCGGGCGGGTTCCAGAATTGGAACGATCTGGCGAGCGACTGGGCCGTCTCGATCACGGATCAGACGCACCGCTTCATTATCAACGGCGTGTGGGCGCTGCCGTTCTTCCGCGGCTCGACGGGCATCACGAAAGCCGTGCTGGCAGGCTGGGAAATCGGCGCTGTGAACTCCTGGTTTTCCGGAGGGCCGATCGGCATTGCCTCTTCGGTCAACAACACGTTCTCCCAGGGCGGCGGGCAGCGGCCGATGTGGAATGGGGTGAGCGCGATGGTGGACAACCCCGTGCCGGACCGCTGGTTCAACTCGGCGGTTTTTGCCAACGCCCCGTCGTACACGTTCGGCACGTCGCCGCGGACGTTCAATGGCCTGCGTACGGACATCACGCAGCAGATCGACGCCAATTTCTCGAAGACCACCGTGCTGCGTGAGAAGCTGCGGCTGCAGTTCCGGGGTGAGTTTTTCAACCTGCTGAACACGCCGCGTTTCTCGCCGCCGAATGCGAGCTTCGGGAACCCGTCGTTCGCCGTGGTTTCCAGCCAGTTGAATCAACCGCGCATCATTCAGTTTGGATTGAAGCTGCTGTACTAGAGAGGCGCCATCATGAATCGCCGGGACTTTCTCCGCTCATCCTCCTTGCCCGCCCTGGCCGCGGCGCAACAGCCGCAGGGCCAGAGGCCGGGCGGCAAGCCGAACGTCATCTGGTTCTTTGGAGACCAGCACCGCGCCCAAGCCCTGGGCATCAACGGGGACCCGAACGCGCGCACGCCAAATCTCGACAATCTACAGTCGATGGGAGTGCAGTTTTCGAACGCGGTGTCGGGTTTTCCGCTGTGTTGTCCGTTCCGCGGGTCGCTGCTGACGGGTCGGTATCCGCATCATTGCGTGGTGGGCCACCAGTATCCATTGCCGGACGGGCAGCCGACCATCGCGCAGCCGCTGAAGGACGCGGGCTATCGCACAGCGTACTTCGGCAAGTGGCACCTGGGCGGATGGCAGGAGAGCCAGGGCCGGGCTGCGATGTTCATCACGGATCCGAAGAAGCGCGGCGGCTTCGACACCTGGGTGGGCTACGAGAACAACAACTCCCAGTACGACTGCTGGGTCCACGGCGGGGCAGGGAAGGACGCGTTCCACTACCGCCTGCCCGGCTACGAGACCGACGCGCTCACCGATCTGCTCATCAAGTACGTGAAGGAGCAGGCTGCCGCGCAACGCGCGGGCAAAGGCCAGCCCTTCTTTGCCGCTTGTTCCGTGCAGCCTCCGCACGATCCTTATGTCGCGCCGCCGGAGTACCGGCAGCGCTGGTCCGCCGGCAATATTCAATTCCGTCCCAACGTCCCCAACATCGCGGCCATTCGCGGCCAGGCCGCCCGCGAGATGGCCGGCTACTACCCGATGGTGGAGAACCTCGACTTCAATCTCGGACGCGTGCTGACAACGCTGCACGACGAAGGGCTGTTCTTCAACACGCATCTGCTCTTCTTTTCCGATCACGGCGACATGCTTGGTTCCCAGGGCCAGTTCCGCAAAATGACGCCTTATGAAGAGTCCATCCGCATCCCCTTCTTCATCGCCGGAGGCCAGCCCAACTACGACGGCCGGCTCACCGGACGCACGGCGGCCCTGCTGAACGCGGCCGACATCGCGCCCACCACGCTGGGCCTCTGCGGCGTGGGCAAGCCGGAATGGATGGAAGGCCGCGATCTCTCCGGCTTCCGCATCCGCAAGGGGGAGAACTCTCCATTGCCTGATTCCGCCTACCTGCAAACCGTTGTGCCCACCGGCCATGGCAATTCCACCAACAAGGCCTACCGCGGCATCGTCACGCGCGATGGCTGGAAGTACGCCTGCTTCGATGGCGTGAGCTGGCTGATGTTCGACCTGAACGAGGACCCGTATGAGCAGGTGAACGTCGCTCACAACAACGTCTACCGGGCCGAGCGCAAGAAGCTGATCGCCCGGCTCCGCCAATGGGTGGCCGACACCGGCGACCGGTTCAACATTCCCGATGACTGACAACGGCCGGCGGTGTCAACGGCTATCCTGGGTCTGAGTGACCGCCGCCGCCATCCTTGCCAAACTCGCCGAGCTGCCGCATGGCCGCGCCGGCTTCAAGCAGTTGATTCGCGAACTGGGGCTCAAAGGCCACCAGCGGCGCGAACTCTCCGCGGCGCTGGAAGGGCTGGTCCGCAAGGGTGCGCTCATCGAACTGCGCGGCGAGCAGTACGTGCTGCCCGGACGCACGCAGGAGTTCGCCGTCGGGCGCCTCAACATGCATCGCGACGGCTACGGCTTCGTCATCCCTGACACCCCGCCTGCCGGACTGCGCGGCGATCTCTTCATCCCGCCTAACTCAGCCGGCCGCGCCATGCACGGAGACCGCGTGCTGGCCCGCATTACCCGCGTCGCCCACGATGGGAAGGCCGAGGGCGAAGTGGACCGCATCCTTGAACGCGCGCACCCCACCGTGGTGGGCGAATTCAAGATCGGCCGCCGCGAGTCGTTCGTGGTGCCCTTCGAGTCCCGCATTCAACAGTGGATTGTGATCCCCGACGGCATGGAACTGCCTTCCGCCCAAGCCACGCCGGACCGCATCGGCGCGCCGGGGCTCGAAATCCGGGACAAGCACGACCTGGAGGGCGCCGTCGTCAACGTCGAGATCATCGAATACCCCGAGCGAGGCGACGAAAACGCCATCGGGCGCGTGGTGGAGGTGCTCGGACGCCCGGGCGACTTCGGGCTGGATGTGGAGATCACCATCCGCAAGCATCACCTGCGCCACCGCTTTCCCGCTGAAGCGCTGGACCAGGCGCAGCGCACGCCGCTCACGCTCACGCAGACCGACCTGCACGGCCGGCGCGACTTCCGCGGCATGGACTTGGTGACCATCGACGGCGAAACCGCGCGCGACTTCGACGACGCCGTCTGGGTGGACCGCCTGCCCAACGGCCACTTCGCGCTGCACGTCCACATCGCCGACGTCAGCCACTACGTCCGCCCCGGCACGCCGATCGATGTGGAAGCACTGGCGCGCGGCACCAGCGTCTACTTTCCAGACCGCGCCGTGCCCATGCTGCCGCTGGAACTCTCCACCGAGATCTGCTCGCTGAAGCCGCACGTCGACCGCCTGTGCGTCTCCGCCCTGCTGGAGTTCGACCGCCAGGGCGACGTCGTGCGCCAGGAGTTCTGCCGCGGCGTCATGCGCAGTGTGGAGCGCATGACCTATACCAGCGTCCACCTGATTCTCGAAGGCGATGCCGGTTTGCGCGAACGGTACGCCCCGCTGGTGCCGCGCTTCGAGCTGATGCGGGAGCTGGCGCTGCTGCTCAACCGCCGCCGCATGAAGCGCGGCTCCATTGATTTCGACCTGCCCGAGCCGCTCATCGTCTTCGACGAGGACGGCGCCATGACCGGCATCGAACGCGCGCCGCGCAACATCGCCCACCGCATCATCGAGGAGTTCATGCTGGCCGCCAACATGGCCGTCAGCGGCCACCTGGAGCAGCATCTGGACCACTCTCTCTTCCGCATCCATGAGACGCCGGACCCGCAGAGGGTGCTCGAGTTCGAAGAGATCGCCGTGCGCTTCGGCTACACACTGGGCATCCCGGCCATGCCCGCCAAGCGCTACCCCGTGGTGACGCGCACCAGCGAGGGCCGCAAGCTGCGCCGCGACATCGTGCGCGCCGACGACGGCTTCCGCGTCTCCTCGAAGATGTACCAGCAGCTGGTGGCCAAGCTGGAGGGGCGCCCGGAAGAGCGCATCCTGAACTACCTCATGCTGCGTTCCTTGAAGCAGGCGCGGTATGCCGCCGAGAACGCCGGCCACTTCGCGCTGGCCGCCAAGACCTACACGCACTTCACTTCGCCCATCCGGCGCTACCCCGATCTCGTCATTCACCGCCTGCTCGGCTCGCTGCTGGATGGCAAGCCTGCCGATTTCGCCGACCTCAGCTTCATTGCCGAACAGTCCTCCGCCACCGAACGCCGCGCCGCCGAAGCCGAGCGCGAGCTGCTGGAGTGGAAGAAGGTGCAATACATGGTGGATCGTGTCGGCGAGGAGTTCCCGGCGCTCATCATCTCCACGGCGAAGTTCGGCTTCTTTGTCGAGCTGGACGAACTGTTCATCGAAGGGCTGGTGCCCATCGACTTCCTGCCGGGCGAGCGCTGGAACTTCCAGGAGAACACGCGCCGCATCGTTGCCGAGCGCAGCCGCCGCGAACTGAAGATCGGCGACAGGGTGGCCGTGCGCCTGGACAAGGTGGACGGTGTCGAGAGAAAGCTGCTCTTTGGGCTGGTGGTGGAGGGCGGCAAAAGCAGCGGCGGCCGCCGGCAGTCGAAACGCCGCGGCCGTTAGCCGAGTTTCACACCCGTCTCCGCGGCCACCTTGCGGATGTAGCCGGCGCCTTCGGCATACTCCTCGGCCGTCTTCAGGTGCTCCAGCATCAGCGGCACCGGCGCTGCCAGCGAGGCCACACCTTTGAGATAAGCCCTGTAGTCCATCTTGCCGCGGCCGGGGACCACTTCCACGAAGTGCACATTCATTTCGGTGATCCACTCCAGGTCTTTCGCATGGCAGGAGGCGATCCAGCGGCCCAGCTTGCGGAAGCACTCCTCGATGAATGCGCCGTTGTTGTAGAAGCGCTCGGGCGAGTTGATGCCGTTGCAGACGTCGATGTGGACGCCGAAGCCAGGGCGGTCGATGGCGCGGATGAGGCGGAGATAGGAGTCCGGCGAGTCCGGAACGCTCCAGCCCATCATTTCGTAGGCGAACTTGGCGCGCCTGGGTTTCACGGCGTCGATGACTTTGCGCGCGTTCTCCACACTGGCGTCGAAAAACTCTTTGGAGAAGTTCTTCGGATCCGGCCCGTACCAGATCTTGGGGTGGAACGATCCGGCGATGTCCACGCAGCAGCGCGCCCCGACGGCGTCGGCTACGGCCAGGCCCTCGGTGACTTTATCGAGGTTCTCCTTCCGCTTGGCGGCGTCGGCGTCCATGAGGTTCACCCAGACGCCCACCTCGGAGAGGACCACCTTTTCGGCGGCAAAGCCCTCTTCGATGGCCTTCAGCAGCGCGGTGTCCTTTGAGGCCGCCCTGGGGCAGTAGGCGGCGGAGTAACCCAGCCGGCGCGCCTCTCTGGCCAGTTCGCGCGGATCGGAGGATTTCAGAAAAGTGGGGCCGCCGAGCAGGACAGGCTGGCCGGCGGGCGCGGCGGCCGAGGAGGCGGCTGCCGCGGTGGCGAGGAAGCTTCTGCGGTGCATTCTGCGGTGATTGTACACCCTGGGGCGCGGCTGTTATCCTGAAGGAGTCCCGCCTTTGGCGCCCTCCTGGAATGGGCCGGTAGCTCAGTGGTAGAGCATCTGACTTTTAATCAGGTGGTCGCGGGTTCGACCCCCGCCCGGCTCACCAATTCCGTCTGGAGTGCGGCGCACCGCTTCGCTATTGGTTGAATACGACTCCAGCCAGCAGCGAGTCGTCGATCTTCGACAGGCAGCGGTCCATCTCTTCAAACCGGGTCTGACCCTTGCGGACCACCAGCAACGTCCGGTCTGTGGCGTAACTCAACATTTCTGCGTCGGGAGACTCCTCCAGCGACGTCCCGTCCAGGATGATCCACTGAAAGTCTTTCTTCACGTCGTCCATCCAGGACTTCAGTTTGTTGTAGTCCAGAGGCTCCTGGCTGGACGATGTCTGCGTGCCCAGTCCGGTGACGAATAGATTTGTACCCTTTAACCGCCTCGAGACAGACTGCCAGGGCGCGCCCGCCAGGGCGTTCCTCAGGCCGGCGCCTTCGCGCAGGTGAAATCGTTCCGGAAACGATGGCCGGTGGACATTGCAGTCCGCCAGGAGAATCCGGCACTGCGGTGCCACTGCCATCATCAGCGCCAGGTTGCTTGCAACGAAGCTCTTGCCCTCTCCCGCTGAAGGGCTCGTGACCAGAAGCGAGCGGCAGTCGACGCGTTGCCGGCCAAGAGTTTCCTGAAACCGGAACAGGCGGCTGCGCAGCTGCCGGAACTGTTGCAGGTACGCCTCGGGCGCTTCTCTGCGCATCAGGAAGAACGCCTTGCGTCCGTCCGCGCTCAGTTCCTGCACGGGGAGCTGTGCCCCGGGCTCGGCAGGGGCTATCGCGGCAGCCTGGGAGGGCGCCGCCGCGGCGGAGGGCTCTTGGGCGGTTGCGGCAGCAACCGGCTGTTCCAGGCCGGCGTCCCGGGCCAAGGGTGCGTGGATCCCGGCCTCGTGATCTGGACCGTGAGTACTCGTGGCCGGATCCTGCTTCGGAGCCTCATGGCGCAACATGCGGTCCAGGTTCAGCAGAGGGCTGGAGGACGCGATTGAAAGTACCTCTGTTTGCGTCACAGTCTTGTTCCTCCCCATCGTTTGGCGTGATTGTCTCTCATAGATTCCAGCCGGCGGGCCGCAATCAGCAGTTCGCCCCGGCGTACGTCGCCCCGGGCGGCCTCCAGTTGGCCTTTGTCCTCCGGACTGGCGCTGAGGAGCAGGCGATCGAAGTCCTCGATGGCGGCTTTCCTCATGCCCACCCGGAGGTGAATGTAGGCCAGCGTATCCAGCGGTTCGCGCCGCTGCGGCAGCGCGCGTGTGGCGTCCTGGGCCAGCTGCAGCGCGTATTCCAGGTTCTTGCCGCGGCGCGCCAGCAGGTAGGCGAGATTGTTCATGATGAACGGGTTGCTGCTGTCCAGAGAAAGGGCCTTCACGTAAGCCTCGTGAGCGCCTTCCAGGTCCCCGGTGGCCGTGAGCACCGCCGCATAGTGCAGCCATACGCTGCTGTCGCGGGGCAGCGCTCTCTGCGCCGTCTGGTATTCCGAGGTGGACTCGCGCAGTTTGCCGCTCAGCGCGTAAAGGTCCGCCACGGCCAAGGAGTATTCTCCAACGGCCGGGTAGGCCCGCCGCAGCTGTGAGAATGCCTTGATGGCGCCTGGCAGGTCGCCGGTCCTGGTGAGCAGGTTCGCATAGAGTTCGCGCAGACGCCGGGATTCCGGCGCTCGCGCCACGCGCTCCGACAGCAGCGCCAGGGCTGACTGCACGCGGCCGCCGGAGAATTCCGCCTGCGCCAGCAGGAAGACGTAACCTTCGTCCTCGTGGGAGCCTTCCCACGCGGACTTCAGCAACTGCCGACAGTCGTTGTAGTTCCCTCTCTCCAGCTCGATGGAAGCGCGTTCCAGTACCAATTCGTCTCTGCCTGCGCCTGCCTGGCGCGCCGCATGCAAGCTATGTTCCGCTTCCTCCAGGCGTCCTTCTTCCTTTTGCAGGCGGGCTTTGAGCAACAACCCGCCGGGATGGTTGGGCGCCCTTGCCAGCAGGCCGTCCACGCGTGATTGGGCGCGCTGCACGTTGCCGCGGGCGTAGTCGGACTCTGCCAGAGCCAGCCAGCCCTGTGCATAGTTCGGGTCCAGGCGAACGCAGCGCTCCAGGTGATCAGCCGCCTTCATTGTTTCCCCGATTCGCAAGTACGCCCGGCCCAGGTGGTACCGGACGAAAGCAGAATGCGGCATCCGCGCCAGGATCGACTCCAATTCCATCCGCGCTCTGATCTGCGTCTCGGGCGTCCCTGAGTCGACATCCAGCGCCGCCCGGTAAGCCGACAGCGTCAGGTCCTTGGGAGCTTTGCGCAGCTCAGCTTGAAGGAAGGTACTTGCCTCTTTCCGCTTCTTCTCTGAGATTCCCAGTTCCACCAGGCGGCCCACATACAAGCTGTGGGATGGCTCCTCAGTTTGGAGGCCTGTCTCATAGGCGGCTCTCGCAAGCGCCGTCTCTCCGCGATTCAGCCAGAAGTCGCCCATCCGGGCGTTGCTCCCGGGTTCGGCTGCTGCGTTCGAGGCCAGTTCAGCCATCAGTTCCTGCGCCGGCTGAAGGCCGGCAGTGGAGTGAAGATGCGCTGCATACTGCAGCCCGGAATCCAGTTTGCCGGTCACCTGCCATTTGGCCTTCAATACTGCGCCTGCCTCATCCGTTTTATGCCGCTCCATCAGTTGGAGGTACAGCAGGTCGTAGGTTGGCTCGTAGGTGGTTTGCTCCCGCACCAGGCCCGCCAGAAGTTGATGGGACGTCTCGAACTGCTGCTGGCTGACGTAGATCGCAGCCAGGTCGCATACCAGCGCCGGCCTGGAGCCGATCCTCGCCATCGCCGTATTCAAGGTCGTCATCGCCTCCTCAGGCCTGTGCCGTTCTATGAGCACGAACGCCTGGTAGCGGTAACCTTCCGGCTCAGACGGCCAACGCGACACCAGCTTCGCTGCGATATCTTCGATCTCGCGGAGGGCTGTCATCGGCCGGGCCGGATCGCCGAAGTAGACCCTGTGAATGTAGTCGGCCAGCCGCAACTGTACATCCCGCCGCTCGGGCAGCAGTTCCGCGGCCCGGAGCAGGCTCGGGTAGGCCTCCTCCGCCTCTCCGAGGCTCATCAGCAGGGCGGAAAGCTTCTCGTGCGCTTCGCCGTACCGCTGGTCTTCTTTCAGCGCACGCCGGTACTCCAGAATCGCAACACGATATTCGCCTCGGACCAGCGCCTGGTCGCCTCTCTTCAGGTAGTGCTCCCGGGAGTGCGGACCGATACGGCCGCAGCCTTGTGTGAACAGCAGCAGGAAGATCATCGCGGCCGAGCCGGAGGAAAGCCGCCCAATCCAGCGGGGCCGCGTGCCGGTTGTACCCGGAATCTCCGCCAGCAGGACCGCACCCTGCCAAAGCTGCAAATGCGCCTCCGCTCTCACTTGCGGCTCCATCGAGAAGAGGCCAAACACGATCAGCAGGCCCACGGACAATCCGGCGGCCAACCCCAGCGACAGCTTCATGGCGAATACGGGCTGCTCCGCCGATGGAGGCGTTGTGGGCGGATCCACTACCTCGATCACCCCGCCCCGCCCCATGCGCTCCATTTCCGTTGCCACGCGAGACTCTTCCAGCTTTCGCTGCAGGTTCATGTAGAACTCTTTCACGCCCATGTACTCGCGTGTGAGACGCAGATACTCGGTGTCCTCCTGCGGCGTCCTGGTTGTGGTGGCGCGTACCTCCCGCACTTGCCTCGAAAGCCGGGATTCTTCGTCCTGTCTGGCGCGGATGGTGATGTCGAGGGCTGCCAGGCTCGCCCGCAGTTGATCCTGCTTTTCCTTCAGGGTCCGGCTCTGCCGGTTTCGCGCCAGTTCCACGTCTCTGGCCTGCTGCTGGCGCGCCTCTTCTTTCAGCTTTGCTTCAGCCACCTCGGCCAGAGTCAGGCTCGGGTGATTCGACTTGTAGCGCTCCCTCAGCTGCATCGTGTTCACCGCGGCATCGTGCATCCATTCGCGAATCCTCAACAGCTCCATGCTGGGCGGCTCTGTTTCCGCGGTCGTCGTGTCCGGAACCCGGCGCAACTGCGACTCTATTTCCCTAATCTCCTGAAGGCGCTCCTCCCGGTCCTGGTTCAGGCTCCTCAGATTCGACTGCACCTGCCCCAGGCGGCTTTCCAGACTATGCAAATTCTCCAGCTTGACCGCCCACTGGTGGCCGCCCTCAATCCGGTCCTGCACTCCGTCTTCGCCGAGTTTCTCCTCCAACTCCGCCAACTGGTTCCGGGTGGTCTGTACCTGGGAAGTCAGGAAGTCCGTTGTGCCCAGGGACTCATCCCCTTTGTATCTCCGGTTCGCTTCGTAGATGATCTCTACCAACTGCTGCGTAACCCGTTTGGCCTTTTCGGGATCGGAACTCCTGAATGAGATTTCGACCGTCGGAATGCTCCGGCCCGACGAACCTTGAGACGCTGTGCTCGTGACCTTGAGATCCCGCTGGAATCGCTCCACCAGGTCTGCGGCGGTCAGGAATCGCCTCAGCTCCGGATACAGCCCAATCCCCTGAATCAGCTTGCGCGCAGTCAGAGTGCTGGCCAGCGTCTGTGTCAGGGCATTGGCCCGCTGCTCGGCAATCATCGACTCGTTGGACTGAACGTACTTCTCCGAAACCTGTTGGGGAATGAACCGGATGATGGTGCGCGACACATACTGGTCCGGGTAGAACCGGCAATACACGGCTGCGCCTGCCAGTCCCAGCAGTGCGCAGATCGCCACCAGCAGCCATCTCCTCCGCACCACGTGCAGGTAGTCGCCTGTCGACAGGACCGCCAGGTAGTCGGCAAATCGCGGATTGGTGGGCATCGTCATGCGTCTACCTCCCCGCTCCTCTACGGAAGTTGCGGATTGAACCCGCCGTTAAGAGCATCAATCCCACCCCGAGCATTGCGGCGGTGGTCGGCTCTGGAGTGCTGGTCCCGTGTGCGCTGAAGCCGAATCGCAGTTGATCTC
This sequence comes from Acidobacteriota bacterium, assembly GCA_016213725.1. Classification (GTDB taxonomy): domain Bacteria; phylum Acidobacteriota; class Terriglobia; order Bryobacterales; family Bryobacteraceae; genus Paludibaculum. Next base: position 12,853 of record JACQZS010000015.1, on the reverse strand, counting down.
CATTGGCGCCCCCGGGTGTGTAGCTCGAGAGGCCGGAGAACGCAATCAGACCGGTGACCACCCAGTCGCCGGTTCCCATCGTCTGAAACACGGTTGGCCCTGACGCGCTGTCCGTGACCGTGGAGCCGGTCTGAGAAGCGCTCAGGGTCGAACTCAGCGGGTTGATGGTGATCAGCCCCGGCCCCAAGGCCAGGTTGCTCACCGTGATGCCGGTCGATACTGGTTTCCCCTCCGCTGTGACATACAGGTCCGTAGCCGGAATCGTCCACGTCGCTCCAGCGCCCAGGCCGGCGCCGCCTGGCGCATAGGTCACTTGACGCCATTGCCCGTTTCTGGTCATTAGCCGCAGATATGCCGAGTTCGTGGCGCTGGTGTACCCGAGCCGGAATGAGTGCGGGAAGTTGTTTCCGTAATACGGTGAGAGGCTATCGCCGTTCACCCCGGCGTTGCCGCTGGGGCCCACAGCGAAATCCCACGTTCCCGCATTTGCGCCTGCCCGGATGACGGCTGAAAGGTCGAAGTCTGCGGCATGCGCCGCTGGCAGGATGGAAGCTAAAAAGATCAACAGAATAATGACACTAATCGGACTTCTCATGACAACACTTCTCGCAATGGACACTGTTCTCCCGCATCCGTAGACTCAGATCAGGTGTATGTCCTAACATCGGTATTGGACGCGTAGGACTGTAGGGCTAGAGGGATCAATTGAGGTCGCCGTTGTACTGCCGGCGCTTTCCTTCGGCCCTGACTGTTTGCATCCCGTTTAGACTTGCACAGGCTGACAATCTAATAAATACTTCATCTTGGCCCGTAGGAGTAGTTCTAATACCGAATATTGATGCGACTAGGGCCTTTACCCGGCCTGCATTCAGGGCTACACTCTGCCAATAGCCATTTGGGCCCGTTTGCAAGTGAGGAGGAGACCCATGCTCAAGCGTATTGCGTGCATCTTAGCCCTCGGTGCCTCTGTCGCACTGGCGGTCGACAATAACGACGGAGGTGCAATCAATCCGGTTCCGGAGCCGGCTACTATCGCCTTGATGGGAGCCGGCCTGGCAGCCATCGGCTATGCCGGTTGGAGGCGGAACCGGAAGAAGTAGGTGCTTGCGAATATCGTCCGATCCACGCCAGCCCGGTTGTTCGCAGCCGGGCTGGCTTTTGTCTGTTTGGGGCTCCCGCTATGTGTGGAGTCAACGCCGATCCCCAACGAGGCATGGTTCGCAGACCCGGCGCTCAATCTGTTGCAGCACGGGCACTTAGGAACCAGCATCCTGAGTTCTGAAGGAACCTGGCTGGCGGGAATCGATCGTCACACCTACTGGGTGATGCCCCTCCACCTCGTCCTGCAGGCCGCCTGGTACAAGGCCTTCGGTTTCAACCTCCTCACGTTGCGCCTGCTTTCCTTCTTCTGTGGTTTGGGTCTGATTGCCGCCTGGTACGTCATTCTGCGGGAGATTCCCGGCACAGCACGCGCCGCCCCGGTCTGTGTCTTTCTCCTTGCCTTGGACTATCAGTTTCTGCGGAGCGCAACTTTCGGCCGGATGGAAGCCCTCTGCGCGCTGCTGGGCAGCGGCGGATTGGCAGTGTTTCTCCTGCTCAACGCTCGGCATCCCGGCTGGGCGCGGCTGGCCGCACACGCTCTTGCCGCACTGGGCCTACTCGCCCATCCGAGCGCCTTTGTCTACACATTGGATCTCCTGGTCCTCGAGTTTTTCCTCTCCGGCTGGCGGCCCACTCCTCGTGCCATGATCGCCACCCTGGTCCCTTATCTCGTCGCCGGAGCCTGCCTTCTTACCTGGGCGTCGGCGGATTGGCCCTCTTTCCTTTCCCAGTTGGGGGGCAACATCTCCGGTTTCGCTGGCGAGTATGAAGGGGCGCGGCGGTTTTCCGGACTACTCCACCCCTGGACAGCGCTTTCCGCCGAGCTGAACCGACGCTATCTGCAGAGCTATCCACCCTGGGCGGGCCTTGCGGTGCTGTGGGCCTACGCGGCCGGCATCGTCTGGATTCTCGCTCGCGCGCCGCTGTGGAAGGACCGTGGCGTCAGACTCGTTCTCATTCTGTTTGCCACCCATTTTTGTTTCTTCTGGCTCTTCGATGGCCTGAAGCTCAGCAACTATCTGATTCACCTGCTCCCGCTGATTGTGGCCCTCGCCACGATCTCCGGATTTGACTTTGTGGCAGGCCGCCGGAGCCTCGCCGCCGCCTTGCTGCTGGCGCTTGTGTTCCTGCAGGCATCCGCGGTTCGCCATGAGATTCGCCGCTCAAATCTCCGGGAAGACTACCAGCCTGTCGTGCAACTTCTCCGGCGCTATCCTGGCCGGTCCATTGCGGGTCCAGCCGAACTTGCTTTCGCCCTCGGCTTCAGCGGCCTCCTGCAGGATGACGTGAGGATGGGCTGCTACAGCGGCCGCCGGCCGGACATCTACATTACCAGCCATTGGCAGCGGCGCTGGCTCCAGCGTGCGCGCCAGAGCGAACCCGCCGCAGCCGCCTGCGTCCAGAATCAGCTGGACGCTGGCTTCCACCGCATTTTTCGCAGCCCGGATTACGAAGTCTGGCTCCGCGGCCGGCCTTGATCCGGCGCCCCGAGACGGCTATCTCCGGGTTTGTCGAGTCAATTAGGACAATAAGGCCTGAAAATAATTGACTCCGGTTTCGGCGAGGTCTATCATCGCTTCATCGGAGGAAGAGACCTGTGTCTCGTCGAACAATCCTGTTGTTTCTGCTCATTCTCGCGTGCCTCGGCGTGCAGTCAGTCTCCGCGGCTACCATCGTTTACGACATTCAGGCCGTCATCGATGGCCGCAGCCTGCTCCTCATGCAGGGCAGCACTCTCCAGTGGCACAACCTGTCATTCACCGTTCCCGGTCAACACTCTGGGGACAATCCCACCATTCTGAGCTCCACCCTCAATGGCGTGCCCGTGATGAACGCAGTCCAGTGGTGGCCCAACTGGCCTGGCGGCACCAGTGGGGATCAGTTGTCCGACGTATTCAATAGCCTCGATCCGGCTCTGCCGGGGGCCACCATCGCCAGCATCAGCCTGGACGTCATTTCAGGCCGGGAAGCCTTATCCATCTACCAAGCGCCCACCAGCGGCAACGGGTACCAGTTGATCCTGGACTTTGACGACACCGTCACCGGCGGTTCTGCCTGGTATGACGCCAGGCTCACCGTGAATACGCGGGATGAGATCGGGCAGATTCCGGAACCCGGCACCGCCGTGATGCTCGGCGCCGGCCTGCTTCTGATCTTTCTGCGCCGGGGCCGAAAATAGGAGATCCGGCGCCAAAACCGGCTCCGGTTCTTCGTTAGCCCTCTGCCGCTTTGCGCTTCGCCGCCGGCGTCTGAAAGGGGACTGCGCCCACGCCCTGGATCTGACATGATTTGGACTATCATGTCCCCTTCCCGCCGATCCTTCCTCCAGTCCTCTGCGCTCACAGCCGTCGGCGTGGCCGCGCCGCCCGCTGCTGCGCCGCTCGATGCCTCCGCCATCGCCCGCCGGCACAACCTGGTCCGGCTTCAGCCCACGCCCGACTTCTTCGAGGGCATCCTGCTCGGCAATGGCGACATTGGGGTGTGCGTCACGGTTCGGCCCGACGCCCTCGGCCTGCACATCGGCAAGAGCGACTCCTGGGACATTCGAGTCAGCGAAGACCACATCCAGCACCTGAAGACCTTTCCCGAGGTTCTGGAACTCTGGAAACGCGCCGGCGAGGAAGCCAAGCGGCAGGGCAAGCCGGACATGACCTACCTGGAATCCAACATCGATTTCTTTCGCGAGTACGCCGTAAAAACCCAGTCCTCTTACCGCAAACCGTGGCCCCGCCCCTGGCCGTGCGGCACGATTTGGCTGCATTGGGATTCCCGCCAGGTCAGCCTGGTCCGCCAGGAACTGGATCTCGCCAACGGGCTCCTCACCATCGCTCTCAACTACGACGACCTCCGCGGCCAACAGCGGCCCGTCACCCTGCAGGTCTTTGTCAGCCGCGACCTCAATCACATCTCAGTCTCCAGCGACTCGCCCTCGCCCGTGCAGTCCGTCGCCTACCAGATGAACTGGGACGCGGAGGCCAAGCTCCCCCAGCCGGTTCTCTCCGCGGAGGGCGCCAGCTTCTCCGGCTACCAGCACCTGCCTGCCACCGCGCCCACGGACGCCCAGCCCGATCCTCCCGCCAGCCCCAAAGACCGCAATTTTGCTCTTCACGGGACGCTTGCCGGGGCCTGGCGGGCGGAAGCCGCTGAGCCTCGCCGCCACCGGGCATTTCTGAAATCGAACGCGGCGCAGCCCTTCCGCCTGGATGTTGCTCTTTTCACCCCACTGGACCACCCGGACTCCATCGCACAGGCCAAGTCCAGCGCCTCCGCCTGGGCCGCCCAGCCCATTGCCGCTCTGCGCGCCAACTCCGCCGCCGCCTGGGCGCGCTTCTGGTCGCAATCCGCCGTGGAGTTCGCTGATCGGGAACTCGAATCCATCTGGTATCGCAATCAGTATTTCCTCGCCTGTTGCCTCAAACCGGGGAAGACCGCTCCGGGCCTGTTCGGAAATTGGAGCAGCGGCAGAATCGGTACCGCCTGGCACGGCGACTACCACATGAACTACAACACGCAGCAGGTCTGGTGGGGCGTCTTCTCCTCCAATCACGTCGAGCAGCATGAGCCGTACACCAAGCTCGTCGAGCAGTTGATGCCCATGGCCGAATGGAACGCGCGCGTTCAGTTCGGTCTGCCCGGCGCCTACTTCCCCCACACCGCCTACCCCGTGCCCAGTAACGTCAACCCCTATCCGGCCCCACCCTGGGGCTATGAGATCTGTGAGACGCCCTGGACGGTTCAGAGCCTCTGGTGGCAATACCTCTACACGCTCGATCTCGACTACCTCCGCCGCATCTATCCCATCCTCCGCGCTGCCACGGACTTCATCGTCGCATTCGTGAAGAAGGAGGCCGACGGCAAGTACCATGTCTATCCCACCGTCTCGCCCGAGAACTGGGGCGCAACGGTCGATTACCGCCTGAACAAGAACTGCATCATCGATATCGCCCTCATTCAATTCCTGCTCGACGCCGTCCGGCGGGCATCTAAAGTGCTCGATGCCGATGCCGGCCTGCGTCCCAAGTGGGATGAGGTCCGCCGGAACCTCGCGCCCTATCCCGCCGGAGAGGGCCCTTACGGCAAAGTCTGGCTGGACATTGAGAACGCGCCCCACGAATGGGTTTACAACGTGCCGGTGACCCTTTCTCCCGTCTTCCCCGCGGAGCAGGTTGGCCTCGGCTCCTCTCCCGATGCGCTCGAACTCGCCCGCCGAACCGCCCGTTTGGTCCGTTTGGAAGGCGGTAACGACCTGGTCTGGCAGCCCTTTGTCCGCGCCCGGCTCGCCATGCTGGACCTCGATTGGTTCAAGCGCGAAGTCCGCTACTGCCTCACGCCGCTCGGCATGGCAAACGACCGCGTCCGGCAGGCGCTCGGCCGCTATCGCGACGAGACCAACTACGACTTCATGATGCGCATGGGCGTCTGGACGGAGAACCTCTCCCTGCCCGCCGTCCTGAATGAGTGCCTGCTGCAAAGCTACGACGGCGTCCTGCGCGTCTTCCCGAATACCATAGGCCTCGGCCCGGCCAGCTTCCGCAACCTCCGCGCCGCCGGCGCTTTCCTGGTTTCCGCTTCCTGGGATGGCCGCGCCGTCCGGTCTCTCACGATTACCAGCGAACGGGGAGCCGATCTGCGCCTTGCTAACCCCTGGCAAACCGCCAGGTTGAGTGTAGCCGAGCTGCCCTCCGGCGCTACGGTCCAGCCGCAATCCCAGCAAGGCGTTCTCCACTTTCAGACGAAAGCCGGAGCTACTTATTCCCTAAAGGTTCTTTGAGAGAAATTGGCTGTTTCCCTATCTAATTGGATTGAGCGAGAATAGGATCGTAAGACAGCTCTTTGCATGACTTGCCCCGTGTGCCAGAACCCAAGGATGCGACGCAGAAGGCGTGGCTTGTGGGAACGACTCTTTCACGCCGCTGTATACTACTGCCCTGAATGCGGCCGCGAGGAGCAAGTCTCCCAACTCGCTGTCTACCCGGCGCTTTCGCTCACTGCCCGCTGCCCGCGCTGCTCCAATCCGCGCCTCAAGAAACTCGATAAGCGCGATCACATCGAACACATCTACCGCAACCCGGTCAGCACCATTCAGCGCTGGCTGGGTGCGCCCATCCTCTACTGTTCCTACTGCCGCCTGCAGTTCTACGATTTTCGCCACCGCAGCAGGCTTTTCCCCGATTCATAGCCCACGTTGATACCATGTAGGGCACCTGTTCTCAGGATATAGACCGATGCGCATTCTCCCATGCTTCCTAGTTTTCGCCCTTGTTCTGGCCGGGGCCGACATCCGTAATACCTCCACCCCCGACACCGACACGCCCTGCAGTTTCACTGCACCCGCCACCCTCTCGGCGTGGGAGGCCCGCAAGGTCCAGCTGCGATCGCAGATTCTCATCGCCGCCGGCCTGGATCCGCTGCCGGCGAAGACCGCGCTGACCCCCATCGTCACGGGCCGCCTGGAGCGCAACGGCTACACCATCGAGAAGGTGGCCATCGAGACCATGCCCGGCTACTGGCTGGGCGGAAACCTGTATCGCCCCAAGTCCGCCGGCCGCCATCCGGCCGTGCTGCATCCCCACGGCCATTGGAGTTATGGCCGGCTCGAGAACCAGCCTCTTTGCTCCACCCCCACTCTCGCCATCAATCTCGCCCGCAACGGTTTCGTCGTCTTCGCTTACGACATGGTCGGCTACAACGACACGGCACAGACGCCGCACGATTTTTCCACGCCGGCCCACCAGCTCTGGGGCTTCACGCCCTTGGGGCTCCAACTCTGGAATTCGATTCGCGCCGCCGACTTTTTGGAGTCTCTGCCGGACGTCGATCCGCAGAAGCTCGCCATGACCGGGGCTTCCGGCGGCGGCACTCAGACCTTTCTGCTGACTGCGGTGGATCAGCGCATCCGCGTCTCCGCGCCCGTGAACATGATCAGCGGCATCATGCAGGGCGGCTGCATCTGCGAGAATGCGCCCGGACTCCGGATCGGCACAAACAACATTGAAATCGCGGCCCTGATGGCGCCGCGCCCCATGCTCGCCGTGGCCGCCACCGGCGACTGGACCAGGAATGTGCCGCGCCAGGAATATCCCGCGCTGAAGACCGTTTGGAGTCTCTATGGCAAGCCCGAACTCGTCGAAGCCGTCCAGTTCGATGCGCCGCACAACTACAACCAGGACAGCCGCCAGGCCGTCTACGACTTCCTCCGCAAGCAGCTTCTGCCCGGCGCGCCGCCCTTCAAGGAACGCGTCGTCGCTGTCGAGCAACTGCAGGACATGATGGTTTTCAACGGCCGCGCGCTCCCCTCTCATGCCCGGACCTTTGATCAGTTGTTCGAAGACTGGAAGGCCGCCGCGCGGCGGCAGGCGCAGAGCCTCACCCCGGCCCAGGGCCGGGCACTGCTGCGCGCTACGTTTGCGGTTTCCGCCCAGCCGGGCGCCCAGGCGGTCCCCATGCGTTACATCGATGGGGCGTCGCCCGCAGTGCTCTACGTCCACCCTGGCGGAATTCAGGCGGCCGCTGAGTCCGCCGGCGTGAAGAAACTGCTCGCTGCCGGCCGTGCCGTCCTGCTTGTGGATGCCTTCCAGACCGGCGCGGCGCAGGCCCCCCGGGATCGCTCCCACAAGCACTTCCTCACCTTCAACCCCAGCGACGACGCCGCTCGCGCTTCCGACGTCCTGGCCGCCATCTCCGCCCTGGCGGCGAAGAAGCCGGGTGCGATCGAGATTCAGGCAGAGGGCAAGGCTCGCTGGTGGGCCCTGTTTGCGGCCGCCATGTCCGATACTCCGGTCCGGTTCGAGACGCGGCCCGCGGAGTTCGACGCCTCGGATGCTCAACTCGCCGACAACTTCTTCGTGCCCGGGTTGCAGCGGGCCGGCGGCGCCGCCACTGCTCTGCGCCTCGTCGGCGCACGTTAGTTCAGGTAATAGGTCCGGTAGAGCGAGTCCCGCTGCTTCGGGATGAAGCCCGCGTCGCGGATGATGCGCCTCAACTCTTCTTCGCTGGCGCGGTTCCTTGCGCCTGCCGCGCTCACCACGTTCTCCTCGATCATGATCGAGCCGACGTCGTTGCCGCCGAACCGCAGCCCCACCTGGCAGATCTTCAACCCCTGGGTCACCCACGACGATTGCACGTTCAGGATGTTTTCCAGGTATAGCCGCGAAATCGCCAGCGTCTTCAGGTATTCCACACCCGTCGCTTCGTCCTTCACGTTCCGCCCCAGCGACGTGTTCTCCTTTTGGAACGACCATGGAATGAACGACGTGAAGCCGCCCGTCTCTTCCTGAATCCGGCGGACCACTTCCAGGTGCCGCACGCGCTGCTCTACTGTTTCACCGCAGCCGAACATCATGGTGGCCGTCGTGCGCAGGCCCAGTTGATGCGCCGTCACGTGGACGTCCACCCACTCCTGCGTGCTGCACTTCAGCCGCGAGATCCGTTGACGAACGTCGTCGTCCAGGATTTCCGCTCCGCCTCCTGGAATCGAATCCAGCCCGGCATCCCGCAGCCGCGCGATGGTATCGCGCAGGCTCAGCCCGCTCACCTCGGCGATGCAGCCAATCTCCGGCGCCGAGAAACAGTGCATCCACACCTGCGGAAAGCGCGTCTTCACGGTCTTCAGCAGCTGCTCGTACCACTCGATCTTCAGGTCGGGGTTCAAGCCCCCCTGCATCAGCACGCCCGTTCCGCCCAGTTCCACGGTCTCGCGGATCTTTTCGCAGATCGTCTCAGTATCCAGCACGTAGCCCTCTTTGTGCCCCATCGGGCGGTAGAAGGCGCAGAAGCTGCAATACTCCGTGCAGAAGTTCGTGTAGTTGATGTTCCGGTCGATGATGTAGGTGGCGACACCCTCGGGGTGCAGCTTGCGCCGCAGCGCATCCGCGGCCATGCCAATGCCGATCAGGTCGTCGCTTTGAAACAGCTCCACTGCTTCCTGCTGAGTCATCATCTTTTATCTTCTCCGCTGCCGGCCTGGCGCTATGCCAGCCGCCGGGCAAAGTCCAGGTACAAATTCATTCCTGCCCGCTCTTCCTTACCCAGATGAAACCAGACGTTCCGCGTCAGGTACTGCTGCACCAGTTCCTCGCTGAAACCTCTCCGTTCCGCCTCTATCTTTATGATAGCGTCGAGTTCGCCCAGCCCATACTGCCGGGAATCTTCGAGCAGTCCCGCCAGTTCCGGCCACCGCCCGGCCTCCCGCCCCGCCCATACCGCGAATACCATCGGCAGCCCAGTCCACTCGATCCACTCCCTGCCCAAATCCAGCAGCGGCCGGTCCACCTCGGAGGGATCGATCGACAACGCCGCATCCCCAATCAGCAGCGCCGCGTCGGCGCACTCCAGCATTCGTGGCAGGTCCGGTTCCATCACCTCTAATTTGGGCCGCACGCCATAGCGCTGTTCCAGAATAATCCGCGCCAGCTGCACGGACGTCCGCGAACCCGTGTCCACAGCCAGGGTGCTAACGTCTGCCCAGTCCTTTGCCGATATCAGATAGATACTGCGAACGTCGCCGCGGCAGGCAATGCAAACATCTGAAACCAAATTCAGACCATTGCGATCTACTTCAATGATCGGGACCAGTCCGACGTCCGCATCGCCGCTGACTACTCGGTCTGCGCAGATCGAAGGAACGGCGAAGCTCAGATCAAGTTTTCCTTTTTGTGGGCCGTTGAGCGCACCCCACACTAGGGGGCTGGTGTTTAAGTAGCTGACGGCGCAGACGCGCGGTTTCGGCGCAACCGCCTCGTCCTGCGAACGAGCCTCAGATCGGGCCTGAGAACGAGATGATGGAGCGACGGTCAAATCCGAGTTTATCACTCTACCTGGTGGACCTTCGGTCTAGTGCCGTCAGGGGATGGTTTTGCCCGGTGGAGCGTGTTAAGGTGGTCCTAGGTGAACTGGGGTGAAGTTGCATATCACTATGAAAAATAAACAGATTGTCGTACTTTTGGGGCTCTGCCTCATCTTCGGAGCAGTCTCGTCGGCGCAGTACACACTGAATCCGGTTCCAGCCAAGATCTTCGGCCAGTTTTCCTCTCCTCGCACCATCCAGGACGTTGTCTATCCCAACACCGTTGCTCCCAACCTGGTGGAGGGCCGGGAATTGTACAACCCCCACGGTGTTGCCGTGGATGCCTCCGCCAAGCCGCCTATCCTGTATGTGGCGGATTCGGGGAACAACCGCATTCTCGCCTGGAAGGATGCCACCAGCTTCCAGAACGGCGCGGTGGCTGACCTTGTCCTCGGCCAGAAGGATTTCTATTCGACGCTGCCCATGGGGCCCGGGTCGTCCTTCACCAGCGGCCTCTACTCGCCCACTTCCATTGCCGTGGACTCCACGGGGAACCTCTTCGTCGTCGATGCCGGCAACAACCGGATCCTGCGTTACCCCGCTCCTTTCGCCCAGCCCAAGACGCAGGCCATCCTTGCAGACCTCGTCGTAGGTCAGGATGGGCTCAACCATCGCGAGGCCAATCGCCGCTACACCTCCTCCAGCCCTGAAACAGTGACCGCCATTTCGATTAAGACCAATGGCCCCAGCACGGGCGGCATTCAAGTAGCCTGCATCACTTTCGACAAGCAGGGAAATCTGTGGTTCAGCGACTCCGGCAACCACCGCATTCTGCGCTATCCCGCCTCCGATGTCGCAGGTCCCTCCAATACCGGTTCGGGGGGCTCCTCCATCGGCGCCAACCTCGTGCTCGGGCAGGTGGACTTCAGCACCGCCACCCCCAACCTGGGCCGCTACAACGTGGGCACGGACCGGATCGACAAACGCAGCATCCGGTTTGGCGGGCCGCTCGCCTTCGATGCCTCAGGGAATCTCTTCTTCGCCGACGATCTATCCCGGGTACTGGTCTGGAAGGCCGCTTCGATCTATTCCGGCGCGCCGGCTGACCGCATTCTGGGTATCTATGTCCAGGCCCCGAATCAGCCTGCTCCGCTGTTCACCAACGAATGGATGTTCGGCATCAGCATTTCGGGCGCGACGATGAACGCAGGCCCGCAGGGCCTGTTCTGCATCGGAGACTACCTGTTCGTCTCTGATACGTTGCAGAACCGGATCGTCCGCTACGATCCCGTCGCCACCTGGCCTGCGGAGGACCTGCTCTCCTACTCGTTCTCCCCCAAGATGACCGCACTCTACGGCCAGATTGATTTCTACTCCAGCCAGGCCAACGGAGGCACCGGCATCGAGCCCACCAATGCCTCCCTCTCCGCGCCCGTTGGCGCTGCGCCCTGGAGCGGCGGGATTTTCCTCGCCGACAGCATGAATCATCGCGTGCTGTCGCTTACCTACAACGCCGCCGAGAATATCATCGCCCCGGCAGATCGGGTTCTCGGCCAGTACGATTTCAACCTCAACTCCCAGAACCTCGTCGAGGGCAGGGAACTCAGCACCGGCACGCTGCCCCTGCTGCTCAGCAACGGTCAGGTGACCGGGCTCACCCTGGGGCCGGCTACCTTCATCGACCGCACCTCCAATCCGCCCCGCCTCTACATCGCCGATACCGGGAATAACCGCATTCTGGGCTTCGCCGATGCCCGCCGCTTCAAGTACGGCGATACCGCAGACCTCGTCATCGGCCAGGTGAGCCTTACCCGCAGTCTTTTCAACTCTCCCACAAACGATCCCAGCAGCCCCACCGCTACGGGGCTCACCCTGCCTGCCAGCATCGTCACCGATGCCGACGGAAACCTCTGGGTGGCCGATTCCGGCAATGGCCGCGTTCTGCGCTTCCCCCGCCCCTTTGATCACCTGGGCGAAAACCAGGCCGCTGACACGGTTCTCGGACAGCCGGACTTCACCTCGCGCCCCACCGGGGAGGTCACCCGCAGTTCGCTCTACCGCCCCTCGGCCGTCACCTTGACCATGGACGGCAATCTCGTAGTGGCTGACCTGGCCCAGAGCCGTGTGCTCGTTTTCAATGCGCCCTTCTATTCCGGCGCGCCCGCCAGCCTCGTATTGGGGCAGCCCGATGACATCAGCTCTGGCTTCGGCGCCTCAGAGGCTCAGATGAACTTGCCACTTGGCGTCTCTGTGGACACTGACGACCGGCTCTACGTCTCGGACACTGGAAACAACCGGATCCTCATCTTCGGCCGCATCAGCACCCAGTCCGACGGCGCCGCGGCCGCCCTTGTGCTTCCCGTCGGCGCCCAAGGTGTCACCCCGATCTCCGTCACCGTCTCCTCCGCCACCGGCCAGATTTGGGTCTCCGACTTCCGCAGCAACCGCGTTCTTCGCTACCCTCGTTTCGACCAGCTCTTCTTTAACCCGGGACAGCCGGCCGACTTCAGTTTCAACGCTTACCAGCCCCGCCACATCGCGCTCGACCAGCAGGACTATCTCTTCATCTCGGACGCCTCCCACCGCGTCACCATGCACTTCCCCATCCTCGCAGTCGGTAACGCCGCTACGGGATTCCCTCGCGTTGCGCCCGGCATGCTCGGCCTGCTGCAGGCCACCGGCGTGCGCCTTTCTGCCGACCCGGCCCAGGCCTCCTCCGCCCCTCTTCCTTTGGAACTGGGTGATCTGCAGTTGCTGGTCGATGGTCTGCCTGCACCCCTGATGAAGATCGAAAGCGATACCCTCCGCTTCATCGTCCCCAAGGATGCGCCCTCCAGCGGAACCGCTGAATTCCTCATCCTCCGCCCCTCCACCGGCCAGATTCTGGCCCAGAGCCGCATTGCCATGGCCGTCGCCTCTCCTGCCGTGATCTACCAGGGCGCTAACCCCAGTTCCGAAGGCCAGGCT
>JACQZS010000147.1 GCA_016213725.1 Acidobacteriota bacterium | reverse complement strand
GGCTCAACCTCCCTCTTCGTCCTCAGCAGCCTGCCTTCCGCCTTGGCCGCATCGGAGGTGTGATCGATCCTGCCGCCGATACCGTGGACGGCTCCAATCACGACATCTACGCCCTCAACACCGGCCTCGCCGCCCTCGAAGGCGCCCGCGGACTCGGCATCTGCCCCATTGACTCGCCGCTAGTCAGCCTCGGCCGCCCCGGCGGCTATCGCTACACCAAGACCTACAGCCAGCCCGAGCCGGCCGTCTACGTCAACCTCTTCAACAACCTCTTCGGAGTCAACTTCGCCCAGTGGATCGGCGGCACCTGGACCTCCCGCATCCGTGTCTGGCCCATTCAGCAATATGACGCCGCCGCCAGCGTAGTCACGCCCTCGCTGGAAGCCCGCGTTCCGCTCGAAGCCGCCGTCTTCGACGGTCCCGCCGGAACGCTTCCCAACCAGCGCGCAGGCGTCCGGCTTTCCCGTGGCGGAGTCCTTGTCACCTCCTTCGGGCCCAACCCCGACGGCGCCGGCACGCTCCTCCGGCTGTGGGATCAGAGCGGCCACGACGAGGGCGTGCAGGTCACCCTTCCCGAAGGCATCCGGCCCAAGTCCGTTCAGCCCTGCAACCTCCGCGGCGCCCCGCGAGGCGCGCCCATTGCTGTCACCGAGGGCCGCTTCACGGTCGGGCTCCGCGCCAACGCTCCCGCCAGCTTCCTGATTCCAGACTAGGCTTCCGCCGCATCGCGCACTTCTCCTCTTCGCCGCCGCGATCCGGCCCTAGCCCGTCCAGTCAGAACATGAATCGCGCCATGAAAGCCACGCTGCGCGGCCGGTTCGCCTGCGACGTGATGTAGCCGAACAACGAGTTGTTCACTTGCGTGTTCGGCGCGGCGAACACCGGATGGTTCGGCACGTTATACGCATCGCAGCGGAACTGGAAGCGCGCCCGCTCCGTCAGCTGGAAATCCTTCATCAGCGATATGTTCAGGTCGTTCGTCCCATCGCCTCGCAGATTGAGGAATGTCGTCGGAAACGTGCGCCGGTGAAACTGGAACTGTTCCGTGGAAAGCGTTTTGAACGCCGTTGTGTCAAACGCCGCCGTGTCCACGTTTCTGTTGTTGAGCTTCAGCGGCGCGCCCAGGTAGACGTAGTCGCCCGGATTGTTCGTGCTGCCGTTCAGCCAAGGGAACGGCCCGCCCACCTGGTAGGTGTAGGTGCCGCTCATTCGCCAATCCCCGGCTATCAGGTCCAGCCACTTCGCATTGAGCTTCACCGGCCTGCGCTTACCAAACGGCAGCTCGTACACGCCTCCGAACACGAACCGGTGAGGCCGGTCGAACGGCGACACCCTCTGTTCCAATTCAGGCTCGCCCGGATTCAGCCACGAAGTCTGCTCGATGAGAATGGATCGCATGTAGTTGAACGTAAACTGCAGCCCGCCCGAGAACCTGCGGCTGATCCGCACGTTCAGGCTGTTGAAGTAGGACGTGCCGATCGTCTGGTTGTTCTCTACTACGCCGCTGCTGCCGGGACTCCCGTTCCCATTCGGAAACTCCGGATACTTGCTCAGAATCTGGTTCACCTGAATCGTCTTGCTCGTGGATTGGCTCGTCTGCAACCCGTAGAACGGATTCGCATTCGTCGCCGTCAGCGCCGTAATCGTGTTCTGATCCCGCACCGGCAGCGTGCTCAGATAATTCAACGGCACGCCGTTCAGCTGCGTATACGTGATGGGGATCCTCCTCGCCCGGTTCCCGGTATAGACCACATCCAGCGCCGTGCTCTTGTCCAGCATCTGCTGGAAGCCGAATGTCCAGCGCACCGCGTAGGGGCTCTGCATCTCCGCGTTCAGGAACTTGATCGCCTGCCCCGTGAACGTCAGGAGCCCCTGTGTGCCGCCCGCCGGCTGAACGATTCCGGTCGGGAACGGGTCGGCCAGCGTCGCGTAGGGCGTCAGATAGTTGTCGTTGGATGGCGTAAGTGCGGTCGCCTGGCTGTAACCCGCCTGCGTCTGCAGCGGGCTGCTGGAGTAAGCGCCGGTCGGCTGTAACGTGGCGATCGTCAGCGGCGAAACAAACATGCCCACTCCGCCACGCACCGCGGTCTTTCCGTGCAGGCGCTCCGGCGACCATGCAAACCCGAACCGCGGGCTGAACATCGACGCTGTCCTGTAGATGCTGCGGTCATCCATCGAAGCAAACGTCAGTCCGCCCGGAACCTTGAACTGGTCCGGCGGCAGCAGCGGAGACGGCGCCTTCGCATAGGCCGCCGTCGCCGCCGGCTCCAATGGATTCGACGCATTGAACGCGAAGCCGTTGTTCGTGCGCGCCCAACGCTCCTGATACGGGAAGTCGCGGTCCCAACGCACACCCACGTTCAACGTGAGGTTTCGCCGGATCCTCCAGTCGTCCTGCACGAACAGCGCGCCATAGTATTCGTAATACATGGCTGAGCTGTTCAGCTCATAGCTCCCACCCGTCGGTAGCCCCATCACGAACGAAGCCAGGTCCTGCCCCTTGGCCACCGTCGATGAAGCATTGCTCGCCGAGCGCACCCATGTGTTCGCCGTGAATCCCATCTCACCCGCCGAACGCCCATAGTTCGCGATGTTCAACCGGTACTGGCGCGCGTCCCCGCCCGCCTTCCACTGGTGCGAGCCCCTCATCCCGCTCCACGTTCCGAAGAATTGCAGCGACTGCGAGGGTAGCGTGTTCGCGCCGTTCTGGCCCAAGGTCCGGTATCCCGTCGTGCTCGTCGCAAACGTCACGCTCGGCATCTGCAAGTACGGCGAACTTGAGGCGATGTAGGAAGGGTATCCCAGCTTCGCCGGATCGAACCCGTAACTCGGCGAAGAATGGTCCTCGAACATCCGCGTGAAATTCACGCGCAGATTCAGGATGTTCTGCGCGTTCACCATGTACACCTGGTCCATGCTCGCGCCCCAGTTCGACCGGCTCAGGTTCGACCCGGTTGCTTCGTTCTGATACCAGTCGTCTTTCGTTTGCGAATAGTCCGTGTGCCGGATGTTGAAATACGTCCGCCATTTCTCGCTGGCGTTCCAGTCCAGCCGCCCCAGTTCGTTCGTGAACCCGTCCCGCGTGATGTTGTTCGTGCCGAAGTTCTCGAAGTCGTCCACGCGCGCCGTCGTCACGTTCGGCTTGGGGAAATAGGGCAGGTAGTTCTGCGCGATCGGGTTCAGCATCGACGCCGGAATCCTGTTGTTCGGGAAGGCCGTCCGTGTGATCACCGTCCCGTTCAGCACTCCGCTGTAGGGGTTGTAGATCACTGTCTTCGCCGCCAGAATCCTCGAGAAATCACCCTGCCGCTCCAAGTCCGTCGGAACCGACATGAACGCCGTCCCAGGCTGCGAGAGCTGCATGCCTTCAAAAGCGAAAAACCAGAACAGCTTGTCTTTCCCGTTGACGATCTTCGGCAGCACCAGCGGCCCGCCCAGCGTCCCTCCGAACTGGTTGTAATGCGTCACCGGCACCGCCAGCCCGTTCTTGTTATTGAAAAAGTTGTTCGCCACCAGCGTGTTCGGCTTGTTGATCCAGTACGCCGAACCGTTCACCCGGTTCGTCCCGCTCTTCAGGATCTGATTCACCGTCCCCGCGCCGGAGTGCCCAAAGGCCGCGTCCGTCTCGAATACTTTCGGCCGCACTTCCTGCACCGCATCCCGCGGGGGGCTGTACGCCAACCGCCCGTCCCAAGTCGCGTTCGGCACTCCGTCCAGCAGCAACTCGTTCTGCTGTGAAGGCGCGCCGCCGATGCTCCAACTCGCCCCGCCGCCCGAAGCGAACGGCTGCACTTCCGAAGGCTGAGCCGTGGAAATCACTCCCATCGCCAGAGACGCCATCATGATCGGCGTGCCTCCGTTCAGCGGCAGGTCTTGCACCTCGCGCGCCGTGATCGTCGTCCCGACAGAGCCGTTCTCCAGGTTGATCAGCGGGATGTCCGCGGAGACCACCACCATCTGCTTCGCATCGCCCACCTCCAACTTCGCGTCGATCACGGGATTCTCCCCGGCGCTCAGCCTCCACCCTTTCCGCTGAAACTCCTTAAACCCGCTGGCCGTCACCGACAGGTCGTAATCTCCAGGAAGCAGGAACGGAATCGTGTAGTGACCGTTTTCTTCAGTCTTCGTGCCCGTCCTCACGTTCGTGTTGCTCTCCACCACCGAAACCTGAGCCCCTGCCACCGCAGCGCCCGACGCGTCCGTCACCACCCCACTCACCGTTGCGCGGAATTCCTGGGCTGGCGCGGGAGCCGCTAGACCCCAAATCCCCGAGCAAACCCAAAGTACCGTCTCGATTGCCAGCCCGGACGATCGCCGGACTCTCATGACACTTCTCAGCGTTTCTTTTGGCATATCAGACCCCCTAGTATGAAAGCAGATTACCTCTCTTATGTACACCCCCTGCTCGCTTTGTGCATGCGATTGCACACCGGCTCTGTAACCCCGCCGTACTTCCGCCGCATCCAATGCTGGTAGTCATGTATCGCGGCTTCGTCTTTCACGACCCCACCGGCCGCCGCTGGGCACGTACCCGCCGAGCTATCGGCGCCGCAGCTATCGTCTTCGCTGTTTTGGTCACCCTCATCGGCCTCGCAGCGCTCTCCAACCCCAACCTGCCCCGGCTCGGCCTGCCTGAGGTCCAGCACGTCGCCGCCGCCGCTGAGGTACCCAGCATCATCCGCGGTGAGCAGGCCCAGATCAACGTCCCCTACAAGGCCATGCGCAAAGCCGCCCGCGAATTGAAATACGTCCGCGGCTCTTCGCTCCTCATCCACCCCACCTCCTCGCCCGTCGCCACCCCTCAGAAACCCATCGTCGTCGGCTTCTACGTCAACTGGGACCGCGCCTCCATCGTCAGCCTTCGCCTCAACCTCCACCATCTCACTCACCTTGCCCCCGAATGGCTCATCCTCGCCAACTCCAAAGGCGACCTCACCGACGAAACCGACAGCGCCGTCGTCGAAATAGCCCGCGAAGCGAAACTCCCCATTCTGGCCGTTGTCACCAACTTCCGGAACGGCTGGCGCGGCGGCGATCTCCACGCCATCCTTAACAGCAAATCGGCCACCGCAAACCTCATCGACAACATCCACAGCAACCTGGTCGAGCACCACTTCGCCGGCGTCATGGTCGATCTCGAACAGTCCCGGCGGGCCGACAGCGAAAAGCTCCTCCACTTCATGGCGGCCCTCCGTGCCCGCCTCCAACCCGACGGCCTCCTGCTCGCCCAGAGCGTCCCCACCGACGACCCCGCCTATGACCTCGCCCGCCTCGCCGATATCGACGACTTACTGCTCCCCATGGTCTACGACGAGCACTACCAGTCCGGCACGCCCGGCCCCATCGCCTCGCAGGATTGGTTCGAATCAGAACTGGACCGAATCGGCAAGGCCGTCCCCGAAGAAAAGACCGTGATCGGCATCGGCAATTACGGTTACGACTGGATCATGGGCGGCAAAGGCGGCGTCGAGGCCTCCTATAACGACGTCATGGCCGCTGCCAATGCCAATCACGTCATGCTCGATTGGGATCCCAACTCGGCCAATCCCGTCCTCCGGTACAACCACTCAGGCAAACAGCACGAAGTCTGGTTTCTCGACGCCGTCTCCTCCCTAAACCAGATCCGAACGATTCACGAGCGCGGCTTCCGCGGAGTCGGCATCTGGCGCCTCGGCGCCGAAGATCCTGAACTCTTCCAGGTCATCAGCAGGGCGGAGTGGCCTGCGGCGCAATTCGATCTCACTCCTCTTCTCACTCTCCGCGCCTCCCGCACCGTCAACCAGTACGGCGAAGGCGAGATCATCCGCGTCTCCGCTACGCCCAGGGAGGGCAAGCGCCGCGCCTGGCGGGAGCAGGACGGCCAATATGCCGAGCAATACCTGGACCTCCCTACTTACTACGTCGTGGAAAGCTACGGCCGGTCCAATCAGAAGGTGCTCGCCATCACCTTCGACGACGGGCCGGACTCTGCCTACACCCCGTGGATCCTCGACATCCTCAAGCAGAAAGGCGTCAAGGCCACTTTCTTTGTAGTCGGCGCCAACGCCGAATCCTCCCCCACCCTGCTCCGCCGGATCTACGATGAGGGCCACGAGATCGGCAACCACTCCTATGCCCACCCCAACATCGCCCTCACCTCTCCAGAGCGCACCCGCCTTGAACTCGACGCTACCCAACGCATCATCGAGAATGCCATCCACCACTCCACTATTCTCTTCCGCCCTCCCTACAACGCCGATAGCGAGCCTCAGACCCCGGAAGAAATCGAACCTCTCCTGCGCGCACAGCAACTCGGCTACCTTACCGTCGGCGAACGCATCGATCCCCAGGACTGGCGCCACGGCAAACCCGCCTCACAGATCCTCGCCGAGGTCACCGAAGAGATCGGCAACGGCAATATCGTCCTCCTCCACGATGCCGGCGGCGACCGTACGCCCACCATCGAAGCGCTGCCGCAGATCATCGACCGCTTCCGTTCGCGCGGCTACCGTTTCGTGACAGTCGGCCAACTCATCGGCAAATCTCGCGACGAGACCATGCCGCCCGTCGAACCCGGCGAACGCTCCTGGGCTCTGATCGAAGGCGGCGCCCTCGACCTCAAGGGCACCGCCGCTGCCTTGCTCGGCGTCGTCTTTCTCTCGGCCATCTTCCTCACCACCGGCCGCAATCTCGCTTTCGCCATCATGGCCATCCTGCAGAAGCGCGCCGCCGCCCGCCGCTCTTTCCCGGCGGATTACCGCCCGCCGGTCAGCGTCATCGTCGCCGCCTACAACGAAGAGAAGGTGATCCGCCGCACCGTTGAATCCATTCTCGCCAGCCCCTACCCGGACCTCGAGATCGTTGTCGTCGATGACGGCTCAAAAGACACCACCCTCGCAGTTCTGGAGCAGGCCTTTCACGACGAGCCGCGGGTCAGCATCCTCACTCAGACAAACGCCGGCAAATCCGCCGCCCTCAACCGCGCCATCGCCGCCGCCCGCCACGAGATCCTCATCGCCGTGGACGCCGATACGCTGTTCGCCAGAAACACCATCGCCTGCCTCGCCCGCCATTTTCACGACCCGCGCGTAGCCGCCGTCTCGGGCAACGCAAGAGTCGGCAACCGCCACAACTGGCTCACCCGCTTCCAGAGCATCGAATACATCTACGGCTTCAATCTCGACCGCCGTGCCCTCGACCTCGTCAACGCCATCCCGGTAGTCCCCGGTGCCGTCGGCGCCTGGCGCCGCTCCGCCATCCTGGAAGCCGGCGGCTTCACACACGACACCCTCGCCGAAGACACCGACATCACCCTCACCATTCGCCGCGCCGGCTACGCCATCCGCTACGAAGAAACCGCCATCGCATACACCGAGGCGCCGGAAGACATCCATAGCCTTGCCAAACAGCGTTTCCGCTGGACCTTCGGCACCCTGCAGGCCGCCTGGAAGCACCGTGAAGCCAACCTCAACCCGCGGTACGGCTCACTCGCCTTCATCGCCCTACCCAGCATCTGGATCTTCCAGGTCCTCCTGTCCGTGCTCTCGCCGCTCACCGATCTCGCCCTCGTCTTCACGCTCTTTGCCGGCAACTGGCACGTGGTCCTCGCCTACTATCTCGGTTTCTTCTTGATCGAGCTCCTCACCGGCTTGCTCGCATACCATCTCGAGGGAGAAAGCCCGCGGGATCTCCGGCTGCTTTTCTTCCAGCGCCTCTTCTATCGCCAGTTGATGAACTATGTGCTCTTGAAGACGGTGCTCTACGCCCTGCAGGGCCGGCTCGTCGGCTGGGGCAAGCTCGAGCGCAAAGCCTCAGTGCCCACCGCCTGACCCGGGCTATTTCTGCTGCGCCTGATTCAGTTTCTGAGCTAAACGCTGCGCCTGCGCATTCAGTGATCCCAGTTGCCGCAATTCGTCTTCCGCCGATTGCACCGCCGTCTGCAGCCGCGATATGTCGCCCACCGCCGCCGCCGGATTGTCCCGCTGCGTATCCAATCTTACCGTCAGCGCGCGCAACTGGTCCGTCACGTCGCGGTATCGCCGCTGCAGCGACGTCACAATGTTCTCGCGCCGCCGGTTCAAGTCCGCCAATTCCGCCGCTACCGGCTGGGCCTGGGACGACTTCTGCTGAACGGCCGCCAGTTCCTCGCGCGCCTTCCTCAGCGTCGGCTCCATTTGCGCGATTCTCTCGTTCTTGGCCTTCACTTCAGCTTCCAGCGCGTGCGCCACATTCTGCGTGTTTTCCAGGTCTTCCTTGACGTTCGCCTCCGCCGCCTGCAGCCGCTTGTTCTCCGCCGTCAATCTCTCCACCGACGATTCCAGGTCCGAGATGTGGTTCCTCAGCTCGCTCACGGAGGCTGTCGCCGCCGATAGCTTCGACTGCGCCTGCGTCAACTCCCGCACCGCCTCCAACCTCTTCGAATCGTTCTCCGGATGCACCGCCCGCGGCGCCACCGCCGGCTCAATCCCCTTCTCCGATAACTGCGCCCGCAGCGTATTCAGATCCCCCTCCAGCGCCAAACCCTTCGCCGTCTCCGCCGCCAGTTGCTTCTTCACCCCATCGATCTGTGCCTCGCACTCGGCCCGGAACTGCTGCCGCGTGTGCAGCATCCATGCCCCTGCAATCAGGGACAACGCGAGAAGGATCGACAGGCTTGTTACCGCTGGATGCCGCATGGGGCTCATGTTACTCCTTTCCCCGCCCGGCCTGGATGAACCGGCTCCGATACTGCAGATCGCCCGGCCCCGACCCGAGTTGCACCGTGAAATTCTTCGCCGTGCCGGCCGGGATTTGAACGTCCACCGCCCACATCGTCCGTATCTTCTCAAAAGCCTGCGAAACCGACGTCGCCACATCCCCCAGATTCCGGCACAGTAGCGCCATCCCGCCGGTCGCCTCGGCCATCTGCTTCAGCCCCGTCTGGTACGCCTCGTTCAGGCGGTCGCGCAGAAACGAGATCTGCACGATGAACGCAGGCACATCCGTCTCCGCCAGCATCGCCGCCAGCTTCGACGTCTTGTCCCGCACCAGGTCGTCCGCCATTCTCCGCGAGAGGTCCCGCGAATCGCTCATGTTGATCACCGGATTCGTGTAGTCCTCGCGGTAGTTCGAGATGTCGGAATCCGTAAGATAGAGGATCGCCGCGCGCACTTGCGTCTTCCGCATGATCGAATTCGCCAGCCGCGCCGCCGGCTCCACGCACTCCAGCAAGCCCGCCCTTCCTGATACCGGCGCCTGCAGCACCGCGTTCGATGTCGCCGCCCGGTCCGCCGTCGGATCCAGCATCACCCGCAACCCGTCCTGCGCCCGCAGCACACCCACCCAGTTCGACCCCGGCAGCTTCTCCACCTCCGCCACCGCCGCCTGCCGCGCCGCGTCCACCAATGTCAGATCGCCCGTCACATCCAGCACCAGCAGCACCAGCAGATCGTCGTTGGGCGATTTCGTCCTCAATACCTTCGCGGCCTTGCCGTCTACCGTCGCCGTCAACCCGCCCAGCTTCTCCGACGCGGTCCACACCGCCAATCGCCGCTGTGGAATCGCCGGCGGATTCGGAGCGGCCCCCACCGCCGCCATCGCCAGCCACTCGCGCCGCGAGATCATCAGAAGCTGAACCTCAAGCTCAGCTGGATCACCCGGCTGCCTCTCGATCCAATGATCTTCCCCGCGTTCGCGTTTGGCGCGTCTGCTGTCCCAATCACCACGTCCGGATCCGACCAGTTCGCGTGATTCACAAAGTTGAATCCCGAGGCCGTAAACTCCATCGACCGCTCCTGGTCGATCTGGAACCGCTTCGCCACCGACAGGTCATGGTTCTGATTGATCGGGTTCCGCAGGAACGGATGCGTCCGCGGCCCGGATCCCATCGTGAAATTCGCCGGATGCGAAAACGCCGCCACGTTGAACCACTCTTCCGGCCCCTGCTTCGGTGAGCGCTGCTCCTCGCCCGGCACTACATTCACCCGCACGTAGCTCAGCACGCCGCCCGTGTTGTTGAACTGCGCCCGCAACGCCAGCGGCTCGCCCGACGCCACCGACGAAATCCCCGAAAGCGACCACCCGTTCACTGCGTACCGCCGCCAGTCCGGATAGTTGAAGAACCGCTTGTTCGAGCCGAACGGCAGTTCGTACATGTAGGAGAGCGAAAGCCGGTGCGGATTGTTGTACACCGTCAGCGCCCATTCGTTCTTGCGATTGAACTGGTCCTGCCGCCCGTACGGGCCCGAGTAGTCGTCATACTGCCGCGAATACTCGTACGTGCTGTTGATCGACAGACCCTGCGAAGTTCTTTTCTCCAGGCGCACCGACGCCGCCTCCCGGCGATACCGGCCCTCCGGCCATTGTGAATACGTGTCGATCTCCAGAAACTGAGGATACGGCCGCAGAGAGCGGTTGAAATCGAGGTTGTTCAACTGGTCGCGCAAAGTAAGCAGATCCGGGCTCACCGCGTTCAGCCGCGCCGTCGAACCGCTCACAAAAAGGTCCCGGCCCCACGCCACGCCGCTCGACCCGGTCACAATGAACGCCCCTGGCAGTTCGCGCTCATAGCTCAGGCCCACAGACTGGTACCGCGGCAGGCGTCCGTTGATGTCCACCACGTTCCCGTTCGTGTCGTTCGCCGCAATCGGCGTCAGGTCCGGCATTGGCCGTGGCGGCGGCGGTACGCCGTCCCTCAGGAAGAACGCCGGGGCCAGTTGCGTGTTCGGCGAGTTGTAGTAGGGATGCCCGTTGAACCCGCGCGTCCCCCACTGCCCCGTGTACACCGGATAGGCCTGGTAGCTCATCCCGTACGAAGCCCTCAGCACCGATTTCCGGTTCCCCCCCGGATTCCAGGAGAACGACGCGTTCGGCTGCGGCTTCATTCGCAAGGGCTGGAATGCATGCCCGTATCCCGGCGTGTTTGCAAACACCAGCGCGCCCGGTTTCCCGTTCGCCGGATTGGGCAGTCGCAGGTCCACAATGCTCTGCCTGTCGTATTTCTCAGTGCGCGGCGTCGTCGTCAGAATGTTCAGGCCGAACGACAGCGTGAAATTCGACCTGATCTCCCACGTGTCCTGTACCGCGTTCACCCAGTTCCAGTTGCGGAAGTAGGAAGGCGAAGGCACCAGACTCATATCGGAAGACTCGGTCCCTCCCAGCAGGAACGACGCGAAGGACTGCCCCGTGTTCACAATCCCCGGCAGGCTCGTGAGCGTCGATCCGAAGTAGAACGCCCCTGCCGGCACGCCCGGAATGTAGGTGTTGATCTGGTACTTCGCAAACTGCGACACGAACCGCAGGCTGTGCTTGCCCTGCTTGTGCGAGAACGCATCGGTGAACACGAACGTGTTCCGCGCATTCCGCGCGATGGGGCTCGATCGCCCCATGTCCAGGTAATCCGTAAAGTTGAGGTAGGGGAATGTCCCGCCGGGCACTCCGGTCAAGCCCAGCTTCTCCGGCCAGCCCGAATCATCCGCCACGTTTTCCGACACGTCCATGTGCGCCTCGAACGTGGCCGTGTGCACCGTCTGCGGCGACATCGTGTACACGTGTTCCACTGATCCGCGCCTGTTCAGATAGTTGCGGTCCGCCGGCGCCGAATCCGCCGGTCCATTGATGTAGCGCGCCGTCCCGCTCAGCCCGTTGGTAAACGCGTAGCTCACCGTCAGCCGGTTCTTGTCCAGGAAGGAGTGATCCACCTTCGCAATCATCCCGTTCGCCGTGTTGGTCTCCGGCGATACGACGAAATAGTTGTTCTTGAAGTACGGGCCGGCGTTCGCATTCGGCGTCGGATAGTAGGCGATCGAGTTCAGCGCCACCGGATCCAGCCTCGACGCCGGAATCCGGCTCCCCACGAACGGATCTTTCAGGTATTGCAGGTTCTCCCGCGACACCACTTTCGACGGATCGTAGTCCGGATTCGCCCTCACTGTCGCCGGATCGTAGATCCCCAACGGCTCGCCCGACGAATCCACCGTCTGCGAAAAATCCCCGCCGCGC
This sequence comes from Acidobacteriota bacterium, assembly GCA_016213725.1. Classification (GTDB taxonomy): domain Bacteria; phylum Acidobacteriota; class Terriglobia; order Bryobacterales; family Bryobacteraceae; genus Paludibaculum. The sequence goes on along the minus strand of JACQZS010000147.1, from coordinate 11,323 downwards.
TCCGGAGCGATCGCCACCGTTCGCAGATAGCTGCGCGAGATCCGCTCCCGCACCCCCTCATAGTTCACCGAAAAGAAAGTCGTGCGCGATCCGTCGAACAACTTCGGGATCACCACCGGCCCGCTCACGTTGAACCCGAACTGGTTCCGCCGCAGCAGGTTCTTCCCCTCGCCGCGCTGCACAATCTCGTGCGGCACCGCATCCAGGAAGTCGTTCCGGAAGTTCTCGTACAGCCGCCCGTGGAACTGCGCCCGCCGCCCCGGGCCTTTGGCCGCTCTGGCCGGACTGTCCGCTCGCAACCCCCGTTCGCGCGTCAGCACCCGGAACTCTTCCGCCGCCTTCTGAATCTCCGAACCGCCGCTCGGCGCAGGCGTCTGCTGCCCGCTCAGAACGGCGGTGAATAGAAGTGTGGCGACGTACCCAGGGCTCCGCATCCGCAGAACTTCCATTCTACCTTCCCTGGGCTCCCGAAGGCCGCGCGCCCTTTCGCCTTATTTGCCCGCCTTCCTCTTCGCTTCGCGCGCCTCTTTCATGATCGGCCCATAAACCAGCTTGTCGAACGGCGGGCAGCCGGCTGGAAACTGCCCCAGCTCGTTACCCTTCTGCCGCATCAGAAACGTGCAATAAGTCAGCGTCTTGCACACCCGCGAGTCGTTTAGTTCGCCCGTCTCCAGAATCGCCTTCGCGAAATCCGGATAGGAGAGCACGGCCCGGCCCAAACCCACAAAACGGATGTCGCCCCGCTCGATCGTCGCCGCTCCGGCATGCAGCGCATACCGCTGCAGCCAGCTATAGCCTGTCCCAACCATCGGCAGATCCGGGAACGCCCGCTGCAGTTCGCCGGCCACTCTGAAGTGCCGCTCCACGCCCTTCAGCGGATGCTCCGGCTCTTCGTAGTTGCCCTCGTCGGGCTTCTCGAACGGCCGCCCGATATGCGGGTTGTAGTACGGGCTGCCCAGCGACACGTTCAGCAGTTCCAGCCCCCACTCTTTGAACCAGCCGACCGCCTGCTTCACTTCCGTCAGATCCGGCTCCATCGGGTTTTCGGCATTCACGCCCCAGCCCCACGGATACGGCACCGGATACTCCATCGGCCGCCCCAAACCTGTCGCCGGGTCCAGTTCGTACGGCACGCAGTCGAAGCAGCCCAACCGCATGCAGATCATCACATTCGATCCGTACTTCGACCGGATCTTGCCGAAAACGTTCTTGAAGAATCGCGTACGGTTTTCCAGCGAGCCGCCGTACCGCCCCTCGCGCGTCTTCGCCCCCAGCAGCTCGCTCAGCAGATACCCATGTGTCGCCTTGATATCCACCGCCGTGAAGCCCGCCTCCAGCGCCAGCCCCGTAGCCTCGACGTAGTAGTCTTCCAGCCGTTCCAGTTCGTCGTCGCTGATCACCGGATAGTCCGCCGGCGTCGACGTCTTCCTGTCAATCACTGGGTTGTGGTACGCGATCGTCTTCACCGGCACCGAATACCGCCCCGACATCGTCAATTGGATCGGGATCAGCAGGTCCTCCGTCGTGCCGAACTCTTCCCTGTGCACGCGCATCATCATCTCGTAGAGCCGCGCGTAGTCGTCCACCATCGCGCGGTTGATCATGATCTGCCGCGGATTCGCCCGCCCGTCTTCCCGGATCGCCGTCGCCTCAAACCAGATCAGCTTCGCCCCGCCGCGCGCAAACCGCTCATACCGCCGCCAGGTCAGCTCGTCCGGCCGCCCTTCCAGCGTGCCGTCGCAACCCTCCATCGGGTGGATCGCCATGGAATTGCCCGCCACCCGGTTGCCCACCTGCACCTTGCGGCTCAACGCCGCCTTCAGCTTCCCCGTGTCGTGCTCGAAGCGGACGTGCTCCGCCCCTAGCTGCCGCGCTGCTTCGTCCAGCTCGGCCAGTGTTTTGTATGTGAAGTGACGCATCCCTGGTTTCTATTGTCGCGCGCCTACCGGCTTGTGTCCCGGCAGCAGCCCGATCGCCAGCGCGCCCACCATCGCCACGGCCAGCACCACCATCAGCGCGCCGTTGTAGCCGCCTTCCATGCTCTTCTGCAGGTGCGCCACCAGGTACGGGAACCACGTCTGGCCGATCGTGTTCACGGGCAGGATCACTGCCATCGCCCGCGCCAGCGAGTTGACCCCAAACTGGTCCGCCGCCATCAGCGGGATCATCATGTAGTCCGCGCCCATCCCGAAGCCGAACATCACCGCGAAGGCATACAGGTAGAAGTCCGAACCCGGATGCACTTGCAGCAGCAGCGGAATTGTCGCCGCCACGATGAAGTACGTCGCAAACATCACCCACTTCTTGGAGAACTTGTCCGCAAAGTACCCGATCGACAGCCGGCCCGCGATCGACGACCACAGGATCAGAATCGACGCCAGCCGCCACGTCCCGTCCACGTCCGCGCCCTTCGTAAAGCCCTGGTCCAGGAACACGAACTTCATGTGGAAGTTCACCGCGCCAATCGACCCGATCGAACACAGGCTCCCCAGCAGCAGCAGCCAGAACGCCTTGCTCGCCATCAACTCGGGAAACGTCTTCGATACGATCGCCTGCTCCTGCGGCGCCACTTCGTCTCCGTCCGGGTTCTGCCCCACGTCCGACGGCCTGTCCTTCAGCACGAAGATCACCAGCGGCCACGCCAGGAACAGCATCCCGCCCAATATCACCAGCGCCGTGTGGTAGCCGAACGTCTCCGTCAGCGGCTTCACCAGATAGCTGCCCAGCGAACCCATCAGGCCCACGCCCACATACACGATCGCCATCGCCTTGCCCCGGCTCCGGCGGTACCACTGCGAAACCATGATCTGGTGCGGCGGCGGACCCGACAGGAAGTAGCCCACCGTGTATAGCACCCAGAATCCGTAGTACATCCACAGCACCCCGGGCATCTTGCCGAACCCCACCAGCGCCACGCACGTCAGCGCCGTCCCTATCAGGATCAGTTTCCGCGGGCTGAACCGGTGGATCACCAGCGGCCCGATCCACAACGTCAGCGCCGCCGCCAGCGGGAAGCCCAACGTGATATCCGCCCTCGACCATCCGAAGTCCCGCGCAATGTAGTCGTAGAAGAACGAGATGTTGTAATACGGGATGCCGGTCGACAAACCGAATGTGATGAAGGCCGCGAACACAATCCACGGGCCGTAGAATTTCTTCGTCATGGGCACAGAACTCCTATCCTGCGATATGCCGGATTGAACTGCCAGTTATATCACAGTGTCCGTAAGTGGAACCCGCCGTCCGCATTGATCACCGTTCCCGTGCCGTAATCCACCAGCCCGTCGGCAATCGCCCGGATCGGCTTCGCCACGTCAGACGGATCTCCCAGCCTCCCTTGCGGCAGCAGGCCGTTCTTGGCCTTCTCCTCATAGATGTCCTTCACCTTCGCGATCATGTCCGTCTGGATGATGCCCGGCCGCACTTCGAACACCTGCACGTTGTGCGCCGCCAGCCGCGCCGCCCAAAGCTGCACCGCCATGCTCAGCCCAGCCTTCGAAACGCAGTACTCGCCGCGCATCACCGAGGCCGTGTAGGCCGAAATCGAAGTCACGAATACGATCCGCCCCGCCCCCTGCTCCACCATCATCCGCGCCGCCAGCTGCGTCAGAAAATACGGCCCCTTCAGGTTCGTATCGAGAACCTCGTCGAAGATCTCTTCCGACGCTTCCAGAATGTCCTTCCGCTCGCGCGGCGCAATCCCTGCGTTGTTCACCAGCAGGTCCAGCCGCCCATACTTCTCTTTCACAAATCCAATCAGCGCCTCGCGGTCCGCCGCGCTCCCAATGTCGCACTGCACGATATCGGCCCCGCACTCCGCCTGCAGGCTCTCCGCGGCGTCCTTCCTTCCGCGGTACGTGCCCACCACCGTGTGCGTCCTTGCCAGCTCCAACGCGATCCCGCGCCCGATGCCGCGCGACGCGCCGGTCACAATCGCCACAGGCTTCTGCTTGCTCATTGAACTCCGTTCTCCTTCAGTGCCGCTTCGATCCCCTTGGAAATCTCTTCCGCCGTAAACGTCTCGATGAACGGCTCGCCGTTCACTAGCGCCGTCGGCGTCCGCGCAATCCCGCGCGCCACACCATCCTGGAAATCCGCTTCCACCGCCGCCCGCAAGCCCGCATCGTTCAGTGCCGCCACGGCCTTCTCTGCATCCGCACCGTGTTTCCGGCAGAACCCCCTCAGCCACTCGTCAAACGTCTCCGCCTTGATCTCACGCAGCGCCTGCATCGTCTCCCGCCGGAACTCGAGCGCCGTCTCCACCTTCAACCCTTGCAGATACTTCGACGCAATCGCCGCCCGCCGCGCCCAGCTGTGCTTCGCCAGCGGAAAATCCCGATGCTCGAACGCCACCTTCGCCCCATACTTCGCCAGCAGCTTCTCGTCTAACATCACGCGGAACGCCGCGCAGTCCGGACACTGCAGGTCCTCGTAAATCACCACCCGCACCGCGCTGTCCGCCTTGCCCTCCACCAGTGGCCCCGGAACGCCGCCCTGCATCACGCTCGCCAGCACCATCAGCGCCAACCTCATGCCCGCTTGACCTTGTTCAGCAGCCCCGCCGCCACTTCCTTGCCCCGCGCCAGCGCCTCATCGTACGCCTCGCGCCGCTCTTCCCGCGTCAATCCGTAGCCCACCCGGTACACCCGCTCCAGCGACAGCCCCACCACATACGTCCCCGCATACGCGATCGCCGCCTTCGGAATAATCCCGCCGCCGAACGGAATCTTGCTCACCAGTTCGCGCGCCCCGGCCCGCCAGCCCCACGCCCCCGCGATGATCGATCCAATCTCCGACCTCTGTTCCTTAAACCCCACCGGCCGGTCGCTCGCCGCCGCCATCAGAAACGCCATCCTGATCTGGTTCGCCGTCAACACCGCCGTATCCGAAGTGAACTCCCCTACCATCCACGGCAGCGATCCCAGCACCGGCACCACGTTCGGCAGCGCTGTCATGATGCTGAACATCGCATTCTCGCCCGCAATCTTGTGCAGCGTGTTCTTCACCACCGCCTGCCGGAATGGCGGCATCAGCCGCGCCAGCGGCAGCGATAGCTCCGGCCTCGCTTCCAACACCCTTCGCACCAGCCGCTCCGGCCGCTCCAGGCTGAACCGGAACGCGTCATGGCCTTCCTTCCAGGGCTCCTCGATCTCCACGTCCGGCCCGGCGAATACCAGTTGAAACTTCCCCGCCACATGCGCGTCGCACGCCCGGATCAACACCCGCGCGAGCTCCAGCCGCTTCTCTCTCGAGAGATTCGCCGGCGCCAGATAGTCCTCGATCTCGGCGTAGTCCGCGCTGCTCGACGCGTCTACCAGAATCCGCACTCTTTGCTCCGCCAGCTCCCGAATCTCGCTCGGGTTGATCTGCGCCAGCGCGCCTTTTACCTGGTTCAAGAGTCCCATTGCCATGCTGATTCGTCCCGGCCGTTCCACTCCGGCCGCCGCGCTCCCTCCACGCGGAGCACTACGCGCAGCGTCCACTGCCATTCTACGCCAAGGCCGATTCTCTCCACCTCCACATGCCGCTTCACAAAGCCCAGCAGCACCTCTGTCGTTGGATGAAACTCGAGCGCCGGCGCCACCAGCAGCAGCCGCGGCGCCTCCCTGCGCAGCGCCAACCCCCGGAAGTACCCGTTCTTCTCGAGATCCCCCTGCTCCAGGTGATGCGCCACCCGAATCCAGTAGTCCAGCGCCTGCATCGGCAGCTGCACATCCTCGCTAGCCTTCACTTCCACCACACACACTCGCCCATCCCTCCGCACTCCCAGTAGATCCAGCACGCCCCGGTCCCGCCCCGCAAAGGCCGGCACCTGCCCGTACATCGGCTCGTGCAACAGCCCTGCATCCAGCACCTCCGGCGCCGCCCGCAGCCGCGACTCCAACCACGCCTCCGGATTCCTGCTAAACCAAGCATGCCCGCGCTCCGGCCCGTCCGCATCCCGCACCCGCGCCAACTCCGCCGCCAGCCGCTCCACCGCCCCCAGGCTCTTCGCCGCCTGCTTCCGATCCACCCCATACCGCAGCACGCCCCCCGCATACCGCGCAAACTCCAGCCCGTGCACCCGCAAGCTCACCTCCCCCGGCTGCGCCGCCACGCGCTCCACCCCCGGCCGCAGGCTCAACTGCCGCAGCCACTCTTCTGCTTCGCACTGCGGCTCCGGCGGCGGCTCCCACCACGGCTCCACCCGCGTCGCCAGATTCCCCCGATCCTCCCGGTCCACCACCTCCTCCACACCCTGCGCATCGTACCGGAACACCTCCACATCCACCCTCAAGTGCGGCAGCCGCGCCAGCGTGTTCGCCTCCTCACCCTCCGGTAGAAATAGCGTCAACCCCTCCACCGCCGCCCGCTCCCGCCGCCGCACGTAATCCAGCCAGATCAACCCAAACGCCAGCGCCAGGTCCCCACTCCCCCGCGGCGCCGCCAGCGGCACCCTCCGCCGCTCCCCCAATCGCACCAACCCCCGCGCAAACGCCGGCGACAGCGTGTGCTCCAGATCCGCCCCGCAAGTCGCCTCCACCGCCGTCCACCGTGCATACTGCCGCGCCAGCCATCTCTTCAACAACTCCCGCAGCACTTCCCTCGACCCGCGCACCAGCGCCGGCGCCGCCTGCGCCCGCCCGCTGTCCGCCAGCGTCACATGCCCCGCCTTCCCTCCAAACTTCGCCACCTCCAGCACCATCCGCGCCGCCCGCCGCTCGCTCACCCCCACCACGCGCCGCACCAGCGTCCGCGCCTCGTCCCAGGCCTCCAGCAGCAGCCACTCCGCCTTCTCCGTCAGCGCATACTGCTCCGCCCCCAGCGTAAACGCAGCCTCCCCGGGCTCAATCAAAACCGGCTCTTGGCAGTGCGAGAGAAACGTCTCCACCTCGGCGCGCAACGCCGCAACGGGCATCGCGCCGGCCGCCTTGCGGGACCCTGGCACCGGTCCCATTATAATGTGGAGTCAGTGCAGCAGGGACTCGCCGAAAATATCGCCGCCGTCGAACAACGCATCGCCGCCGCTTGCGCCCGTGCCGGCCGGCCCCGCCAATCTGTCACTCTGCTCGCCGTCACCAAGGTCTTCCCCGTCTCCGCCATCCTCGACGCCTACGCCTGCGGCCTCCGCCAGTTCGGCGAAAACTACGTCCAGGAGTTCGAATCCAAAGCGCCTCAGGCCCGCCCGCTCCCCGGCGCCCGCTTCCACTTGATCGGCCACCTCCAGTCCAACAAGAGCTCCAAGGCCGGCGAACTCTTCGACGTCATCCAGACCGTCGACTCCCCCAAACTCGCCCGCCGCCTCGACTCCCTCGGCCGCCCCATCGAAATCATGATCGAGGTCAAGCTCTCCCACGAAGACGCCAAGCACGGCTGCGACCCCCAAGACCTCCCCGCCCTCGTCGAAGCCATCAGATCCTGCCCCAACCTCAACCTGACCGGCCTCATGACCATGCCGCCCTGGTCCGACGACCCCGAGCCCTCCCGCCCCTATTTCCGCCGCCTCCGCCAGCTCGCCGAAGCCCACCGCCTCCCGCAGCTCTCCATGGGCATGTCTCACGACCTCGAAGTCGCCATCGAAGAGGGCTCCACCCTCGTCCGCATCGGCACCGCCCTGTTCGGCTCCCGCAAAGGACTGCTCTGATGCCCGCCCCAGCGCGCCTCGCCGCCCTCGGCCTGCTCGCCCTCCCCCTCCTCGCCGACCACGTCATCGTCCTCGGCGTCCCCGTCCACATGCGCGACGGCATCCGCCTCAGCACCAACATCTTCCGCCCCTCCCCCACCGGCCGCTTCCCCGTCGTCATCCAGCGCACCCCTTACAAAAAGGCGGCCCAGCTCACCGCCGGCCTGCGCCTCTTCCTCGATCGCGGCTACGCCGTCGTCACCCAGGACGTCCGCGGCCGCTATGACAGTGAAGGCGACTTCAATCAGTTCAACCAGGAGCAGAACGACGGCGAAGACACCATCGCCTGGGCCGCCGCCCAATCCTGGTGCGACGGCCGCGTCGCCATGTTCGGCGGCTCCTACGTCGGCATCGCCCAGTGGCGCGCCGCCCTCACCGGCCACCCCGCCCTCAAAGCCATCGCCCCCTCCGTCTCCGGTGACGACGAATACTTCGACCGCTACTACTCCCGCGGCGGCGGCTTCCGCCTCTCCCACCGCCTCCGCTGGCTCGCCGAAAACTACAAGCCCCCTCAAACGCCCGTCAAAGACTTCCAGAAAACCGTCACCTACCTCCCCCTCCGCCGCGCCGACCGCTTCGCCTCCGGCCGCACGCTCCGTTTCTACCAGGGCGCCATGAACCACCCCACCTACGACGACTACTGGCGCGCCCTCTCCACCCGCCTCCGCGCCGGCTCCATCCGCGTCCCCGTCCACTCCACCGCCGGCTGGTTCGACGTCTACGCCTCCTCCGACCTCGAAATGTGGTCCCTCCTCCGCGCCGCCGGCCACCCCGCCCGCATCGTCGTCGGCCCCTGGGGCCACAACCTCTCCCCCGACATGCCCCAGGCCAACTTCGGCCCCACCGCCGCCCAACCCCTCCGCCGCCTCGAAATCGACTGGTTCGACGCCTACGTCAAAGGCTCCATCCTCCCCCCCGAAAGCGAAGTCCGCTACTTCGTCCTCGGCTCCAACGAATGGCGCGAATCCCCCACCTGGCCGCCCCATGGCCTCGCCCCCACCGCCGCCTGGCTCGACTCCACCCAGGGCGCCAACTCCCTCAACGGCGACGGCCGCCTCCTCTGGTCCGCTCCCAAAATCGACGACCGGGACTCCTACGACTACAACCCCCGCAAAGCCGTCCCCACCCTCGGCGGCGCCATCTGCTGCAACGCCAAAGTCACCCCCTGGGGCCCCTTCGACCAGCGCCCCATTGAAGGCCGCCACGACGTCCTCGTCTACACCTCCCCGCCCCTGCATCACGAACTAGAGATCGCCGGACCCGTCCACGCCGTCCTCTACATCGCCAGTTCCGCCCCAGACACGGACTTCATGGCCAAGCTCGTCGACGTCGACCCCTCCGGCCGCGCCACCATCCTCTGCGACGGCATGGTCCGCCTCCGTTACCGCCAGGGCGTCGAACGCATCGTCCCCTACCAGCCCAACCAGCCCGAGCGCATTGAAATCGACCTCGGCTCCATCGCCAACACCTTCCTCCCCGGCCACCGCGTCCGCCTCGAGGTCACTTCCTCAAACTTCCCCAAATACGACCGCAACATGAACACCGGCCGCCCCCAGGCGGATGAAAAGGAGATGCGCCTCGCCCGCCAGACCATCCTCCACGGCCCCTCCTACCCCTCCCAGCTCATCCTCCCCACCATCAAGCCCCGCCAACCCTGAGTTGGGCAGATTGAGGAGAATCCGCAGTCTTCCTCCAAACATTCGCCGTCACGGGCTCGAGCCCGCTGGCTAAGCGTTATAGAAACAGACAGTACGACTCCCGATACGACTCCCTCCGGAGCCGCGATGGACCCTGAACTGAACTAAACGAGCCTTCACTGTCATATGAAATCGCATTCGGCTTCGTGCGGTCTTCGAGGGGCAGGTCAGTATCACAGGGCGGCATGCAGCCACACCTTCAAGCTGCCGTTTGAGGAGCGCTCACGTAAGTGCTCCTCTCACCTGACGGGCCCACGAGGGTAGTACCGCCGTAGTGCGGCCGATGCCAGCGCTCGCACTTTCGGTGACGAATGCTCCCGCAACACCAGAAGCTCTTCGTAGTTTTGACGAAGGCTATCTGGATGAATCATCCGGCCCCAACCCAACCTCGCTGGATCGGCGAGCTCAGATTCCAATTCCCGCTCATTGCTCCGCACCAACGTCGCCTGCCGTGCGAATTGTTGGCGCTGCGGCTCCGGCAACCGTTCATCCGTTGAAAGTTCCTCCAAGCAGGACGCCTGCCACAGGAACGCGCTATTCAGTGCCCAACACGCCTCCTTCCGGATCGGAAGCGCCTCGCTGATCAATCGGCGCAGAAGCTTAAAGGTCCGATACCTGCCTGCAAACTGTTCCGACAATGCCCTATACCCACTCAAGCTCGCTCCGAACTCGATGGGGTCGCAACTGCCGCAAGGAGATAACAAGATCTCTGCGATTCGCGCACCGAAGGAACTCACCTCCAGCCTGGAAACCTGATCCGCCATCATCTTCCCCAACGCCCCAGGGACATCCACCGGCTCCGCATGCACCTCAATCGCGTATTGGCTACCCACGTCTCCGACCGACCGCAGCGCACCCCGCTCTATTACTAGTGAGAAGATATACTTCCGCCCAAGCTGCGCCCGAAATAGGGTCTTGTAGATTGGTCGCCAAGCCCGAGGCTCTGCCGCTGTGTAATAGGTAAATTCGAGTTCCTTCTTCTCGCCGGCATCCTCCGCGCCTTTCAAGTATTCAATCACTTGGCATCGCACCCTCCGCTGCACAAGCAGCACTTCGGGGAAGAGCCGTGCAGGGACTGCCTCGGAGATCATTTCATTCGAAGTGACTCGAGCGAACACTATGACAGTGGCAGGCTTGAAGAAGTAGCCTGCATCCCCGTTCAGGGTGTCTATCGAGCTTCCGTAGAAATCCGAGGCTTGTCCAGCCACCAATGGATGGAGAAGAATGCAGGCTACTGCCAGGAAAACCGCCTGCCGCGCCCTTTCCTTAGTTATAGTCACACCTTTTATCATTCCTGCCAGCCGAATCACCATTGATATAGACACTCTGAGCGCTCACAGATAGGTGGTTTCCTGTAGGCCCAAAGCCTACATAGTTATTAATCACATACAAGCTGCCGCTTGTATTTTGAACCACGTCACCCTCGGAATCCGGCAATGTTCGAAATGAAAATGTTTGCCAGTAATCCAGAGTGGCCATGCCTGCTCCAACAGCAAGCTGATCGACAAAGTAGCCTTGATGGCTGGACCATGCTCCGACGCATCGACCACCTTCAAATTTCGTCCCAATGGTGCAAGTGCTAGCCCCACCAGGCAGTATTGTCAGCTCTTCTCTAATCTCCACACTAGAGTTGAAGTTCCTCATCTGGTCGAGTACTTCGTACTTCAGCGCCCGAGATGCAACGCTCCCTGGTTTCCCACCGACAGAGCCGGTATCACATACGATACTTAAGTATGTGGGCACGCGCAGTACTTTGGGTAGCATGCTTGGAGGCGGCATGAGCACTCCGACAACCCAAGTGCACGAAGTGTTTGGCAAGAAGCCCTCTCTGCCAGGGCAGAGGTCCAGTCCATAGCCGCTTGGAATGTTGCCGCTCGCCAGAAAGCCGTCGGAGATTTGATACTGACAGCCGAGATCACCTGCGCAGGGGTCGTCGGAGAAGAGCCCAGTTCGATCAACAGCG
>JACQZS010000014.1 GCA_016213725.1 Acidobacteriota bacterium | reverse complement strand
TGGTGAACTGGAGGGCGTTGATGATGGCGCGGCGCTCCATTTCGGCCAGAGGCAGGACCGGGGAGAGAAAGCCGTTCTCAGGCGAGGCGACGGAGAGGGCCGGAGCGGCGCCTCCGGCCGCGGCGGCGGCGGTCATGGCAACGCCTTCCAAGCGGCGGTTGCTCCTGAAGTGAACCAGTTGCGAAGGAAGGTCGGCTGAGTGAAGCACGGGGCCGCTGTTCACGGCCACCAGGTGCTGCACGCAGTTTTCCAGTTCCCGGACGTTGCCGGGCCAGTCGTAGTTCAGCAGCAGGTCGAGCAGTTCGGCGCTGAGGGTGTGGCCGTTGCCGTACAGATCGAGGAAGTGGGAGAGCAGACTCGGCAGGTCGTCCCGGCGCTCACGCAGCGGGGCCAGACGGAGGGTGACGACGTTGAGGCGGTAGTAGAGATCCTGCCGAAAGGAGCCCTTCTCCACCTCGGCGGCGAGGTTCCTGTTTGTAGCCGCGACGATGCGGAAGTTGGACTTCCTCACCTGGAGCGAGCCCACCGGGCGGAACTCCTTTTCCTGGAGGACACGCAGGAGCTTGGCCTGAAGTTCCAGGGGCAGTTCCCCGATTTCGTCGAAGAACGCCGTGCCGCCGTCGGCCTGCTCAATGAGTCCGGTCTTGTTGGCGTGGGCGCCGGTGAAGGAGCCCTTCACGTGGCCGAAGAGTTCGCTCTCCATGAGAGGCCCGACCATGGAGGAGCAATCGATGACAACGAACGGGCCGCCCTTGCCGCTGCGGTGGATCGTGCGTGCAACCAGTTCCTTACCGGTGCCGCTCTCTCCCAGCAGGAGGACGGGCCAGTGGCCGCGCCCCAGCTTCCCGGCGAGCCGCAGGACCTGTTGGATCCTGGACGATTTGCCGACAAGCTCGTAACTCTTCTGCGGGGCTTCCGACCTCATCCCTCGCTCTTGCCCGATCTCATATTCCAGCCACTGCGGCATGTTCTTCAGAAAAGTAGTGCATCGAACAATAGGAATCTCTTCCCAAACGTTGCCTAGCAGACCATTCTATACAGGGATTCGAGTCCAAGCCTAGCCAAATGGCGTATCCACCCCGCATCTGGGGGGTAGTCCCTGCCGCACAAACGGGGGTGTCAGCGGGTTTCGATGGCGATGACGGCGGCATGCGGATCTGCCGGGAGTCCGGCGGGGTCGATTTTGAGCTTGCCGGCCTGCTCGGTGAACTTCAGCGCCTGGCCGCCGTTCAGGGCTCGGACGCGGACCACTTTGGCCTTCCAATTCGGCAGTTCCAGAGCGGCGGGCGGGTCGAAGACGTGGAGGTAGACTGTTTTGCCCTTCGTCGTAGTACGGCCCCATTGGAGACCCTGGACGGGTCCGTAGGTGGTGCCGTAGATCGCATCGCCGTTGACCTTGAGCCAGGCGCCGATGGCGCGCAGGCGCTGCTGGAATTCGGGCTGGATGGTGCCCTCGGGGGTGGGCCCGACGTTGAGCAGGAAGTTGCCGCCCTTGCTGGCCGCATCGACCAGAGCGCGAACCAGTTCGGTGGAACTCTTGTAGCGCGTGTCGTTTTTGTTGTAGGCCCAGGTGCCGTTGATGGTCATGCAGGTTTCCCAGGGCTGGAACTGCTCGGGGGCGGGGGCGGCATTGGCCAGGCCCTTGTCGTTGGGATCGGTGTTGCCGACGGCTGCGCCCTTGGTGGGGATGCCCTTGGGGAGGCGCTGCTCGGGGGTAACGTAATCACCGGTGAGCCCGATGCGGTTGTTGATGAGTGCCCCGGGCTGGATTTCGCGGATGAGCTTGTGGAAACGCCGGCCGTTGTAGACCTGCTGGTTTGCGAGGCCGTCGAACCAGATGACGAAGAGGTCGCCGTAGCGGGTGAGGAGCTCGGTGAGCTGGAGTTCCATGTAGTCGAGATAGAGCGGCCACTCTGGGCGTTGGGGTTCACTGCGCCAGTTGGTGGAAGAGAGCTTGGTGGTGTCGCGAAAGCCCGGGTGGTTCATGTCGGGCGGCGAGTAGTAGAAGCCGAAGGGGATGCCCTCGGCCTTGGCGGCGTCGGCGAGCATTTTGGCGGTGTCTTTGCCGTAGGGGGTCTTGGTGATCTTGTAGTCGGTGTACTGCGAATCGAACATGGCAAAGCCGTCGTGGTGCTTGGAGGTGAAGACGATGTAGCGCTGGCCGGCCTCTTTGGCGAGGCGAACCCAGGCCTGAGGGTCGAATTGAACGGGATTGAAGCGCTGAGGGAGGGCGCGGTAGTCGGCTTCGCTGATGCCCCATTTGCCAGGCACCATGATGGGCCAGGAGGCCTCGACACTGGCTAGCGAGTAGGGGCCCCAGTGGATGAACATCCCGAACTTGGCGTCGTTGAATTTCTTGAGGCGGGCGGCTTCGGCGGGCTCGGCGGCGGGGAGGGCAAGAGCCACGGAGAAGAGGAGAAACAGGGTCTTTGATCGCATGGCGGAAATCCCACTCTACGCCAAGCCGGGGGTTTCTGCTACCAGTCAGGGCGTTTCGGCGCGGGTTTGGGCGGAGCGCCCTTGAAGGTGAGCAGCACATCCACGAGCAGAGTTTTGTCGTCGGACTTCATCTCGGCCTTGGTGTCGCCGAGGTCGTCGAAGATGCCGCGATCGCGAATGGTATTGAGGAACATGTCGGGGTAGCCGCCGCGGAAGGGATCGCCGGGCTTCATGGCCCAGAGTTTGCGGACGACGGGCTCGGAGTGGAGGTCGAGGCCTTTGATTTCCAACTTGCCGAAGCGGTACTGCGGACCGGGATCGTAGTCGACGGTGAGCCGGACGGTTTTCTTTTCCTCGTTGACCTGGCGCTGGGCCTTGTAGGCGGCCTTCATGAAGCCGTTGGCCTTGAGCTGGTCTGTGATCCGGTTGAGGCCCTTGCCGATGTCGGAATAGTTGACCGTTTGGCCGGTTTTGAACTGTCCGGCGTCTTTGAGGTCCTGTTCGGAGAGGCCGGTGCCGCGCACGTCGACATCTTCCAGAATGTAGCCGTTGCCCTCGTCCACATGGACGGTGACCACGACACCGCGGACGTTGGCGGCGGGGGCGATGTCGAGCTTGGGGAAAGAGACCCGGAGACGGCCGGCGGCTTCATACATGGGCTTGATCTGGTTTTCAAGCACCATGCGGAAGTTCGCCTCGATGTAGGGCATGCCGATGGCGACCTGAGAGAGGGACTTGACGAGCTCGCGGGGATCCACGGCGCGGGCGCCGGTGAAGCGGACTTCGGCCACATTGGGCGGTGCGGACTTGGGGCCGAAGACGACGGCGATGGTGTCCTTCTGAATGAGCAGAACCTTGCCGGCCATGTGCTCCTTGACGCCCTTCTCGGCAGCCATTTTCTCGAGCAGTGCGGCGGTTCTGGAGAGAAAGGCCTCAGTGGTGGGGATCGTCTCCGTGAACATGGGGATCTCCTGCCTGGCGCGGGCGATGAACGCGTCGCGGTCGACAGGCACGCGGTCGAGGACCCAGGGCAGATACTGATCCGGTTCTGTGATGACGAGGGTAACGCGGTAGGCGCCACCTTCGGGCATGGATTCGTACTTCCAGGTGATGGTCTCAATGCAGCCGGTGGCGAGCAGGCGGTCGCGGACGGCTTCGAAGGTCTCCCTGGAGACGGTGCTGTCCGCCTTGAGGCCGCTGGCGGCCACGATTTGCCGGGGGGCGTAGTGCTGAGCGCCTGAGACGTGGATTTCGCGGATCGGCCATTGGGCAGGATCGCCCAGGTCCTTCTGAGCCCGGGCGGCTTTGGCGGCAGGCTGTTTGGCGGGCGCCTTCTGGCCGTTGACGAGGCCTGCTGCCAGCGCCTGAATCAGTGCCAGAGTGAGGATGAATCTCATTGATTCCATTATGTGAAAATCCGCCGATGGTAGAATAGAAGCGATGTCCTACGACCTGATCGTGATCGGCAGTGGGCCTGGGGGCTATTCCGCTGCGATCCGCGCCGGGCAGTTCGGCTTGAAAACTGCGCTCATCGAAAAAAGCCCTGCATTGGGTGGGACGTGTCTGCACGTCGGCTGCGTTCCCACAAAAGCACTATTGCACACCGCCGAGGTGTGGGATTACTTCAAGAACCCGGAAGCGCAGGGGATTTCCTGCCAGGATCCGCGTCTCGATTACCAGAAAGTGCTGGACCGCAAGAACAAAGTGGTAACCGGCCACGCCAAGGGCATCGAGTTCCTGATGAAGAAGCACAAGATCGACGTGATCAAGGGCTTCGCGCGTTTGAAGGGCAATGGCCAGGTGGAAGTGCTTTCCGGAAACGAAAGCCGCACGCTGGAGGCGAAGAACGTCATTCTGGCGACGGGCTCGGAAGCGCGCATGATTCCGGGGCTGACGCCGGACCCGAGGACGATTGTCACCAACATCGAGATTCTGTCGCGCGCGGACGTACCGAAGAGCCTGCTGGTGATCGGCGCCGGGGCGGTGGGAGTGGAGTTTGCCTCGATCTTCAAGCGTTTCGGCAGCGACGTCACGGTGTTTGAGATGCTGCCGCGGCTGGTTCCCGTCGAAGACGAGGAAGTGAGCAAGGAACTGGAGCGCCAGTTCAAGAAGCAGGGGATCAACACCGAGACCGGCGCGAAGGTGCTGGAAGTGCAGCGCACGGCCGAAGGCGTGACGCTGCAAGTGCAGCTTTCGAACGGCAAGACGCAGCCTTTCAGCGGCGAGATGCTGCTGGTGGCCGTCGGGCGCAAGCCGAATACGGACTCCTGCGGGCTGGAGAACACGCGGGCCGAACTGGACCGCGGGTTCGTGAAAGTGGACGGCTATCAGCGCACGGGCGAGCCGGGCCTGTACGCCATCGGCGACATCGTGGCGGGGACGCCGCAACTGGCGCACGTGGCGACCATGGAAGGCATGGTGGCCGTGGCGCACATCGCCGGCAAGGAAGCGACGCCGATCCGCAAGAACCGGATTCCGGGCTGCACCTACACGGAGCCGGGCATCGGCAGCGCGGGCCTCACCGAGAAGCAGGCGCGCGAACAGGGCTACGACGTGAAGGTGGGCAAGTTCCCCTTCGCCGGCAACTCGAAGGCGTCCATCCTGGGCAACCACGGCGGCTTCGTGAAAGTGGTGGCCGACGCAAAATACGGCGAGATTCTGGGCGTGCACATCATTGGTCCGCATGCCTACGAACTGATCGGTGAAGCGGTGGCGGCGATGGAAGCCGAGGCCACCGTGGAGACGATGATGTCCACGATTCACGCCCATCCGACTCTATACGAGGCGGTGGGCGAGGCGTTCAACAGCGTGTACGGCCTGGCCATTAATGCGTAAACTCGAGGTCCGGGAACTTGGCCGCCTGCCATACGGCGAGGCCTGGGCGCTGCAGAAGGAGCTAGCCGAGCAGCGCAAGCAGGGCCTGATCCCGGACCAGCTTCTGCTGGTGGAGCATCCGCACGTTTTGACGATGGGGCGGAACGCGCATGAGCAGAATCTGCTGGTGGGACGCAGCCGGCTGGCCGAGTTGGGCATCGAATACTTTGAAATCGACCGCGGGGGCGACGTGACCTACCATGGTCCGGGCCAGGTGGTTGGGTACCCGATCCTGGATCTGCGCGAGTGGAAACGGGATGTCGTAGCGTATCTCCGGGCACTGGAAGAGGTGATTCTCGCCACGCTCAGGAGGTTTGGAATTGAAGGACACCGGGACGCGGGAGCGACGGGCGTCTGGACGCCGGAGGGCAAGATCTGCGCCATGGGGGTGCACATCTCGCGCTGGGTGACGACGCACGGCTTCGCGCTGAACTGGACGACGGATTTGAGCTATTTCCAGCACATCGTGCCGTGCGGGCTGATGCGTCCGGTGGCATCGATGGAATCGCTGGGTGTCAGGGTTGAGCGCGAGGCGGTACATCGTGCGATTGTGGAAGAGTTCGCGCGCGTGTTTGAATATGAACCGGCGCACGCCGCCGCCGGCGCCTGAAGGACCAGGAGAAGCAAGCCATGGCTGATGTCGTCATGCCCCAGATGGGCGAGAGCATTGTCGAAGGAACGTTGACCAAGTGGCTCAAGAAGGTGGGCGACCAGGTCGAACGCGACGAACCACTCTTTGAGATTTCCACGGACAAAGTGGACACCGAGATTCCGTCGCCCGCGGCGGGCACGCTGAGCGAGATTCTAGTGCAGGAAGGCACGGTGGTGGCGATCAATACCGTGGTGGCGCGGATCGGAGACGGGGCCGCGGCTCCGGCCCCCGCACCGGCCCCCGTGGTGGAAACGCCCGCCCCGGCGCCCGCTCCAGCGGCAGCGCCGGCTCCGGCGCCGGCGCCTGTGGTGGAAGCCGCTGCCGCGGCGGCGGTGGAAGAGTCCGCCGGCCCGGTTTCGCCGCTGGTGCGCCGCATGGCTCGGGAAAACAACGTGGATCTGGCGCAGGTGTCCGGCACCGGCGCCGGCGGGCGGATCACGAAGCAGGATATCGAGAACTATCTGGCCGCGAAGCAGGCCCCGCCGGCTGCGCCTGTGGCTGCTCCGGCGCCCGTGGCCGCCGCGGCTCCCGCCGCGGCCGCGGCCGCGCCGCTGCCGCGCGTGGAGCCGGCCAAGGTGCGCGTGGAAGCGATGTCGATCATGCGGCAGAAGATTGCCGAGCACATGGTCCACTCCAAGCACACCTCGGCGCACGTCACCACGGTGCACCGCGTGGACATGACGAGGGTTTCCAAAGCCCGGGCGAAGGCGAAGGAGGACTTCCAGCAGCGTTATGGCTTTGGCCTGACGTTCCTGCCCTTCATCACGCGGGCCACAGCGGAAGCGCTGCGGGCGTTCCCGATCTTCAACTCGTCGATCGAAGGCACGAATGTGCTCTATCACAACGAAGTGAACATCGGCATCGCGGTGGCGCTGGACAATGGCCTGATCGTGCCGGTGATCCACCAGGCGGACGAGAAGAACATCGTTGGCCTGCAGCGCTCCATCGTGGACCTGGCGGCGCGCGCCCGCTCCAAGCAGCTCAAGCCGAACGAGGTGCAGGGCGGCACGTTTTCTATTACCAATTTCGGCTCCTTCGGCTCGCTGTTCGCCACGCCGGTGATCAACCAGCCGCAAGTAGCCATTCTGGGCGTGGGAGCGATCGAGAAGCAGCCGGTAGTCATTGACGACGCCATCGCCATCCGTTCCATGGCGCACCTGGCGCTGACTTTCGACCACCGCCTGATCGACGGCGCGCTGGCGGACCAGTTCTGCCTGAAGGTGAAGTCGATTCTCGAAAGCTGGAGCGACGAGATCCTCTAATCGCGCCGTTCATCGGTTGATTTCCTCCGCCCATCGTTCCGTGCGATGGGCGGAGCCGTTTTCGGGTGAGACTGATGGCTGAGATGCTGACCATCTGCGCACTGCTGCTGCTGGCCCCCGGCGATGTGCCGGAGTGGAAGGTTCTGCTGGAGCGTGTAGAAGCGCTGGCGGTCTCTGAGCCGCCCGTCCTGGGGGTGGATACGCGCATCCGGGCAGCCCACGCCATTGCGCCGAAGCAACCGCGCGAAGCGCGGCGCCTGCTGGAAGACGCAGCCTCTCTGACGTATTCCTTTACGGACGCCAACACGCGCGCCGTGCTGCTGAACGACATCTACCACGAGATGTCGCGGATCGACCGCGCGGCGGCGGACGAACTGGCAGCGGCCATGGTGTGGAGCGCCTACCGGGCGACAGGGCTACGCACGCATTTCGAAGAAACCCTGGCGCACAGTCCGGAAAGGGCCGCGCTGGAATTCTCGCAGTTGATCTCCGCGCTGCCCTCCAAGCCAGCGGTGGATGAGGTACGCCAGCTGCTCTATTGTGCGCACATGGCCCGAACGCGGTTTCCGGATCTGG
>JACQZS010000144.1 GCA_016213725.1 Acidobacteriota bacterium | reverse complement strand
TCGTCGTCAACGACGGCAGTTACGATGAAACCGCACTCGTCCTCCAATCGCTCCAGGCCCGCTACGGAGCCCGTCTGCGCGTCGTCACTCATCCCGCCAACCGGGGCTACGGCGGCGCCCTCATCAGTGGATTCCAGGCATCCACCATGGACTTCGTCTTCTACACCGACGGCGACGGCCAATACGACGTCGGCGAACTTCCCCTGCTCCTGGCCGCGGTCCGCCCTGCCGTCGGGCTCGTCAACGGCTACAAGCTCGATCGCCACGATCCCCTCCATCGCATCTGGATCGGCAAGGTTTACAACGCCTTCGCCCGTACCTTGTTCCGCGTCAGGCTGCGCGACATCGATTGCGACTTCCGCCTCATTCGCCGCCAGTTGCTCTCTTCCTCGCCGCTCGTCTCCACCAGCGGCACCGTCTGCGTGGAACTCGTCAAACGCATCGAAATGAGCGGCGCCGAAGTCGTCGAGATTCCCGTTCATCACTATCCCCGCCTGCATGGACGATCTCAGTTCTTTCGAATCCGCTCCCTCTTCACTACGCTCGCCCAGTTGATCGCCCTCTACTGGAAGACCGTCGCCCGGCCCTCTGCCGCGGCCCCGCCAGATATCCCCTGCTCCGAATACGACGAGGTGACGCGTGCCGCCAGTGGAGATTGATTCCGGCGCAGTCCGCTCCGCCATTCCGATGGTGGACCTCAGTCCCGTGCTCGAACGCGCCGCCGCCGCCATCGCCGCCAATCTGCGGTCGATGCACCACGCCGGCTCATACATCCTTGGCCCCCAGGTCCGCGCCTTCGAGTCGGAGCTGGCCTCGTCCTTCGGTTCCCTCGCCGCGGTGGGAGTCGGCACTGGCACCGCCGCCATCGAACTCGCCCTGCGCTGCGAGGAGATCTGCGATCGCGGCAAGGAAGTCATCGTCCCCGCCCTCACCTCTCTTTTCACCGCGCAGGCCGTGCTCGCCGCCGGGGCGACGCCCCGCTTCGCCGACGTCGATCCTCAAACCCTTCTGCTGGACGTCGAAAGCCTGGAGCGCGCCTGGACGCCGCGCACCGCCGCCGTCGTCGCCGTTCATCTCTACGGGCAGGTGTGCAACCTCCCCGCTCTGGAAGAATGGTGCCGCCAGCGCCGCCTCGTCCTGGTTCAGGACGCCTGCCAGGCGCACGGCGTCCGCTATCAGGGCCGCCCGCTGACGGACTTCTCGCCTTACGCCGCCTACAGTTTCTATCCCACCAAGAACCTCGGCTGTCTTGGCGATGGCGGCGCTCTGCTGCTGGGATCGCAGGAATCGGCCCAAAAGCTCTCGATGCTCCGCGACGGCGGCCGCCGCGGAGACCAGACCGCCGTCCTGCCCGCCATCAATTCACGGCTCGACGAAATGCACGCCTGCTACCTGCGGGCTCTCCTGCCGGAACTCGATCATTGGAACCGTCACCGGGCCGCAATCGCCCAACTCTACGACCAGTTGCTTTCCGGCTGCGCTCACGCCATCCCCGTTGCCCGCCGCTCGGATTCCGTCAATCACCTCTACGTCGTCCGCACCAGTTGCCGCGACGCTCTGCGCCAGCATCTCGCCGCCCACGGCATCGGCACCGGCATTCACTATCCTGCCCCCTTACACCAGCAGCCGGCCTTTCTCCACTTCCATTCGTCAACCAGCTCTCTTCCTCACGCTGAATCCGCCTGCCGCGAGATTCTGTCTCTCCCCTTAGGTCCTCACATCGATGCTCCTGCCGCCACCTCGGTGGCCGGCTGCATCCGGAGATTCCGACCATGAATGCGCCTCATCGCTCCTACCGCGGCAAACGCGCCCTCGTTACCGGCGGCCTAGGCTTTCTGGGCGGCAACCTCGCCCTTCGCTTGAATCAACTCGGCGCCTCTGTCACCGTCGTGGATTCCATGGTTCCAGGCTGCGGCTCAGATCCCGGCAATCTTGATTCCGCCCGCGGCGCCATCCGGTTGGTTCATGCCGACATCGGCGACACGCACGCGCTCGGCGGCATCCTGGCGGACACCGACGTCGTCTTCAACCTGGCCGGCGAGATCAGCCATCTCCGCAGCATGACCGATCCTCAAAGGGACCTGGCCTTGAACACCGTCGCGCAGCTCCAGTTCCTTTCTGAACTCGCCGCCCGGCGCCCCGGCATTCGCGTCGTCTATGCCGGCACCCGCCAGGTCTACGGAGCGCCCAGGTACCTGCCCGTCGATGAGTTACATCCCGTCGATCCCGTCGATTTCAACGGAGTTCACAAGTACACCGCCACCATGTATCATCTGCTGATGGCGAAAACCGGCGTTCTCGACAGCGTCATCCTGCGCCTCACCAACATCTACGGCCCCAGAATGTCTCTCACCGCCGATGGACAGGGCGTCCTCTCCTTCTTCCTCCGCCGCCTCCTGGAGGGGCAGGACCTGGAAGTCTTCGGCACAGGGGAGCAGGTGCGCGACCCCCTCTTCGTCGATGACGCCGTGGAGGCCTTCCTGCTCGCCGGTGAGGTCGAATCGCCTCCGTCGCGGGCCTATAACGCGGGCGGGCCTGAACCGCTCACCCTGCTCGAAATGGCCCGGGAGATGATCCGCGCCAGCGGCGGCTCCGCCAAACTCACCCTCCGGCCCTTCCCCGACGCCCTCAAGGCCATCGACATCGGCAGCTATCTCGCCGACAACACCCGGGCCACCACCGAACTCGGCTGGAAGCCCACAACTTCTTTTGAAGACGGCATGCGGGCGACCTTCGACTACTTCCGCAATGCTGCTGCCCAGCGGCCGATGCAGCCTGCGCCCGGCCAACCGCTTGAGCTTCTCCCACATGAACCCCGCCGAGTATGAGAACCTCCTGAGGGCCGAGGAGCGCATGTGGTGGTTCGACGGCATGCGCGACATCCTCTTCCGCTTGCTCCATCCCCACGCCGCTGCGCTGTCCGGCGCCCGCATGCTGGAGGTCGGCTGCGGCACCGGCTACAATGCCCGCCTCCTGGAAGACCGCTATCGCTGCGCTGTCACCGCGCTCGACCTCAGCGCCCCCGCCCTCCGCCACTGCCGCCGCAGAGGGCTCAACTCCGTCGTGCGCGGCAACCTCGCCTCCCTGCCGTTTCGCAGCCACTCCTTCGACGCCGCCATGGCCCTCGACGTCCTGGTCTATTTCCCGCCCGGTTCTGAGCACACCGCCATGCGCGAACTGGCCCGCGTGGTCCGCCCCGGCGGCCTCGTCGTCGTCCGCGTCGCCGCGTTGAATTGGCTCCGCAGCCGCCATTCCAGCTTCGTCGGAGAGGTCCAGAGATTCACGCGCAGTTCCCTGCTCGCCTCAGCACGCGCCGCCGCCCTCTCTCCGCTTCGATGCACCTATGCCAATTCCCTGCTGCTGCCCCTGGCTGCCTTCAAGTTCCGCATCTGGGAACCCCTGACCCGAGCCCAGCCTGAAAGCGGAGTTACCATGCCCCCCGCCTGGTTGAATCACTCCTTCCGGGCCGCATTGCGCGCCGAGGCCGCCTGGATCGCCTCTGGCCGTCACCTGCCCTGCGGACAGTCTCTGGTGATGATCGCCCGGACACCCGCAGGCGACGGTCTCCCGCTCTGACGCCCCGCCTTACTTCATCTCTCCCTGGTGAGGCGCCCGCAGATACTCCTGCTCCACCCAACCCTTCACTCCCGCTTCCACCTCCACCTCCCGCGAACTCTCCTTTTCCGCCACCACTTTCACCCTCGCCCCCGCCGGCGCTGCCACCGCCGCCCCTTTCAGCCACTCTTCGTTCTTCTCCCCCATTGCCATCTGAGCGTGGTAGCTGTCCTCCCACTTCTTCGCCAGCCAGACTTTGCTGCCCTCTGCTCCCACCAATACCGCCTCGTCGCCCTTGTGCAGAGTCCGGTTGTACTTCGTCTCCGGCTTCAGGTTCCACATCCGTCCCACCCCGTACAGCACCAGAAACCCGCCGGCGATCACTGCAACCATCAGGAGCTTGTTCATGCCCAAAGAATATCCTCGTCACGCCCCAAGTCAAGAGGCACGTTTAGGTTGATTCCTTGCCTAAGTCTCATCTCGAGGCTCTCAGGATGGTCAGCCCAGCTTTGATCAATTCCACATCCGTGGTGGTGAACTTCAGCGGGGCCCTCTCCATCGCGTCGTAATCCTGCCCGTCCCAGGTGGCTTTCATCACCCCGGTCTGCGCGTGCCAGTTCGTGCGCTGCAGCACGTGGGCAATCTCGTGCGCCAGGACATGCGCCAGGATCGGAGCTTCCCTGTTGCTGCGGCCGGCGATGAATCGTATGCGGTCATACATCACCGTAATCGCCGCCCCGTCCTCGCTGAACGGCAGCGCGCGCGCCAGAGCGCTCTTCGGTACGCCCGCTGGCGCCTCGGCGGCGAACTTTACCACCACCACCGCCCGGCTTGGCTGCCCTGCCCCTTTCTGGGGTTCTCCCACTCTCCACGCCGTCCGGACCCCGACCTTGCCGAACATCCAGTTCACCGTCGCCCGCGCGCTCTGCTCCACCGCACTGGGTGCGCCATTGTCTCCACAGAGATAGATCGTCACATCCACAGGCTTGGGATCGCCAGCCGTCGCCGTCAACACCGCCGCCAGGAATGTCGCCGTCAGGAGTGTGGGTTTCATGGACCCACACTGCTCTTGAGATCATGGGACCTCCATGCTCACGGGCTGCGCTTCGGATGATTCCTTCCTCCACCCGCCATCCCTTTATAAACAGCTGAGGAATTTAGGTTTATCTGTGCTTATCTCCCAGTTACAAATACAATCGAACAAGCCCAAAGCAGTGTTATCATCAACCTCGATCGTCGTTGAGCCCCCATGATGACCCCCTCCCCAGTCCGCTTCGGCGTCTTCGAACTCGACCTCCACACCGGCGAGTTGCGCAAGCACGGGATCCGGGTGAAGCTCCAGGATCAACCCTTCCATGTGCTGCGCCTTCTCGTCGAACGCCCCGGAGAGCTCGTCACCCGTGAAGAGATCCAACGCGCCGTTTGGGGCGAGAACACCTTCGTGGACTTCGACCAGAGCCTCAATCGCGCCATCAACAAAGTGCGAGAGGCCCTCGGAGACACCGCCGACCATCCCCGCTACATAGAAACCATGGCCCGCCGAGGCTACCGCTTCGTC
>JACQZS010000145.1 GCA_016213725.1 Acidobacteriota bacterium | reverse complement strand
GAGAAGATCGCCCAGGAAACCCTGGTGCTCTTCTTCAGCGACAACGGCGGCCCGGTTCAGAGTGGCGCCACCAACACGCCCCTGCGCGGCGCCAAGGGCACCTGCTTCGAAGGCGGCATCCGTGTGCCCGCCGTCATGCGATTCCCCGGCCTCCAGCCCGGCTCCGTCTCCCGCCAGGTCATGACGATGATGGATTACTTCCCCACCCTCACCGCCGCCGCGGGCGTGCCCACGGGCCCCCACCAGCCATTCGACGGCGAAAACCTCTGGCCTGTCATCTCGGCCGGCAAGACCGTCCCTCGCGGCGACATCTTCTTCTCCGTGCAATCCGGCAACACTGCCGACAACTACGCCGCCCTCACGCCCGAATGGAAGCTGGTCCGCACCCTCCCCACCAAAGGCGAACCGAAAAACCTCCTCTTCCGCATCGAGGAGGACCCCAACGAAACCACCGACCTCAGCGCGCAGCAGCCGCAGGTGGTCGCCACGCTAGCCGCCAAAATCGACGCCTGGCGCAAACTCCACCCGCCCGACGGTGTCCGCGACGTCAGCGCGCCGCCCGGCTACAAGGCTCCGCCCCAGTGGGCCGAAGCCGCCAGCGAGAACTGAGCCTTACCGGAACAGCCGCGGCAAAAGATCCGCCAGCAACATCCGCCACACCACCCACTCGTGCCCGCCCGGCACGGTCTTGTACTCGTGCCGGATCCCCTTGCTCTTCAGCAGTCCGCTCAGGTTCTCATGCCCTGGGATCCGCGGGTCCGCCTCCCCGCAACTCACATACAACAGCCTCAGCCGCGCATTCACCCCGCGCGCGTCCTCCAGCATTCCCGGAATGTGCGACTTCAAATCGAAATTCGCATCGCTCAGCAGCCCGGAACTGAACTCCGCCACCCACGCAAAACTGCCCGGGTTTCGCAGGCCGATCGTGAACGCCTGCCCTCCACCCATCGACAGACCTGCAATTGCCCGGTGTTCCCGCCCCGCCAACACTCGATATCTCTTCTCGATCAGCGGAATCACGTCCCCCAGCAACTCCTGCCCCAACGCCTCCATCGCTTGCGGACTGCTCCCGCCCGCCCAGGAATTGTCCGTATCCCCATTGGTCATCACCACCAGCATGGGCACCGCCTTGCCCTCGGCCAGCAGATTCTCCAGAATCACTCCGGCCCGTCCGTCCGCGCTCCAGTTCGACTCCGTATCCCCGCTGCCATGCCGCAGATACAAAACTGGAAACTTCCGCTTCGGCTCCACCTCATACTGCGGAGGCACATACACGTAGAGGCCCCGCAATTTCTTGAGCGGCGTCGACATGTACTGCAGCACGTGGATCGACCCGTGCGGCACCGCCCGCACCTGATCGAACCGCGCCGGCGTCCCCATCACCTCCACTACGCTCGCATCCAATCCCCTCGCCCCGGTCTTCAGTGCTGGGTTTGCGCCGTCCAACACCCGCGCGCCGTCCACTAGAAAGACGTAGGTGTAAATCTGCGGCTCCACCGGCCCAATCGTGAGGCTCCACGTGCCGCCGGCATCCTTCGCCATCGCCTGCGGCTTCGGATTCCACGCGCCGAACAACAACTCCACCTGCCCCGCCTTCGGAGCCCTGATGCGAAACGTGATGCGCCGGTCTGCCCCGGTCTCCGGGCTGATCAGCCGCGGCGCACCGCCCCCGGCCCCCATGCTCCTATACGTATTCGGCTTGGGCACAAACGCCTCCTGCCCTGCCGCCGGCACAAGCGGAACAAGCACACCGAACAGTGCGAATGCCAAAACTCTCATTGAAGACTCCCGGCGGCCATCCCCCGCCGAGCTAGTGATATCAGACTGGCCCCCGCATCGTCCACCCGCCCTGTTTGAGTTCCTGCCCCCCGGCGTCATATGATTGCCACGAATTCCCCATGAACCGCCGCGACTTCCTTTCTCTCTCCGCCGCCGCTGCCTTCGCGCCCTCGAAGCGCAGGACCAACTTCCTCGTCATTCTCGCCGATGACATGGGCTTCTCCGACGCCGGCTGCTACGGCGGCGATATCGACACCCCCAATCTCGACCGCCTCGCCTCCAGCGGCCTCCGCTTCACCCAGGGCTACTCCACCGCCCGCTGCGGCCCTTCCCGCTCCTGCCTCCTCACCGGCCAGTATGCCCAGCAGACCGCGTGCGACGTCATGACCCCCGGCAACATCCCTGCCTGGACCCGCTACGCCCCGCAACACCTCAGGCCCCTCGGCTACCGCGCCTACCACTCCGGCAAGTGGCACATCCGCTTCCGCCCGCTCGCCACCGCCGGCTTCCATCACTCCTATACTCTCCAGAACGAGCTCAACCACTTCGATCCCAAACGCCGCCTCCTCGACGATCAACTCATGCCCCAGCCCAAACCTGAGGACGGCTACTACTCCACCATCGCCATCGCTGACTACGCCGTCCGCTTCCTCGAAGATCACCAGAAAAACTACTCCTCCGATCCCTTCTACTTCTACCTGGCCTTCACCTCGCCCCACTTCCCCCTGCACGCCCTCCAGCAGGACATCGACCGTTACAAGGACCGCTTCGCCGAAGGCTGGGACGCCACCCGCCAGCGCCACCACCAGCGCATGAAGCAGATGGGCCTCATCAACTGCGGCCTCGCCCCGCTAGAGCCCGGCATCTGGCCACCCTGGAACACCAAGCCCGAAGACCAACTCACGGGCTACGGCCCCGGCGAAGTCCACAATGCCATTCCCTGGTCCTCTCTTACTCGCGAGCAGAAAGAATTCCAGCGCACAAAAATGGCCATCCACGCCGCCATGATCACCCGCATGGACACCGAAATCGGCCGCGTCGTCGACCAGGTCAAGCGCATGAACGCCTTCGACGACACTCTCATCCTGTTCCTCTCCGACAACGGCGCCTCCGCCGAAATCATGATCCGCGGCGACGGCCACGACCGCTCCGCGCCCCCCGGCTCCGGCCGCACCCACCTCTGCCTCGGCCCCGGCTGGTCCTCCGCTTCCAACTCGCCCTTCCGCCTGCACAAATCCTGGGTCCACGAAGGCGGCATCGCGTCTCCCTGGATTGCCCATTGGCCCCGGGGCATCTCCGAAAAGGGCAAACTCCGCCACAATCCCTGCCACTTCATCGACGTGGTCCCCACCATGATCGACATCGCCGGCGGCAACCCCGCCTCTGTGATGCCCGACGGCGCTCCTCCGCTCACCGGCCGCAGCTTCGCCCCGGATTTTAAGCGCGACCGGTCCACCTCCCGCGACTTCCTCTATTTCCACCACAACAGGAACCGCGCCATCCGCCAGGGCGATTGGAAACTCGTCGCAGCCGGCGCCAACGGCCCCTGGGAACTCTACAACCTCGCCACCGATCGCTGCGAACAGTCCAACCTCGCCGCCGCCGATCCCCAGCGCGTCCAATCCATGGCCGCCCGCTGGCAGGCTGCCGAGGACAGCTTCGTCAAGACCCGCGAATCCGCGCCGCCCACACAGGAGCAGCCCATCCGCCGGAATTAGGCGCTCTCTTTTACCCCCGCCGCCCTCATGTTCGCCCGCAGGTGAGCCAGGGCCTCCTTGTAGTCCTTGATCCCCACGTACTCCACAATCAGCGGCACGCTGGACGTCTGCTCCGCAGCCAGCGTCACAAACTTCCTGTAGTCCAGGTCGCCCTTCCCCGCCCCCACGCCGGCAGTCACGTGATACTTCCTGTCTTTCGCGTGCACCCCGCCGATCTGCCCCTTCAGTTGTCCGAACATCTCCTCCAGATCGTTCACCTCCAGCAGGTTCGCCGGATCCAGTTGCGCCCGCACTCGCTTCGATCCCACTTCCTCCAGGAACATCCGCGTCCGTTTCGCACTCGCCAGGATGCTGCGGTAGATCGGCTCCAGCAGCACCGTCGCCCCGTTGGCGTCAGCCGCCTGCGCCAGTTCCTTGCCAACTTCCACGGCCATTTTCCAGACGTCGTCTCTCCAGTCGTACGGCACCGCTTCCGCCGGACCCGGCGGATGCCAGTGCCCCATCTCGCTCAGAAAAGTGTCGATCCCCATCGCCTGCCCCAGCTTCATCACGGCATCGAAGTTCGCCAGATTCAGCTTCCGCTCCACCGCATCGCCGTGGATCAGAGTCAGATACACGCCCAGTCCGTGAATCCTCATGCCCGCCGAGCGGTAGGTCGCGGCAATCTCTTTTGCCTTCTCCAATGGCAGCTTGGAAAGATCCATCCGCTGCCCGTACCGCCATAAGTTGCTGTCCTTCTGCGTGAAGAACAACTGAATGCATCGAATCCCCTGGGTTTTTAGCTCCGCCGCCAGTTCCTGGTTCGTCAGCTGCTTGAAATCGTTCGTCGATACGCCCAGCGTCAGCTTCCCCTTCGCCGCCGCGGCCGCCGCACCGCTGGCCGCCGCCACTCCCGCCATCGCCTTCAACGCGCTTCGCCGGTCCTGCATCGCCGTTACTCCTTCCAAAGCCGTTCGATCTCCTCCAACGTATGGCCCTTCGTCTCCGGAGTCCACTTCCACACGATCACAATCGTAATCACGCACATCACCGCGTAAATCGTATAGGCTCCGCTCGGCCCCAGCGCCGAAGCGATCGACAGGAACGTGAACGTCAGCACCACGCAGGCGATCCACAGCGAAACCGTTGCAATCGACATCGCCCGGCCTCGAATCCGCGTCGGGAAGATCTCGCTCAACACCACCCACACCCCCGGCCCCAAGCCCACCGCGAAGGAGCCAGACAGCGTGATCATCAGCGCCACCACCACCATCGGCGGCCATTTGCACCAGAAAGCCAGCGCCAGCCCTGCGTGCGCCACCACCATACCCGCGGCCGATCCGATCAGCAGCGCCCGCCGCCCCACTTTGTCGATCAGCCAGATCGCCACGATCGTCGCCACGAAATTCACCATCCCGATCAGCACGTTCGCCCCCAGCGCCGAACTCTCGCTGTGCCCGCCCACCACCTCTTTCAGAATCACCGCTCCGTAGAACAGCACCGTGTTCACGCCCGTCCACTGCTGCAGCACCGCCAGCGCCACCGCCAATCCCAGCGCCTTCCGATAGCCCGGCTCGAACAGTTCCGCCAGCGTCCCGCTCTCTTCCGCGATCGCCTCTTTGATCTCCGCCATCTGCAGCGCCGCCGTCTCCGCGTTCGATACGCGCGTCAGCACGTGCCGCGCCTCGTCCTCTCTCCCCTGCTCCGTCAGCCACCGCGGGCTCTCCGGCACGAAGAACAGCGCCACCAGGAACAGCACCGACGGAATCGCCGCCACCGCGAACATCCACCGCCAGCTCTGCTCCCCAATCGAAGCCAGTCCCCAATTCACCACGTACGCCATCAGGATGCCTGTCACAATCGCCATCTGGTTCAACGACACCAGCCGCCCCCGGATGTGCGGCGGAGACACTTCCGCAATGTAGAGCGGCGCCAGCACCGACGCCGCGCCAATCGCGATTCCACCCAGCACCCGCGCCACCGTGAACTCCGCCAGATTACGCGGCAGCGCCGCGCCCACGCTCGACAGCGCAAACAATATCGCCGAATAGATCAGTACCTTCCGCCGCCCGATCCTGTCGCTGATCCATCCGCCCACCGCCGCCCCCGCCACGCATCCCGCCAGCAGGCTCGATGCGGCAAACTCCGTCTCCACTTCCGACAGCCCGAACTGCTGCCGCAGAAACAACAGCGCCCCGTTGATCACCGCGATGTCGAAGCCGAACAACACGCCCGACGTCGCCGCCACCAGCGCCGCCAGCCCCACATATACGATGTTCACGGGACCGTGCACGGTCGCACTTTTCGCGCTGTAATGGATTGGGCCTGGCATGGCCCAGACATCATATCAGAGGCTTTAGTCCACTTATTCGGGAAAATCAGCGCGCCGCGCCCTGCACCACCGCTTCCGTCTTCAGCCGCGCCAGTTCACGCCGCGCAATGCCCGCCCAGTAGCCGGCCGGATCCAGCTTCAGATACATCCGCCAGTGCTTCACCGCTTTCAACGTCTCGCCCTGTCCCTGGAACAGCAGCGCCAGGTTGTAGTGCGCGTCCGCATAGCCCGTCTCGCATTCCAGAGCCTTCTCGTAGCACGCCTGCGCCTGCGCCATGTCGTGCAGTTCGTCGTGCAGGTTGCCCAGGTTGAAGTACGCCAGCGCGTAGTCCTTCCGCAATTCGATCGCCGTCCGGTAGTGCGCCTCCGCTTCCTTCCACTTCTTCATGTGGAAGTACACCGTGCCCAGGTTCACGTGCGGCCCCGCCGCCTCCGGGTCCCGCTCCAGCGCCCTTTCGTATGCCGCGATCACCTGTTCCGGCGGCGCGCCCACCTGCTCCATCTCTACGCCGCGCTCAAACCACTGCAGCGCCTCTTTCTGCCGCGCTGCCATCGCCTCGCTCAGCGTCTCTTCCGCTCTTTTGCCAGGGAATTGCAACAATCGCCGGATCTCTTCCCGGTCGAAATCCAGCAGCATCTGCCCCGAAAGCGCCTCCATCTTCCGCCCGTCCACCTGCACCGCCAGCCGCCGCCCGTCCGTGTCGATCTTCAGCTCGCG
>JACQZS010000146.1 GCA_016213725.1 Acidobacteriota bacterium | reverse complement strand
GATGCTGGTGGCGGTCGGGGTGGAGGAGGGGCGGATTCGGGTGATGGCGAACGGAGTGGATCCGGCGAAGTTCGCGGCACTGGATGGCGACCCGGAGTTGCGGAGGAAGCTGGGGCTGGAGGGGCGGAAGGTGATCGGGTTTGTGGGGTGGTTCCGGCCGTGGCATGGGCTGGAGATGCTGGTGGAGGCGTATGACGGCTCCGGACTGGCGGAGGAGGGTGTGTCGGTGCTGCTGGTGGGGGACGGACCGGCGCTGCCGTCGTTGCGGCGTGTGGTGGCCGAACGTGGGCTGGAGGGGCGAGTGGTGATCACGGGGGCGGTGCCGCACAAGGAGATTCCGGGGTATGTGGCGCTGTTTGACAGCGCGGCGCAGCCGGCGGCGAACGAGTACTGTTGTCCGATGAAGATCATCGAGTACCTGGCGTCGGGCAAGCCGGTGATTGCGCCGGCGCAGGAGAACATCAGGGAGTTGGTGGAAGAGGGAGTGGATGCGGCGCTGTTCGAGGCGGGGAGCGTGGAATCGTTAAGCCAGGCGCTGCGGCGGGTGATGGGAGACGAAGGGGAGATGAGGCGTCTGAAAGAGGGAGCGGCGACGGCGGTGGAGCGGCGCGGGTACTTATGGCGGCGAAATGCCGAGCGGGTTGTGGCGGCGGTGGCCGCTGAACGGCGCTAGAAGCGGAAGGCGGCGTCGGAGGGGGACCAGCTCACGCTGACGGAGGCAAAGCGGGACCAGCGCCGGGCGGAGGTATTGGTGGAGTAATTGGAGTAGCCGGCGGAGACGCCGAAGAAGAGATCGCCGGCGATCCGGAAGCCGGTGTTGACGCCGAGGGAGACGCCATCGGTGGAGGCGCCGTGCTGGATGACACCCGAGAGGCGGTAGTAGCCTGCGAAGGCGCCGATGTTGAGGCGGGACAAGTTGGTGGAGCCGGAGAGGGTGGCGTTGTCGCGGCGAGAGGCGAGTATGAAGCCGTTGCCGGGGTTAATGCCGTGGTCGTAGTTGGCGGCGGCAGACCAGCGGCGCCAGGCGCGATTCAGGGAGGCGGAGCCCATCCAGCCGATCTGTTTGATGTTGGAGACGCTGAGGATGGAACTCTGGCCGAGGAGGCCGGAGAGGGTGGGATCCATCTGGACGCTGCCGAGGTAGGTGGTGCGAAATTGATATGCGCCGCCCGTAACAGTCATAGAAGTTTGAGGATTGAACCGGTGCATCAAGGAGATCCCGGTCTGGTTCACCTTGTTGCCGCCGAAGAGTTGCGGGTAAGAGAACTGGCCGAACTGGTAGAAGACGCCGAGCTGGGTTTGCTGGGAGAACATGTAGGCGTACTGGCCGCCGCCGGAGACGGAATTGAGGTCGCTGAGGTTATAGCCCTTGCGGCGGACGAATGAAGCGCTGCCGACGGCGCTGAGGCTGGAGCGGAGGCTGGGGCGGTAGCTGACTCCGCCAGTGGTGCCGGAGTAGGAGACGCGGGTGGCGAAGGTCTCATTGTCGACGAGGCCGTTGGAACCCAAACTCCAGTTGCCTACGCCGCCGGGAGCGAGGTCAGCGAGGGCGCCGGAGCCGACGGTTCCCCAGCCGCCGAAATTGCCGGCGGGGGCGCCATAGCCGTAGCCGCCATTGCTGGAGCCGAGGAATTCCGAGGCGAAGACGGTAACGCGGTCAGAGGCGCGGTGTTGGACGGACAAGGCGCCGACCTGGCTGATACCGGAGGAGTAGGAGCCGTTGTAGTGTTGATAGCTGGCGGTATACATGCCGGCGAGGGAGGTTCTATTCCAGGCCTTTCCGCCGCTGAGGCCGGCGGCGCCGCCGTAGCCGTAACTGTGCGTGCTGGGAGTGTGATTCGAGGCGGAGGCCAGGGTCTCGTAATAGGAGCCGGTGGCGGAGATCCAGGGCGCGAAAGAGAGCCGCGGCGAAGAGCCGCCGGAAGTGCCGGCAGAGTCCGGGGCGCCCATGCCCAAGCCATTGCCCATTCCGCCGAAGCCGCCAAAGCCCCCGTACTGAGCCGATGCCGGAATGGAGGAGATGGCGAGCAGCGCGGCGCAGGCCGCGAATGTCCTTGATCCGAGTAGATTCAGAAGGGTCATCGGCTTTGGTCTCCAATCGAAGCGGTGGCGAGCGAACCAGCAATTGCAGTCAGGCCCCGGCATGCAGCCTGATATGATTAACGGCTAATCAAATCATACGCTTTCCGGGCCGGACGGGTCCAGAGAAGGCACACGCTACATTTCGGCAGAAAACCAGCGGCGCATTAGCGCGGACTGGGGGGGAGACCTTACGGAAGGAGATGGGCAATAGCTGGTTTGACCCCTGGAACGCCGCCATGATAGGCTTGCCCTTTGAGAGGGGTGCGCCTTGCGCCGCCTCCAGAGTCCGGGGGAGTGTCCCGGACGACTTCGTCCCGGCTAACGTTGCATGGAACAGAATTTTGCATTTCTGAAGGACATCCTTGTCCGAGCTATACCCACCTTTGTCCTGGTCATTCTCCTTCACTGGTACCTGAAGAAGATTCTCTTTCAACCCTTGGAACGGGTGATGGAAGAGCGGCGGAAGAAGACGTTGGGGTCAGTGGAATCGAGCGAAGCGAGCGTGGCGGCGGCGGCGAAGAAGCTGGAGGAATACGAGCAGGCGCTGGCGGTGGCGCGGGCTGAGATCTACGCCAAGCAGGAAGAAGGCCGGAAGAAGCTGGCCGAGCAGCAGGCGCAGGCGGTGGAAGCGGCGCGGGCGAAGGCTGCCGAGCGAGTGGCCGAGGCGAAGGCCGGCATCGCGGCCGAGGCCAAGCGGGCCTCGGGCGAGCTGGCGGCGGAAGCGGACAGGCTGGCCGAGCAGATTGCCGGCGTGGTGCTGGCGGGAGGGGTTCAGTAATGCGCCGGGTTGGAATTCTGATGGTGCTGGCGGCTGCGGCACTGTGGGCTCAGGAGAGCCACGAGCCGAAGGCGGCGGGCCACGAGGCGACAGGCCACGAGGCGGCCGGGCATGAGGGCGGGGATCCGTTCCTGCCGGCGAAGTGGGTGAACTTCGGGATCCTGGCGGCGGGCCTGGGCTATGCGGCGATCAAGTTTGGCGGGCCGGCGCTGAAGGCGCAGCAGCAGGGGATTGTGGATCAACTGGGGTCGGCGGCGAAGCGCGCCGAGGAAGCGGCGGCGGAAGCGGCCGAGATCGAACGGAAGGTATCGAACCTGGACGCCGAGGTGGAGCTGGTGAGGCAGAAGGCGGCCGGGGAGATGGACTCCGAGGCGAAGCGGATTGCGGGCGAGACGGCGCAGCTGCTCGAAAAAGTGCAGGCGACGGCGGAGCAGGAGATCGTATCGGCCGAGAAGCACGCGCTGCAGCAGATCAAAGCGGCGGCGACGGAGCTGGCGCTGGAGCTGGCATTGAAGAAACTGAAGTCGCAGGTGACGCCGGAGCGGCAGAGCGCGCTGGTGGCCCAGTTCACGACGCGGCTGGGTGAGAAGCAGTAGGAGACGACGATGTCGAACCTCGCCGTAGCCAACCAATACGCAAAGGCCCTGCTGGAGGCGGTATCGCAGCCGGCGGCGGGCATTGGGGCGGAGGACGCCCTGGCCCAGATCGGGCAGTTCGAAGAGATCTACAAGAGTTCGCACGATCTGCGCGGGATCCTGCTGAACCCGGCGGTGCCGCACGAGCAGAAGCAGAAGCTGCTGGGCAAGCTGGGCGACCTGGCGGGCTTGCACGGGTATGTGAAGAACTTCCTGTTCGTGGTGACGCGGCACCGGCGGCTGGCGCTGCTGGGCGAGATCCGGGAGCGGTATCAAGCGCTGCTGGACGACGCGGCGGGATTGCTGCGGGCCGGGATTGCGACGGCGCAGCCGTTGAATGAAGCAGAAAAGTCGGCGCTGGAGGCGAGCCTGAACCGGGTAACGGGCAAGCAGGTCCGGTGCGGCTACGCGGTGGACGAGGCCCTGGTGGGCGGCGTGACCGTGAAGATGGGTTCAACCGTTTATGACGGATCGGTGCGCGGGCAGCTGGAAGGGATCCGCCGCCGATTGACGAGTGAGAGCTAGCCCGAAGCGCCGGGCGAAAGGTTAAAGGGAACGTATGGCTCAGATCCGTGCCGATGAAATCGCGCGTGTGCTGCGCGAGGAGATTGAGAATTACGACCGTGCCGTCCAGGTATCCGAGACGGGATACGTGGTGACGGTGGGCGACGGCATTGCGCGCGTCCACGGCCTGGACAAAGTAATGGCAGGCGAGCTGATCGAGTTCCCGCACGGCGTGGCGGGGATCGCCATGAACCTGGACGAGAACGAGGTGGGCGCCGTACTGCTGGGCGAGGTGCATGCGATCAAGGAAGGCGACGAAGTGCGCCGGACCGGGCGCATCATGTCTGTGCCGGTGGGCGAGGCCCTGATTGGGCGCGTGGTAAACGCGCTGGGCCAGCCGATCGACGACAGGGGCGCGATCGACACGAAGGATTTCGGGCCGATCGAGCGCATGGCGCCGGGCGTGATCGACCGCAAGCCGGTGAAAGAGCCGCTGCAGACGGGCATCAAGGCGATTGACGCCCTGATCCCGATTGGGCGCGGGCAGCGCGAGCTGGTGATCGGCGACCGGCAGACGGGCAAGACGGCCATTGCGCTGGACGCGATCATCAACCAGAAGGGCAAAGGCGTCATCTGCATCTACGTGGCGATCGGGCAGAAGCGTTCGACGGTGGCGCAGGTGGTGCAGACGCTGACGGACCACGGCGCGATGGATTACACGATCGTGGTGGCGGCGACGGCGTCGGAGACGGCGGCGCTGCAGTACATCGCTCCGTACGCGGGCTGCGCGATGGGCGAGTATTTCCGCGACCGCGGCGGGCACGCGCTGTGCATCTACGACGATCTTTCCAAGCAGGCCGCGGCGTACCGCGAGATCTCGCTGCTGCTGCGGCGGCCGCCCGGGCGCGAAGCGTTCCCCGGCGACGTGTTCTATCTCCACTCGCGGCTGCTGGAGCGCGCGGCCAAGATGAGCGACAAGCTGGGCGGCGGATCGCTGACGGCGCTGCCGTTCATTGAAACGCAGGCGGGCGACGTGTCGGCCTACATTCCGACGAACGTCATTTCGATCACCGACGGGCAGATCTTCCTGCAGGGCGACATGTTCAACTCGAACATCCGTCCGGCGGTGGACGTGGGCATTTCGGTGTCGCGCGTGGGCGGCAACGCGCAGATCAAGGCGATGAAGCAGGTGGCCGGTTCGCTGCGACTC
>JACQZS010000151.1 GCA_016213725.1 Acidobacteriota bacterium | reverse complement strand
TGCCGGTCAACCTGTCGATGGAACAGGTTCGCAACAGTCCGCCGGTAGATACCGCAAAGCCTGTGTCACTCCAGCAGGAGATGGCAATGAGCCAACACTATGGATGGCCCGCCTATTGGTCGATGGGCCACCCACTCGTGCCCGTATTCGTTGAGGGTCAGCCACTCCCCCCCGACGGCGACCGTCACTTGCGCAGCGTGAGAGAACTCTCCACATATCAATTGCACGCCGCGGACAGCGGACTGGGAGGAATCGCCGACTTCATCATGGAGGACTCCAACTGGTTCATCCGCTACCTCGTAATCAAGACCGGAAATTGGCTCAATGGGCAGAAGGTCCTCATCGCAACGCGCTCGGTGGCCTCCATCGATTGGTCCAGCCGACAGGTCGTTCTGGCTCACTCGCTGGAAGAGGTGTGACGCCATGACACTTCCCGGCTGCGTCCCCATCAGCGGGCAACATCGATCGCGGCGCCAAGCGGCATGCGCCCTGGTCGGCCTCCTGCTCTGGACACGTCGAATCGGCGCGCAGATCCACAGCCGCTCAGTCCGCGGCAAGGTGACGGATCAGAGGGGTGCCCTCCTGAAGGGCGCCACCGTGAGACTGAAGAACCGCAAGACCCTGAACATCCGCTCCTACATCGTGCAACAGGATGGCGCCTACCAGTTCACCAATCTGCAGTCCGGCGCCAGCTACGATCTGAAAGCTGAATTCCTCGGCGCAACCAGCGCGACCGCAAAACTCGACCAATTCGATTCGCGCGAGGAGGCGCTCATCGATTTGAAGGTCGAACTTAAGTGACGCCGGCGAGCTCTCACGCGCCGGGAGAAGCACTGCATCGCCATGGACTGAACGAACGAGACACAAGAATGACAGA
Organism: Acidobacteriota bacterium; assembly: GCA_016213725.1. Lineage (GTDB taxonomy): Bacteria > Acidobacteriota > Terriglobia > Bryobacterales > Bryobacteraceae > Paludibaculum. Next base: position 3,395 of record JACQZS010000151.1, on the reverse strand, counting down.
CCGGATTCGCATCGCAACGCTTCAATACTTCATCCGCCCCGTGCAGACTTTCGAGCAGTTTCGGGACCAGGTGGAAGCCCTCGTTGAGACGGCCGTGGACTACAACTGCCAACTGGTGGCGTTCCCCGAGTATTTCACCGTCCAGCTCCTGACACTCGGAAATCTCAAACGGCCCATCCGCCATCAGATTTGTGATCTGGCCCGCCAGTCGCCCCGAGTCCAGGAGTTGATGAGCGACCTGGCGAGGCGTTTCCGCATCCACATTGTCGCGGGAACCTTGCCCACCCGGGACGAGGACTCCGATTCGATCTTTAACGAATGCTACATCTTCAGTCCAAAAGGATCGTGGGGCGTGCAGGGCAAGCTGCACATGACTCGCTTTGAGAATGAAGACTGGATCATCTCCCCGCGGGACCGCCTGCGCGTCTTTGACACTGAATTCGGCCGATTGGCCATCGCCATCTGCTACGACGTCGAGTTTCCTGAGATCGTCAGGGCCGCCGCAAGGCAGGGCGCGCACATCCTCGTCGTCCCAAGCTGCACAGACGACCGGCAGGGCTTCCTCCGGGTCCGATACTGCGCACAGGCCAGGGCGATTGAAAACCAGATGTATGTGGTTCATGCCTGCACCGTGGGGTCTCTGCCGATGGTGCCGGCGGTCTCTCTCAACTATGGCCAGGCTTCCATCCTCACCCCCAGTGACTTCGCCTTCTCGAGAGACGGAATTCTGGCGGAGGGCAATCCCAACCAGGAGATGATGATCGTCGGCGAACTGAACCTGAAAACTATCCTTGATACCCGCTCGTCAGGAACCGTACTGCCCCTGCTGGATAGCCGCGACTCGAGCACTATCTCATCGCACGTGGAGGTCGTACCACTATGAAACCTCTGACTCGCAGCATTTTGGTCCGGAACACGCGAAGAGAGGACATCGAACCCATCATCCAGCTGTGCAGCGCTGTCTACTCGAACGCGCCCCCATGGACGGCGGCCCAGTTGGAATCCCATCTCGATCTCTTCCCGGAAGGGCAGTTCGTGGCGGTAGAGCTTGCCTCAGGTCGTGTCGTCGGTACAGCAGCAAGTCTGATCGTGCTCTGGGACGACTACGACATGCAAACCAGTTGGCGTGAATTCACCGCCAATGGCACCTTTAGCAATCATGATCCGGATCACGGCAGAACCCTTTACGGCGCCGAGGTTATGGTCAGCCCCACTCTGCGTGGGCTTGGCATCGGCAAGGCCCTGTATCAGGCCAGACGCGCTCTCACTGAGCGGTTGGGCCTGCTTCGCATTCGCGCCGGCGCCCGTCTCCGTGGCTACCACCGTTATGCGGCCAAGCTGACCCCCGAAGCCTACGTCATGAAGGTGGTTCACGGCGAGATCGGCGATCCAACCCTATCCTTCCAATTGGGCCAGGGCTTCCACGTCCTGGCTGTCGTGCAGGAATACCTGCGCCACGACCCCGAGAGCTTGGGCAACGCTGCGGTGATCGAATGGATCAACTCCCTGGTGGCAGGGCCAAAGGACTATACCGGGCGGAATCTTCGGTTCCACGCCCCGGCAGAGCCGCGGTCGTCTCGCCTACTCGCTGCTATGGTCTAGCTCTATGCCAACTGCACCGCATCCCCTTCGAGCCCGGTTTGAGGCACTGCTGGGAGTAGACCAGAACTCAAAACCCGCGGTCTACCTCCGCATGTTCGAGGCGTCGGAGGTGGTCAGCCTCAACTATGCGCTCGAACTGCTCCTCTCGGCCGGAATAGCCACACTCGGTCTGGTTCTCGATAGTCCGGCCGTGGTCATCGGAGCCATGCTCATCTCACCTTTGATGGGCCCCATCCTGGCGGCCGGACTCGCCCTCGCGTCGGCCGATCTGTATCTCGGCATCAAGTCGCTGCTCAGCATCGTCATCGGCGTCGCGCTTTCCGTTCTGTTTGCGGCTTGGCTGGTGTGGATGCTTCCGTTTCAGTCCACCACCCACGAAATCCTGGCCCGCACGAATCCGAATCTCCTCGATCTCGGCGTGGCGCTGTTTTCAGGATTCTCCGGCGCCATCGTCGTCAGCCGCGGCGGTAGCGGTGGCGGGGTCACTGCCCTGCCAGGCGTCGCCATCGCCGTCGCGTTGATGCCGCCCCTATGCACTGCCGGTTTCGGAGTCGGCAGCGGCTTCTCGCTGCCCATCATCAGCGGCGCGTGCTTGCTCTTCCTCACCAATCTGGCTGCGATCATCGCCAGCGCCTTTCTGGTCTTTTACCTGGTGCGGATGGATTCCCCCGTCATCAGGGAGACCATCGATGCCGCCATTCTGGAGCGCGCGACAAATGATCGCTTGTACAAGGTCCTTCAGAAGACCGGGATCGCACGCTCCTTCGGCCACATCGGCAAGTTGCGCTGGCGGATCGTCATGCTTCTTGCTGTTCTCGCCATTCTCTTCGTGCCCTTGCGCCAATCACTCCTGCAGGTTCGCGATGAAACGCGCGCCCGCGCGGCCATTGGTGAAGCGCTGCGCGCGCTGGCGCCGGGCGGCACTATCGTCACTCAACTCGTCGATCTCAAGTCAACGCCCATCCTGATCCGACTCGTCATTGCCGGTGAGATTGATAGAGGTAGGGTCCGTGCCGCGGAATCCATCATCCTTCGCCGCACCGGAAGAGATGTCAACTTTCAGATCCGCCATGTCGCTGGAGATGAGGAACTGGCGCGCCTGCGCGATCGTCTCCAATCTCCCGCTTCTTCTCCTGCCGTTGCTGATGTGGAATCAGTCCGCGCTGATCTGATGAGCAGGTTGGAACAGCCGTTGAAGCTCGTTTGGCCCGAAGACGCGGGAAAGCTTCAAGCCTATGAGCTGGGACTCACTCCCGAGCAGGTCTTGGTTCGTGTAAGCTACGAATCGCCAAAGCCGTTCGACGCCCCATTCGAACAGACGCTGGCCAACGTGTTGAGGTCCGCCCTGCACCTCGAGAAGCTCCAACTGATCCTCGAACACCATCCGCCTCCTCGCCCACCCCGGAATAATCGACAGCTCAAACACTAGAAAGAAGTAGGCAGATGTTGATGCATGCATCCATGGCATTCCTACTCGCTGAAGGCGGCCAGCCACTTCATCTCGCCGTGTCCATGCTGATCATCTTCGGGAGCGCCAAACTGCTCGCTGAGCTGTTTGAACGGCTTGGCCAGCCAGGTCTCATTGGGGAACTTCTGGCGGGTATCCTCATCGGTCCTGCCGTTTTGGGTTGGGTGCAGCCCAGTGAATTCACCGGCACAATGGCCGGCCTTGGTGTCATGTTTCTGCTGTTTCGGGTCGGGCTGGACGTCGAGGCGCCAGAACTCCTGAAGGTCGGTGGGACCGGCTTGCTCGTGGGGGCCATGGGCGTCCTCGTCCCCTTTCTATGTGGCTG
>JACQZS010000143.1 GCA_016213725.1 Acidobacteriota bacterium | reverse complement strand
ACGGTGCTGTCGGCCTGGCTCGACGGGTCGATGGCGGATGCGTAGGAGAATCCTGCTTGCATCACCACAGCCTGAGCGCCGAAGACCACGCACTCCGAGAGGAATCCCACCAGCAGCCCGATGGCGGTGCCGATCATGCACTCACCTGCGATCCAGATCAGAAACCGTCCCGCCGTGAGGCTACCGGGCTCCACTGCCGGCCAGACGGGGTACACTGCGAATGTCAACGACAGCAACAAAACGGCGCGGACCGGATCCAGGGCTGTCCGGACGCCAGGGATCGGGACGAAAGAGAGCATTCCGCCCAGCCGTGCCAGGACGAACAGGAATGATGCCAGCGTCGATGTCGAAAAGGGGACTTCAGCCGGCATACCGCCCCAGGTTCGAAAACAACTGCTCGGTGAAGGAGCACATGCGGATCAGCATCCAGGGCAAGAGAAACACCAGGCCGGCGAGAAACGCAGCCAGACGCGGCACGCTTCCAAATGCCGGATCCTGCACCGACGTGACGATCTGCAGCAGGCTGATGAGGATACCGGCTGCGAAGCCGATGGCCAGTAGCGGCAGGCTCAGCCAGAAGGCCGTCATCAATGTGTGCCGGATCAGATCCACTACGGTTTGTTGGTTCATGGGGGCTCCAGGCTAGTTGAAACTCTTCATCAGTGAGCCGACGACCAGGTTCCAGCCGTCCACCAGCACGAAAAGCAGGATTTTGAACGGCGCAGAGACCATTACAGGCGGCAACTGCACCATGCCGATGGAGAGGGTGATGGATGCCACGGCCACATCAATGACCAGGAACGGCAGGAACAGCACGGCGCCGATCTGGAAGCCGGCCTTCAATTCAGAGAGGACGTAGGCCGGGGCCAGTACCGTGAGGCTCAACTCCTGGGGAGAGCGGGGCGCCGGCGATTTTGTGAGTTCGAGCATTAGCGCGATGTCCTTCTCGCGTGCGAACCGCAGTAGGAAATCTTTCACCGGGCGTGAACCCGCTTCCCAGGCCTCAGCCCGCGACACTTTTCCCGATTCCAGCGGCTGCCACCCTTTCTGGTAGGCATCGTTGGCGACAGGCGTCATGATGAGCATCGATAGGAAGAGCGACAACCCGATGAGGACCTGGTTCGAAGGGGCTGTCTGGGTGCCGAGGGCCTGCCGCAGGAAATGCAGCACCAGGCTGATGCGCAAGAAAGGAGTCAAGGAGACCAGGACGGCTGGCAGCACCGTCATCGCCGTGAGAAGTACGACGATCTGCAACGGAACTCCGAGCGCTTCCGCTCCGCTGCCGCCTGGGTTTCCAAGCAGAGTCCGGGGTGCGGCGCTGCCTGCTGCCGGGAGCAGGAGCGATATCCAGGCCAGTTGATGGAGTGTCATTGCTGCCCCCCGCCGGTCCGGCGAATGGCCGCCTGAAGACTGGCATCGAAGGACGCCGCTTCCGGAGCGAACACCATCCCGCCAGGGAACGTGCCGACGATCAGGGCCGCGCCTTTGGCCTCCACCACATGTAGGCAGTGTTGCGGTGTGAGCGCCACCCGGTGTACTACCTGAATGGGATCTGGCGCAGTGCGTTTCGATCCCGGGAAGCGCGGCGTGATCAAACCTCGCCTTGAGGCGAACCACAGCACGCCCCCCAGCAAAGCCAACACGAAAAGCGCCGCCAGCACCTGATCCAGAATCGGCATGCTATTCCTCCACGTTGAAGTCAGTAATGCGGACACCCATCGTGTCTTCGATGATGACGATCTCGCCGAAGGCCACCAGCGCTTCGCCCACCCGGATATCGATGTTCTCGCCAGCTGACCGGTTCATGCGGATGACGCTGCCCTTCTCGAGTTCCAGGACCGCACGCATCGTCATCGTCTTGCGGTCGAGTTCCACTTCGACGTCCAGCACGACGTCCTCCAGCGGGGCGATTTGTTCGGAAACCGACACGATGGGAGTCCTTCGCCGCCTAGCGCTTCAGATTGATGGTTTCCTGGCTGATCTCATCCACCGCCGTCACCACCCGGGCGTTGGCCTGGTAGCCCCGTTGCAGCACGATGAGGTTTGTGAACTCGCGGGCGATGTCCACGGTGGAGAACTCCACGGCGCCGCCCATAATCTGACCCCGGCCGCCGGTGCTAGGCAGGCCCACGGCCGGCAGCGCGGAGCGGGCGCTCAGTTGGAAGTTGTTGTTGCCAACCGCGATCATGGACTCCGGATTGCGAATCGAGGCCATTGAAAGCTGGCCGACAGCCACCTGCTGGCCATTGGAGTACTGAGCCAGAATTCTCCCGCCGTCGCCGATGCCCACTTTGACGAGTTGCGCGGCCGCGAAGCCGTTCTGCGCGTTCGCCGCCACCGCAGATGGCTGAGAGAACTGCGTCAGCCTCGGCGAGGCGCCATTGTACAGGTTCCAAGTCACGTTCATGTCCGCCGCGCCGTTCTTCAAGCCGGCAATGGACAAGGCCGGCATGGCATCGGTGAGCGCCGGCGCATTGAGTCTCCCGGTGCCATCAAATTGAATCGTGCCCGTCACCGGCGTGCCGGGCGGAGTCGCCAGATCGGAGTCGGGGAACGACATGCTGTAGCTCCACTCGCCTGCATTGGCGGACTTCTGAAATGCCACGGAAACGACGTGCGAACCGCCGAGAGAATCATAGACTTCGATCGAGGTGGAAAACGTCGTCGCGGGCGGGCCGGCGCTCGCTGAAGCGTCGAGGTTCAGGTCGAACGACAGCGAGGTGGTCGCCACAGGGGAGCGCAGCGAGCCCACTGGCACAAGGACGTCCGTAGCCGGCTTGGTGGTGTCGAGCACACCGTTTACCTCATTCCATCCTTGAAGGCGGAATCCGGTGGCTGTCACCAACTGCCCGTCCTTATTCACCTGCAGGTTGCCGCCGCGGGTGTACAGAACGCTGTTTGTATTGGGATCCCGCACAACCAGAAATCCGTCACCTTGGATCGCTACGTCGAGAGGACCGGAGCTGGCCTGGATGGCGCCTTGGGAGAACTGCCGGATCGTCGTCGGGCGGGCGACGCCGAACCCCACCTGCGTCTCTCCGAGCCCCGCGCCCAGAGATTGTGTGACCAGGTCGCTGAACGCCACCACGCTGGCCTTGTAGCCGGGGGTGTTGAGATTGGCCAGGTTATTTCCAACCACGTCTACCGCCGTGGTGTGCGCGCCGAGCGCGCTGAGTGCCGTCGAGAATGATGTGAACATGGGTGTCCCTTTCCTGCTGTGTCTACGGTTTCTCCGTCGTCGTGTCCGTGGTGGGGTCAAGCACCTTGCGAATCGCGTCCAGGTCCTCCTTCATCGACATGGACTGTTCCAGTTGGGTGAACTGTGCCAACTGGGCGACGAATTCCACGCCGTCCGAAGGGTTGAGCGGGTTCTGGTTCTTGATCTGTGCCACCAGCAACTGAAGGAAAACCTCCTTGTTTGCCAGGCGGTTCGCGTCTGTTGGTTGCTTTTTTTGTGCGGAAGAACCCTGGATCAGATCCTCAATGGAACCCCAGTTCTTCACGCCCGAAGTGTCTGCGACAGTACTCATCTGTTGCCCTCCAGTGCCGCCAGCCGGCGAAGTGCAGTCATCTCATCCAACTCACTACCTTCTTCCGTCCAGGCCCCCGCGGCCGAGCCGCCGCGGTTCCCGTCAGAGCCGTTCTCCGAATAGCTCTGTGAGCTGAAGCTCAGGTTCGAGGCGAGCTTCACACCTGGCTCTGCAGATTCCTTTCTGCTCCAGGCCCCGGTATCTGCCGCTGCAGATAGCCCGGCCGGCTCCCGAGAGACGGCGGCGCCGCTCGAAACCTGCGCCGGTCTCACGTCCGCCGACCAGCCTTTTGACTTGAGATCCTGGGACCAGGGCCTCAAGTTCTCCTGCAGCTGCCCCGACAGTTGCGAGTCGCTGGCCCTCAACCGCAGGCCGATCTGGCCTCCGCTCTCGGACACTTGAAGCTGCACACGGCGGCCATCAGATGACTCCACCTGAACCGCCAATTGCTTCAGAGATTGGCCATTTGGCCGAGGCGTCTCTTCCACGGCGATATCGCGGAGTGGTTGTGATTGTGCTGTCGCCGCTGCTTCGCTGCTTCTCACCTTTGCCGGGCCCCCGCCCGTTTCCACGCCATTCGATTGCACGCCAGGCGAGGAAGGCGAGTGTCCCCTCTGGCCCGCGTCCGGCCCCGGCGTAGGAAGTTCCTGCCCACTCGCAGCGGGCGTTGAGCGCTGTGCTGGTTTTCGAGCGGCGGTGTCCTCCGCGCCTGGAGTCTCACCCGGCATTCCACTCTCCGAATCACCTCTGCCTCGGCCCGGAGTAGCGACAGGATCAGCAAGTACCGCCCCAAACGACTCTCCGGCTCCCTGTGCCGCCTCACTTGCTTCCCCTCGCGTGCCGAGCCCCGTATGGCCGGTTTCCTTGACGCTCGTCTTCACATTCCAAGAGGACTGCGTTGGCGCGGTGAGGGCTGCTGCCTCCGTCCTGAAATGGACGCCGGTCCGTTGCGGCAATGGAGTTTCCACCACGGCCTTGCTCATTTGCTGCGGCTCAGAGACGGCTGCGTCTGTCGTCGAATGCTGCTGCGAATCGCTCCCGCCGCGGGTTCGTGGCGCCTCCAGAGTGCCCTCCACCGCCAGCGTCAGACTCGCCGCGGCGGTATGATCCGACACCAGATCGGAGTGCGGCCGCGATGACGAATCTGCGATTTGAGCGCGTAGTTCGGCCGGTTCTCCAGGCGCGCATTGGATCGGGGGCGCAGTCTCGCCGGCGGGAGGGTCTGCTCCGAGTTCAATCCCGCGCATGCGGACATCGCCCGGCGGAAGCTCGAGTGCGATTGATGCCGGTGGCGGAGGCACCGCCGCCACTGGAGCGCTCCCGGGGAAGGTCTGACGTAAGCCCAATCGGCCATCAGTCGGGATATCTCCCTGCGCGGAGGGGATATTCCAATCAGTGACCGGTTTCGGAGGGACGGGGAGTATCGGCTGCAGCAGAAGCAGGAGTGGGGCGAGTGCTTCGGGTTGAGCCTTCTGTTCAACAGCTGGCTGTTCATCAGCTGGCTGTTTATCAGCCAGCTCTCTGTCTGCAGGCGACGAGTCTGCGACTTCCTCCGTCTCGATGCCCTGATTCGCACTGCCGTTCTGGGCGCCGGTAATAAGAAGACCGGCGCCTTCGTCTGGCGCGGCCTGGGAGTTTAAGGATGTGCCAATCAGGAGTCCCATCAGGTCCGGCTGCGAACCGTCGTCCGACGCACACTCGTTTGGGTCGGGCGCTGCCAGTAGATCCAGAAAGCTCAATCCCGGGTGAGACTCAGTGGCTGACTGGCCTGATGGAGCGGACCCGCTGGAAGCGGCCTGTGCCGCCAGCAGCCCACTCGGGATCAGACTGTACGAGCCGAAATTCGTCACGCCGGTGGAGATGCAAGCGGCGTGCCAGATGCGCGGTGCTTTGCCTTCAACGGGATGAGGGCCGGGGGCGTGTTCCATCCTGGGCCGCGTCCCGTTTCGGCACCTTTGAAATGGGACGGGTGTGCCACCTTGATCTTCTGATCGGCGGTCTTTGACGAAATTTCAGCGATTTATTGGCTGGCACGACAATTGCATGGTTCTCCGTGCAATGGATCCACTCACCACAGCAGCCGCCGCAGGCATGAGGGCCAGGCTGGAAGCACTGGATCTGCTTGCCAATAACCTGGCCAACTCATCCACCCCCGGCTTCAAGGCCGATCGCGAAGCCTATTCCATTTACTTGGGCGCCGAAAGCCAGGAGGCGGCGGCATCCGGCTTGGGGCTTGCGACCGGCGCCGTGCCGGAGATCGATTCGCACCGTACGGACTTCCGCCCCGGAGTGCTGACCTCCACGGGTTCGGCCCAGGATTTGGCGCTTTCCGGCGAAGGGTTCTTCCTCGTGGACGGGCCGAACGGGCCGCTGTTGACCAGGGGCGGAACGTTCCGCGTGAGCGCAGACGGGCGTGTGACCACTTCCGAAGGCTACGAGTTTGCCACCGTCGAGCCGCGGCGAATTCGTGCCGACTCCACCAAGGCGGTGGAAGTGGACTTGGATGGAACCGTGCGGCAGGAGGGTGTTGCGTTGGGACGGTTCAAGTTGGTCCGTCCTGATCTGAAGAACCAGCCGGCCAAAAGGGAAGGCGTCTATTTCTCCATAGACAACAGCCAGGTGGCGGGCATGCCGGAGTCGCAGGCCGAGGTGCGGCAGGGCATGTCGGAAGCATCGAACTACTCCGCGCCGGAAGCCGCCGTGAGGCTGGTCTCTGTTTTGAGACAGTTCGAATCCCTGCAACGGGCGATGCAAATGAGTTCGGAGATGGGCCGCAAAGCAGTGGAAGAAGTGGCCCGAGTGAACGGATAAGAGGGAGGAGACTGAGATGATTCGAGCCCTATATAGCGCGGCGAGCGGGATGAGCGCTCAGCAGACAAACGTGGACAATATTGCGCACAATCTGGCCAACGCGAACACGGTGGGATACAAGATGCGCCGCAGCCAGTTTCAGGACCTGCTATATCAGACCATCGTGCAGCCAGGCGCAGCGGCGGGCGCGCAGACCGTCGTCCCGACTGGACTCCAGCTAGGCTTGGGTACCCGAGTCGCCTCCAATGGCATTTCCTTCGCCCAGGGCAGCTTCTCGAGCACCGGTAACCCGCTGGATATCGTCGTCGAGGGCAAGGGTTTCTTCCAGGTGCGCCGGCCGACAGGAGAGATCGCCTACACGCGCTCCGGCCAGTTTCATCTGGATCGCGACGGAAACATGGTTACCGGGGATGGCGATCCGCTCGAGCCGCAGATTACGGTGCCGCCCGAGGCCCAGAACATCACTATCGGTTCCGACGGCACGGTCAGCTACACTCTGCCCGGGCAGACCGCGTCCCAGCTCGGCGGGCAGATTCAGCTTGCCGGCTTTGCCAACCCGGCGGGTCTGAACAGCATTGGACACAGTCTTTACCTGCCCACCGACGCTTCCGGAGAGCCGACCATCGGCACACCTGGCGGGCAGGAAGGGCTGGGTGCGCTCATGCAGGGCTACGTTGAGCAGTCCAATGTGAGCGTAGTGGAGGAGTTCGTCAACCTGATCGTAAGTCAGCGGGCCTATGAAGCGAACTCGAAAGTGGTGAAGGCGTCGGACGAGATGTACCAGCAGGTGAACAACATCACTCGATGAAGGCCATTCTCCTCATCCTCTGGACAGCGGCATGCAGTTGGGCCGCGGAAGCATGTCTGCAGATCGACGCCGCGCGCGTCCTCGCTTCCGATGTTGCCAAAGCAGTTCCCGCTTTTGCCTCGATACCGCCAGAGACGGTCATCGGGTATTCGCCGGCATCCGGCCTCACCCGCTGGTGGCGGGGCGAGCAGTTGCGGGCCATCGCGCTGAGGCAGAGCGTGGACCCTGGGCCACTCGCCGACCTCTGCGTGCAGCGGCCAGTTCGGGCGGTGACGCGCGATGAGGTGGTTGCCGCGCTGCGGGGCGCCTTGCCGGATGGAGCTGAGCTGGAACTGGTGGATTACTGCCGGCTGCCTGTGCCGAGGGGTGCGCTGGTGTTTCAGCAGCCCGGGCTCAGCGGTTCGGCGATCGCCGGCGCCGACACCCCCCTGATGTGGAAGGGGCGGGTCGTGTTCGAGGAAAAGCGGAGCGTGTCCTTCTGGGCGACCGTGAAAGTCAGAGTACGGCAGGAAGGGCTCTTCGCTGTTCAGGTCATCCCGCAAGGGAAAGTAATTGAGCCCGGCGACGTCCAGCGGGAATCACGAATCGGCCCCATTTTCGCTCCAAAGCCGGTCTCGGACCTTGCCGCCCTGGCTGGCCTGGAAGCCCGCCGGTCCATTCTGGCAGGTGCGCCGGTTCTGCCCAGCGATCTGGAGCAGCCCCGCGCCGTGGTGCCGGGGGAGATGGTGAAGCTGCAGATCCGCTCGGGCATGGCACAGGTCGGAACAGTGGCGAAAGCGGTCACTGGTGGGCGGATTGGCGATGCCATCCTTGTCGTAAATCAGCAATCGTCCAAGCGGTTCCAGGCCAGGGTGCAGGCCAAGGGCGTAGTCACAGTGGATTTGGAGAATCAAAATGAGAATGTACAGGACTCCGGTCGCGATGCTGGCAGCAGCGCTCGTACTGGGAATCGCGCCGTGCCGGCTGCCGGGCGCAGCGCCCGCGAAAGACGGGAAGCGGCAGCAGCCCAGTCCGCTGGATCTCGTCATCCAGGAAGCTGAGGCGGCGCACACGGTGGAGGCGGCCACTCCCGGGTCACTGTACCGGGGCTCGGGGCGTTTCAGCGACCTGGCGCGTGACCTGCGCGCCAACCAGGTGAACGACCTGGTGACCATTGTGGTCTACGACAAAGCTTCGGCCCTGGCCAAGGGAGGCACCAAAGCTGAGAGGAAATCCTCTGCGAAAGCGTCCATCAGCGCCATGGGCGGGCCGCTGCGAACTCCGGGGCCGTTCACCTCCCTGGCGGAACTCGGGGGCGATACCGCACTGGATGGGCAGGGGGAGACCTCACGAATGAACGTGCTGCAAACCACCCTGTCGGCGCGTGTCACGCACGTGCTGCCCAACGGCAACCTCGTCATTGAGGGGACCAAGGACATCACCGTCAACTCCGAACACCAGCGCGTTACGGTGCGCGGACTGCTGCGCTGGAACGATCTTTCGCCGACAAATCGGATCTCGTCCGATCGCCTTGCCGAGATGGAGGTTCGCGTGGACGGCAAAGGGGTGGTGAACGATGCCATCCGCAGACCAAATTTCCTCTATCGCCTCCTTCTGGGCATCCTCCCCTTCTAGCCATGAGACTCGGAATTATCATGATGTGTCTGGCACTCTGCGCACCGGCAGCCGTGCGTGTGAAAGAGATTGCCGCCATTGAAGGTGTCCGCGACAACCAACTGATCGGTTATGGCCTGGTTGTCGGGTTGAACGGCACGGGCGACAAACGGCAGACCGTCTTCTCCTCGCAAACCCTGGCCAACCTCCTCGACCGGATGGGCGTGCAAGTGACGCCGTCGGCCATCCTCGTCCGGAACACCGCGGCCGTGATGGTGACCGCCAACCTCCCGCCGTTTTCGCAGCCTGGCTTGAGGGTGGATGTGCAGGTGGCGGCCGTCGGCGACGCCTCCAACCTGCAGGGCGGCCTGTTGGTTCTTACTCCGCTCAAGGCTGTGGACGGGCAGGTGTTCGCGGTCGCTCAGGGTTCCGTCGTGACGGGCGGTTTCGTGGCAGGTCGCGGCGGCAATTCCACCACTTTGAACCATCCCACTGCGGGCCGTGTGCCCAACGGGGCGATAGTCGAGCGAGCCGCACCGTCGGTGAATCCCGAAGGCAGGCTCCGGCTTCAACTCCGCCAAGCTGATTTCACCACCGCGTCCCGCCTGGCGCGCGCCATTAACAGCCGCTTCTCAGCCGAGGTGGCCCGTTGTGAAAGCGCAGGGCTGGTGAGCGTCACCGTGCCGCCGGAATATTCGTCCCGCGGGGTGGACTTTATCGCGGAGGTGGAGACACTGACACTGGAAGCCGACCGGCCTCAGCGCATCATCATCAACGAGCGAACCGGCACCATCATCGCCGGCCGCGACATCCGCATCCGGCCCGTTGCTGTCCTGCATGGTGCGCTCTCCGTGGAGGTCCAGACCAGCTATGACGTCTCCCAGCCCGCCCCATTTAGCCAGGGAAAAACTGCCACCATTCCCCAGGTTTCCACCAGCGTCCAGGAAGAGAAGGCCAAGTCGATCCAACTCAAGCCCGGCGGCACAGTGGACGATCTGGTCAGAGCCTTGACCGCGATCGGCTCCACCGCCAGGGATGTCATCGCCATCCTGCAAAGCCTGAAGGCCGCCGGCGCTCTCGACGCGGAAATTGAGGTGATTTAGACATGTCCACCACCACCAGTGCCCCCAGTTGGAGCACCCCGCTCGATTGGGCCTCCAGCGGCTCGGCTGGCAAGGGGAAGCAGGATTCTACCCGGATCCACGAGGCCGCTGAGCAATTCGAATCGCTACTGATCGGGCAGATGCTCACCAGCATGCGCCAGTCCGATGGCGGCGGCTGGTTGGGCGGAGGCGACGATCAGGCCGGCCAGACGCTCACCGAGATGGCCGAACAGTGCGTCGCACAGGCACTGGCCACCCGCGGCGGATTCGGCCTCGCCGCGCTCGTCGAACAAGGCTTGAGAACGGCAAAGCCTGCTGGCAGCGCACCGGACCCAGCCGCCTCCTAGGCGGTCCCACCTCAGCCGCACGCCGAAAGCGCCGTGCACGGCTCGCTCATTTCGCCCATCGGAAACTGCGTCGGAGCACGATTCTCGGTCGAGCGCCTCAGTTCGCGCCACGCCTCTTCCAATGGCGCAATCACCCGCTCTGCCTCGTCCAGCAGCCCCGGCTCCTGCCGCGCATTCGCCTCCTGCAGGCGCATCGCCGCAAAATCATACAGCACCGCAAGCTGCGTCGCCAGCGATCCACCCCGGTCCCGGTCCAGGGATGACGCCAGCTCCGCCAGGATTTCCAGCGCGCGGCTGATCGCTGCCGCCCGTTCCCGGATTTCGCCGCGCCGGAAATGATCCCGCGCTTTGCTGATGGACTCCCGCAGTCCGGAGTACAGCATCGCCACCAGTTCGATTGGCTCCGCTTCGAGAATCGCTTGCTGCATCTGGTTTTCGTAGGGGTTGTAGGACATGCGCTTCTGTTCCGCTCTCTAGTGACGATTACAGCCGGATCTCCGCTGCCATCCGCAATACGGACTCCGCCGGGATCTGTCTCACCACTTCCTGCGTTTCCTTGTTGACGATCCGCATCACCGGCCGCTTTGTCCGGCGGTCGATCACGAATCTCAACTCATTTCCTTCTCCGAAGAGCTGGGCCTCATTTACGCTCTCCACAGCGTGAATCAGGCGTGATTGCTCTTCGCGTTGCTGCGGGCTGACCGGCTGAACCTGCGAGACTGCCGAAACGTCGGCCAGACTCTCGACTCTCCGTACTTCCACGGGGTGCCTCCTTCCGGGATCTCCTCGGCTCCCAACCTACACATCGGAAGGATCCGGCCGCGTGTGAGGAAAAGTAAAGGCGCCGGACCTGTTCGGCCGGCGCCTTTAAGACTCACCAATTGCCCGATTGCTAATCCAGGTTCAACACCCGCATCACGGTGCCGCGTTCTTTCTGGATCTTCTCCTGAAGCATCATGATGGCGTAGATCAGCTGTTCCGGCCGCGGCGGGCACCCCGGCACGTACACATCTACGGGAATAATCTGGTTCACGGGAATCAGAGCGTAGTTGTTGAACACACCGGTGGAGGTCGCACACGCCCCCATGGAGATCACCCAACGGGGTTCCGGCATCTGTTGGTAGAGTTGGCGGACCACCGGCGCCATCTTGTTCGACACGCGCCCGGCGATAATCATCAGGTCGGCCTGCCGCGGACTGCCGCGGAACACCTCTGCGCCAAATCGGGCCACGTCATATCGCGAAGCGCTCATCGCCATCATCTCGATGGCGCAGCAGGCCAGCCCGAACGTCATCGGCCAGATCGAGTTCTTGCGGCCCCAATTGATGACATTGTCGACCGTCGTCAGCAGGATCCCGCTGTCCTGGCCCAATCGGCCGTCTTGGTCGATCCGGTCATATAGCGTTGCCGGCGGTTCGCCCAGTTGGATCTGATTCTCGCGGATGCTTTGTTCCATATCCCCTTCTTTGAGATTATCCCACGGCCGGACGGGTGGTTTGCGGCGGGAGCAGCTAAAATGGAGTGAGCTCATGCCATCCCCTTTCGCCCCTCTGCTGGGTCCGTTGTGTGCCGAATTCGGAATCGACATGGAGTTTTGGGATATCTGGGGGCGGCATCACGCCACGGAAGAGTCCGCGATTCTCTCGATCCTCGCTTCTTTGGGCCTGGAGACCAGTTCGCCGGAGGCCCTGCAGTCCTCTGCCGCCGCCCTGCATGCCTCCACACAGGCCCGTCCCCTCGACCCGGTGACGGTTCTCAGTATTGCCGACTCCGAGCCCTGTGTCCCGTTCCGCGCTCCCGCCGGTACCCGCGTTGCAGTGACGCTCGATTGGGAACAGGGCTGGGCGGATCGCCGGGAATTTGCCGTCGCCGCCGGCCAGCAGTCCCTACCCCTGCCCACGCCGCTCCGCCTCGGTTATCACGATCTCCGCCTGGCCCTCGTCTTGCCCGATGGAAGCGAGGTCCGCGCCAGCCAGCGCATCGTTGTCGCCCCGGAAAAGGCGTGGCTTCCGCAGAAACTCAGCCAGGGCGCACGCTCCGCCGGCCTCGCTGTCAGCCTCTACGGCTTGCGCTCCGCCCGCAACTGGGGCGTCGGCGACTTTACGGATCTCGCCGCGCTCTGCCGCTGGGCGGCTGAATCGCTCAGCGTCGGCTTCATCGCCCTCAACCCGCTCCACGCTCTCCACAACCGTCAGCCGTACAACACCAGCCCCTACCTGCCGCTCTCTGTCTACCAGCGCAACTTCCTCTACGTCGACGTCGAAGCCGTCGATGAATTTGCCGCCTGTCCCGCCGCCCGCCGGCTCGTCGCCTCCGGGCGCTTCCAGGCTGAACTGGCAGCGCTGCGTTCCGCCGAATACGTCGAATACGAGCGAGTCGCCCGCCTCAAGCGCGGCGTCCTCCGCGTTCTCTTCCGGCAATTTCTCCGCGATTCCTGGCAGAAGGATGCGCCTCGCGCCCGGCAATTTCAACAATGGGCGGCCGAGCAAGGAGCCCTGCTGGAGCGCTTCGCCACCTACTGCGCCCTCGACGAAGTCCTCCATGCCCGCAACCGGGACCTCTGGATCTGGCCCGATTGGCCCGAAGAGTATCAGCACCCCGACTCACCCGCGGTTCAGGAGTTCGTCCATGCCAACCCCCGCCGCGTTCTCTTCCACAAGTACGTTCAGTGGCTGATCGATCTCCAGATCGCCGCCGTGCAGAGCCAGGCCCTGCAGTCCGGCATGCCGATCGGCCTCTATCACGATCTGGCCCTCGCCACTGACCGCTGCGGCGCCGACCTCTGGGCTCACCGCCCCTACTACATCGAAGGTTGCCGAGTCGGCTCGCCGCCCGACGACTTCGCGCCCGAAGGACAGGACTGGGCCTTTCCCCCGCCCAACGCCGTCGCCCATCGCGCCAACGGCTACCGCCTCTTTGCCGAGTCCATCCGCCGCAACGCCCGCCATGGCGGCGCTCTCCGCATCGACCACGTCATGCGCTTCTTCCGGCTCTTCTGGATCCCCGAGGGCCACACCGCCGCCCAGGGTACCTACGTCAACGAACACTGGCGCGACCTCATTCGCATCCTTGCGCTCGAAAGCGTCCGCGGCCGGTTCCTCGTCGTCGGCGAAGACCTCGGCACCGTCCCCGCCGGGCTGCGCGAAGCCATGGATCACTACGGCATGTGCAACTACCGGCTCTTCTATTTCGAAAAGGGCCACGACGGCATGCCCCTGCCCTGCAAGGACTACCCTCGCGGCGCCCTGGTCTCCTCCACTACCCACGATCTGCCCACTCTCGCGGGCTTCTGGGCCGGCCGCGACATCGAAGCCCGCCGCGCCGCGGGCATCCTCACCGACGAAGCCTTCTATCAGCGCCAGAAGAACGAGCGCCGCGAGGAGAAGCGCAAGATGGCTGAGGCCCTCATCCGTGACGGCTTTCTGCCCCAGGACTTCCCGCGCGAATCGGCCGATTGGTCTGAGCTCACCGGCGAACTGCACAACGCGGTCATCGGCTATCTCATGAGCACGCCCTCCCTGCTGATGCTGCTCAATCAGGAGGACCTGACCAAGGAACTCGACCAGCAGAACCTGCCCGGCACCACCTGGCAGTACCCCAACTGGCGCCGCAAAATGCGGTACAGCCTGGAAGACCTCGAATCGTCGCCCAACATCGGTGACTTCGCCCTCATGCTGCGCACCTGGCTGCAGCGCACCGGTCGCGCTATCTGATGGCGCTGAAGGGCACGTCGGAGATCCGGTAGCGCCGCCAGTCCTTGTAGTCGAAGTGCCACCATTCGTACTCGTAGACCATGTAGCCCTCGGCCTCCATGGATTCTCTCAATAGTCCGCGCAGCCGCCGCGCCTCGGCCGTCCCGCCGGTGTAGTCGGGGTATGAACGCTCCGTCATTTCGTCGTAGCCGCCGGTCATCTCCACCGCCTGGCCCGTCTTCAGGTTGTACAAAGTGATGTCGGCTGCGCATCCGCGGTTGTGTCTCGACCCGCGCGCCGGGTTCGCCACGAACACCTTCTTGTCTTCCGGCGTCGCGTCCCAGAATAGCTTCGTCACGGCCCACGGCCTGTACCCGTCGTGCACCAGAATCCCGTAACCCTCTGCCTTCAACTTGCGGTGTGCGCGTACCAGCGCTTCCGCCGCCGGCCGCTGCAGGAACGCCCGTGCCTCGCTGTACACCGGCTTGCCCAGGAAATTGTTCGCTGTGGCATAGCGGATGTCCAGCTTGATGGTGGGGTCCAGTTGGACGAGTTCCACCAGGTCATTCGGTAGAAAATCCCCTGTCTCGGACGGGGGTTGCCACAGCATCGAGGCGAGCACCAGCAGGAAGCGCATAGGGAAGAGTTTACGCGTTTTCGAGTGCTGTGCGGTTAGAATTGGGTGTTTGGAGGAAACCGCCCTTCCCATGAAACTCGCACTCCTTGCCGCCGTTTGCCTGCTGGCCAGTGCCCAGGACCCGCTCTTGCTGCAGAAGCCGGCGATGAACCGCACGCACATCGTCTTCTCGTATTCCGGCGATCTCTGGTCTGTCGCGCGGGCCGGCGGAGACGCCACGCGCCTTACCACCGGACCCGGGATCGAAACCGATCCGATCATGTCGCCCGACGGCCGCACCGTCGCTTTCTCCGCCAGTTACGACGGCAATACCGACGTCTTCACCGTTCCGGTGGAAGGCGGAGTCCCCAAGCGCCTCACCTGGCACCCCGGCGCCGATACCCCCATCGCCTTCAACGGCGCCGGTGACCAGTTGCTGATTCGCAGCGGCCGCGCCACGCCGGCCGGCGGACCCAGGTTCTTCAGCATTGGACTGAACGGCGGACCCGCCGCGGAACTGCCGCTCCCCATGGGCTTCCAGGCCGCCTGGTCGCCCGACGGCAAGCAACTCGCCTACACTCCGCTCGCCCCCGCCTTCCTCATCTGGAAGCGCTACGCCGGCGGGCGCACCAGCCCGATCTGGATCGCCAACATGGCCGACTCGCGGGTTGAAAAGATCCCGCGCGTCAACTCCAACGACTTCTACCCCATGTGGAGCGGCGACAAGGTCTTCTTCCTCAGTGACCGCTTCGGCGCCATGACCCTCTGCTCCTTCGACACCCGAACCAAGAAGGTGGAACAGGCCATCCGTAACACCGGCCTCGACTACAAGAGCGCCTCTCTCGGCCCGGACGCCATCGCGCTGGAGCATTTCGGCGCCATCGAACTCTACGACCTCAAGTCCGGCAAGGTCACGCCCGTGCCCATCCGCATCCACGGAGACCTGCCCCACGTGCGCCCTTACTACGATAAGGTCGCCTCCAAAATCCAGTCCTTCGGCCTCTCTCCCACCGGCGTCCGCGCGGTCTTCGAAGCGCGGGGCGAGATTTTCACCGTCCCGGCTGAGAAGGGAGATGTCCGCAATCTCACCTCCACCCCCGGCACCGCCGAGCGCTTCCCCGCCTGGAGCCCCGATGGGCAGAAGATCGCCTGGTTCTCCGATGCCAGCGGCGAATACCAACTCCACATCGCTCCGCAGAATGGCATGGGGGAAGTCCGCAAGCTCGACCCGGGCGCCAAGGCGTTCTTCTACAATCCTGTCTGGGCGCCCGACGGCAAGAAGATTCTCTTCCGCGACTCCAACCTGCAGATCAATTACATCGACCTCGACAACGGCAAAGTCACACGCGTCGACGCCGACTACTACGACGTCCCCGACCGCGATGATCTCAGCCCCTCCTGGTCGCCCGACTCCAAGTGGATCCTCTACAACAAGATCGGCGCCAACTTCATGCGTGCCGTCCACGTCTACTCGCTCGAGCGGAACGAGACCACTCAGATCAGCGACGGCCTGAGCGATCAGCGCCACGCCATCTGGGACAAAGGCGGCCGTCTCATCTACTTCACCGCCAGCACCAACACGGGCCTTTCCACGGGCTGGCTGGACATGTCTTCGATCGACCGCGTCACCAACCGCAACGTCTACGTCGTCGTTCTGCGCAATGACGACCCCTCGCCCCTGGCGCCCGAAAGTGACGAGGAGAAGGCCGAACCGGCCAAGAAAGACGACGCGAAGAAAGAGGATGCCAAGAAGGACGACGCCAAGAAGGCCGAAGACGTCCGCATCGACTTCGACGGCATCGGCCAGCGCATCCTGGCTCTGCCCGGCTCCGCCAAAGCCTATACCGCCCTGGCTCAAGGCAAGGCCGGCATCATCTTCCTGCTGGAAGGTCCGCAAGTGCCGCAGAACGGCCCCGCAGCCTACACCGTCCAGAAGTACGATGCCAAGACCCGCAAGACCGAGAAGCTGCTGGACGGCGTCTCCGCTTTCGATATCTCCTTCAATGGCGAGAAGGTCATCTTCCGCCAGGGCGACAAGTGGACCATCGCCGCGGCCGCCGCGCCGCCCAAGCCAGGTGAAGGCGCCATTCGCACCGCCGACCTGGAAATGCGCGTCGAACCGCTGGCCGAGTGGAACCAGATCTACAACGAAGCCTGGCGCATCGAGCGCGACTTCTTCTACGATCCCAACCTCCACGGCGTCAACCTGGCCGACTACAAAGCCAAGTACGCCAAGTTCCTCCCCGGCCTCGCCCACCGCGCCGATCTCAACTACCTCTTCGGCGAGATGTTCGGCGAACTCACGGTTGGCCACCTCTATGTCGGCGGCGGCGCGCTGCCGGAGGTGAAGTCCATTCCCGTCGGCCTCCTCGGCGCCGACTATTCAGTGGAAAATGGCCGCTATCGCATCGCCAAGGTGTACAACGGCGAGAACTGGAACCCCAATCTCCGCGCGCCGCTCACCGCGCCCGGAGTGAACGTCAAGGCGGGCGATTACCTCCTCGCCGTCAATGGCCGCGACGTCACCTCGGCCGCCGATGTCCACAGCTTCTTTGAAGCCACCGCCGGCAAGAGCGTCGTCCTCAAGGTCGGACCCAATCCCAGCCCGGAAGGCGCCCGCGACGTCACGGTCGTGCCCGTGGCCGCCGACCAGGGCCTGCGCTACATGAATTGGGTGGAAGAAAACCGCCGCAAAGTGGAAAAGCTCTCCGGCGGGCGTCTCGGCTACGTCCACTTGCCCAACACCGCCGAGCAGGGCTATACAAACTTCACTCGCTGGTTCTGGGCCCAGAAGGGCAAGGACGGCATTGTCCTCGACGAGCGCTTCAACGGCGGCGGCTTCGTTGCCGACTACATCGTCGATTACCTCCGCCGCCCGCTGTTGAACTACTTCACCACCCGCGCCGGCAAGGAGTTCACCACGCCCATGAACGGCATCTTCGGACCCAAGGCCATGATCGTCAATGAGTGGGCCGGCTCAGGCGGCGACGCGTTGCCCTGGATGTTCAAGAAGCTCAAGATCGGCCCGGTCATCGGAAAGCGTACCTGGGGCGGGCTCGTCGGCATCTTCGGCTTCCCCACCCTCATCGATGGCGGCGGCCTCACCGCGCCCAATCTCGCCTTCTACAACACGGAGAAGCAATGGGACGTCGAGAACCACGGCACGGATCCGGATATCGAAGTGGAGATGGACCCGGCCCTCGTGCGTCAGGGGCATGACCCGCAATTGGAAAAGGCGGTGGAAGTCCTTCTCGATTCCCTCAAGAAGAATCCGCCGCCTCAGCACCAGAAACCGGAATATCCCAACTACCACCGCGCCCGGTAGCGCCGCGCGGCAGAAGAAGGCGCGCCTCAGTAGAACAGGTACTTCTTCCACTGTTCGTCGCTGCGGCCCATCAGCCTCATCAGGTGACGCCCTGTGTGAAGGTTGTAGGGCCGCGGCGTGTGCAGCAGTTTCATGCCCGCTTCGTCGGGCGTGCGGTTGCCCTTGCGGTTGTTGCAGGTGTGGCAGCAGGCCACCAGGTTTTCCCACGAAGTCTCGCCGCCGCGCGAACGCGGAATCACATGGTCCAGCGTGAGGTCGGCTGAGTTGAATACTCTGTGGCAGTACTGGCAGGTGAAGCGGTCCCGCATCATGATGTTCTTGCGCGAAAGCGCCCGGCTCTGGTACGGGATGCGGCGGTACTCCAGCAGCCGGATGACGCTGGGCATGGGAAAGGCTGCGCGCGCGGCGTGAAGATTCCCCTGCGCGTGCTCCTCGGCCAGCGCCACTCCCTTCAGAATCAGCACCAGCGCTCGCCGCGCGGCGCAGATGTTCACTGGTTCATAACTGGCATTGAGGACGAGAACGGGCTTGTGCAGCCGCTCTGGCATCGCGTTCATCGGGACGCTCCTGGCAGGGAATGAACTTCCGCGGCCGTCGCAACGGCCGGCTTGTCGCTCAAACGATCCGCGCGCGCCAGCGTCAGTACGCTGACCCGCGCCGCTCCGGCTCTCTTCAATGCCGCGGCTGCGGCATTGATGGTGGCGCCGGTGGTGAAGACGTCGTCAATCAACAACACATGCAGGCCGCGCACTTCCACGCTGGCGCGTGCCTGAAATACTCCCGTCACATTCATCCGCCGCTTCGCGCGGCTCAACCCCGCCTGCGCCTCCGTGTGCCGCTTCTTCTTTAGCGCCCGCAACACCGGAATGCCCGTCCGTCTGGAAAGCTCACGCGCCAGCGCCCGCGTCTGGTCGAATCCTCTTCTCAGGCGCTTTCGCCAGTGCATCGGCACCGGCACCAGCGCGTCCACCACCTGGTCGCGCGGATAGGCCCGGGCCATCAGTTTGCCGAAATGCGCGGCCAGCGGGCGCACTCTCCGGTATTTGTACAGGTGGATCAGATCCCGCATCGCCCCGTCGTAGCCGCCGCAGGAGTACGCCCCTTCGAAGTTCGTCACGCCCGCCGCGCACAGCCGGCACAGCCCGGCCTCATTCAGCGGCCGCGGGTTCAAAAAGGCCGTCCGGCACTGGATGCAGAAGTGTTCCGGCTGCACGATCTCCGGTGATTCCAAGCACTTCGCGCACACCGGAATCCGCCCGACCTCGCGCAGCTCGGCATCACACACTCTGCAGTTTTCGGGAAGAAGGAGCGCAAACAGGCGGGACCCGGCTCGCCACAGCCAGGCGAAAGGCGGAAACGAAGTTCGTCTCGCGGGGTGGAAATTAGGGAAAACCCACCTCCTGCCCAGATTCTAGCACGGAACAACTCCCTCCCGGTTTGTTCCGGCTGCCCCTTCGATGGTTCACTGGAAGGAAGCATGGCTCTTCTCCTCAGTTGCCAGTCCATCGGCAGGCAGTTCGGCGCCGCGACCCTGTTCGATCAGGTTTCGCTCACCGTCAGCGACAACGAACGCCACGGCCTCATCGGCCCCAACGGAGCAGGGAAGTCCACGCTGCTCAAAGTGCTCGGCGGACTCGATCACGCCGACCGCGGCGAAGTCGCCCTCCGCAAGGGCGTCCGCATGGTCTACGTCCCGCAGGACCCTGAGTTCGATCCTTCGCTCACTGTTCTCGAGATCCTCGAGCGCGCCGCCCACGAGCCCACTCTCGTGCCCGCCGCCCTCGGCCAGGCCGGATTCACCAGCGGCGACGCCCGCTCCTCTGAACTCTCCGGCGGCTGGCGCAAACGCCTCGCCCTCGCCGAAGCCATCGTCCGCAAGCCAGACCTCCTCCTCCTCGACGAGCCTACCAACCACCTCGACGTCGAGGGCATCGGCTGGCTCGAAGACCTCCTCATCTCCGCGCCCTTCGCCAGCGTCGTCGTCAGCCACGACCGCTACTTCCTCGAAAACGTCGCCACGCACATGATGGAGCTGAACCGCGTCTATCCCGACGGGCTCTTCCGCGTCGCCGGCAACTACAGCGCATTTCTTGAACGGCGCGAAGAGTACTTCGAGATGCAGGCCCGCCAGCAGGAGTCGCTCCAGGCCAAGGTGCGGCGCGAAGTGGAGTGGCTCCGCCGCGGCGCCAAAGCCCGCACCCGCAAGGCCAAGGCCCGCATCGATGCCGCCAACGAAATGATCGCCGCTCTCGAAGACATGCAGGCCCGCGCCCGCACTTCCAGCGTCGCCATCGACTTCACCGCCAGCGACCGCAAGACCAAGAAGCTGATGGAGGTCGAGAACCTCGGTCATGCCCTCGGCGGCAAGCAGCTCTTCTCCAACCTCTCGCTGGTCTTCGCCCCCGGCCGCCGGCTCGGCCTCGCCGGTCCCAACGGCAGCGGCAAAACCACCCTCCTCCGCCTCCTACTCCGCCAGCTTCCGCCCGACTCCGGCGACATTCGCTGGGCCGACGCCCTCAAGGTCGTCTACTTCGAACAGCAGCGCCAGCAAATCGATCCCAACATCACCCTCAAGCGCGCCCTCGCCACCGAAGGCGATTCCGTGCTCTACCAGGGCCGTACCATCCACGTCAACGGCTGGGCCCGCCGCTTCCTCTTTCGCGAAGAGCAGCTCGTGCAGCCCGTCGGCAGCCTCTCCGGCGGTGAGCGCGCCCGCGTCCACATCGCCCGTCTCATGCTCGAGGAGGCCGATGTCCTCCTCCTCGACGAGCCCACCAACGACCTCGACATCCCCACACTCGAGGTGCTCGAGGACAGCCTCCTCGAATTCCCCGGCTCGCTCGTCCTCGTCACCCACGACCGTTACCTGATGGATCGCGTCACCAACGCCGTCCTCGGCCTCGACGGCGATGGCGGCTGCGGGCTCTTCGCCGATCTCAACCAGTGGGAGTCGTGGCTCGGAGACCAGCGCCGCGCCCGCACCGCCCAGGCCAGGGCCGCCGCTAAGCCTGCCGAAAAGGCCGCTTCAACCTCGGCGAAGAAACGCCTCTCCTACCTGGAGCAGCGCGAATGGGATGCCATGGAAGAGCGCATCCTCGAAGCCGAAACGCGCCTCGAGGCCGCCAAGGAATCGCTGCATGCGCCCGACGTCGTCTCCGATCCCCGCCGCATCGAAGAGTGCTACCAGGCCCTCAATGCCGCGCAAGCCGAAGTCGACCAGCTCTACGCCCGCTGGGCGGAACTCGAAGCCAAGCTCAGCTAGAACTGCGCCTTGAAGCGCTCAAACTCCTCACGCAGCGCCTTCAGTTCCATCTCAAGAACCTCCACGCGGTCGGCCAGCCCATGCGGGTGCGCCGGCGCGGCAACGCTCTCCGCCGCCGGCTCGCCGCTCAGCAGGTGCGCCCAACGCGGCTCCTTCGTGCCCGCCACGCGCTCCAGTTGCTTCACCAGCGGCTGCTCGCGCGTGGCCAGCTTCGTCAAAGTGTGCATCAGCGCGTCGATATCGGCAAACGAGTGCATCCGCTCCGTCCGCTGCCGCAGTTCACCCGGAGTCTGCGGCCCGCGCAGCAGCAGCACCGTCAGCACGGCCAGTTCGCCGCGCGAGAAGTTGAACTCTTCATTCAGCCGGTGCCGGAACTTCTCCACCCTGCTCCCGGCCTCGCTCACAAAAGTCGCCAGGTGCCGCTCCCGCAACCGCACCAGCCCCTCCCGCACCGTCGTGTCGTCCCACTCCACCACCGGCTCGCGGTTCGATTTCTGGTTGCACGCGTTCGTCAGCGCGTTCAGACTCAACGGGTAATACTCGGGCGTCGCCAGGTCCTTCTCGGCCAGGCAGCCGAGCACCCGCGCTTCGATCGGATCCAGGTCAAGTTCCACTCTCCGAGCATGACACCCGCTGCCTCTGCACTCAACCTCTGCACTTAACCTCTGCACTTAACCCGGGGCGCTGTAACGGAACTGTAATAGAATTGAATTATCCATGCGACTCGCCCTTTGGGCCGTGTTGGTGGCGTCGTCGATGCCCCTTCTGGCCGACGACCTAGAAACTCTCAGCGTCTTCAACGTCAACTTCGACTTCAAGCCGGGGTGGACCCTGCAACTCCACTCCCGCGTCCGCACCTTCGAAGACGTCAGTGCCCTCAATCAGTTCCGCGTCGGCCCCATCGTCATGGTCCAGATGAAGCCGCGCTTCACGGCGCTCGGGGGCTATTACTATATCGAGCAGAATACGCGCCACATCCATCGTACCTACCCCGTCCAGCGCGTCTGGGGCGGAGGCCAGTACCGATTCCTGCGCGGCGAATCCTGGTCTGTGGACGGCCGGAGCCTCATCGAGCGGCATATCTCTCCGAACTTCCCCGACTACTGGCGCTGGCGCAATCGCGCCATGTTTACGTTCAAGTCCCGCATCGGCACGCCGTATGTCAGCGGCGAAGCCCTGGTGCAGCCCGGGGTCTGGTACGGACGCTACACCGCCGGCCTGCAATGGCAAATTCAGAAGCGCATCCTGGTCGGCGCGGGCTACGAATTCAGGCAGGCGCCTGCCGGCCCCAACGCCCACATCATCGCCACGTTCTTCCAGTGGACGGCGCACCGCCACACGCCGCCGCACATTGACTAGGGCAGCTTGAAGACGGCGATTACAGGCAGGTGGTCCGACGGATAGCGCCCGTCCTTGTTGAACGTGATCGCCTCCTGCCGCTCCACCGTCCACGGCGCGCGGTACAGAATCCAATCGATGCGCGCGGCGCCCACTTTCCCCTTGAACCCGTGGAACGTGCCCTCCGGCCCCTCCTTCTGCGCCGCCTCGGCGCGCGCGTCTTTCAGCGGAGGGGAAAGCAGCGCGTAGGTCGGGCCGCCGGCCGGGGCGTTGAAATCGCCGGTCAGCACTACCGGCAGCTTCTCGTCCTGCATGCCGATGCGGAATGCCAGCAGCTTCGCGCTCATCTGCCGTGCCGGTTCGTCGTTGCCCCGGTGCGCCAGGTGTGTATTGAGGTACAGGAATTTCGTCCCGGTGCCTTTGATCTCGAATAGCCCCCAAGTGCACATGCGCGGCAGGCTCATGTTCCAGGCCATGCTGCCCGCTTTCTCCGGTGTGGGCGACAGCCAGAAGTCGCCGTTGTCCACCAACTGCAGCCGGTCTTTGCGGTAGAACACACCCATGTGCTCATCCTCGTGGTTGCCGCGCCGGCTCAGCCCAAACCAGGCATATTCCGGCAGCTTCTCCACGATGTACTGGCCCTGCTCGAAGAACAGCTCCTGAGTCCCCATCACGTCCGGGGCCTGCGTCCTGACGGTCTCCACCAGCAGATCCCGTCGTTTCGCCCAGACATCCTCGCCGTCACCCGGACTTGGATACCGCACGTTAAAGCTCATCACACGCAGCGTTTCCGCGCCCAGGCCGACGCAGGCGATGGCCGTGCAGGCCAACAGCAGGAAAGGTCTCATAGCTCCGTTATACAATCGCCAGCATGAGAGTGCTGGGCCTCGTACTTCTTTCCGCCGCGCCCCTCTTTGCTCAGGCACCCCTTCCTTCAGCCATCGTGCCCGAGATGGAAAAGGTGCTGAACGGCAACATCGTCGCCTTCTGGTACCCCAAGACCATCGATGCCAAGTATGGCGGTTATACGCTCAACCACGGCCCCAATGGCGAGTGGAAGGGCGACGCTCCCAAGATGATCGTCACCCAGGCCCGCATGGTCTGGCTCTTCGCCCGCCTGGCCCGCGCCGGTCATGGCGATCGCGCCAGGATGCTGCAGGCGGCCGACCACGGCTACCGCTTCCTCATGGACAAAATGTGGGACCCCGTCCATGGCGGCTTCTACTGGGGCGTGGACGCCACCGGCGGCAAGCCGGAGAGGCCGAAGAAGAACCTCTACGGCCAGTCGTTTGCCCTCTATGCGCTCAGCGAATTCGCCATGGCCTCCGGCCGCCGGGACGTTCTGGACCGCGCCACCGGCCTGTTCCGCCTGCTCGAACAGAAATCGCACGACTCCCTCTACGGCGGCTACCGCGAGCAGTTCAACGCCGATTGGACCCCCACCCCTCCCGGCGAAATCGGGTCCATGGGCGTGGCCGGCGACGTCAAGCTGATGAACACGCACCTCCACCTTCTCGAAGCCCTCACCACCTTCTACCGGGCCTCCAAGCTGCCCCTGGCCCGCGAGCGCCTGCTAGAGCTCATCACCATCGAAAGCAATACAGTCTTCCGGAAGGACGTGGGCTCCTGCAGCGACCAGTACAAACTCGATTGGACCCCCATCCTGCAAGGCGCCGGCGCCCGCTCCAGCTACGGCCACGATCTGGAGAACATCTGGCTCCTCGTCGACGCGGCCTCCGCCGCCGGCGTCCCCGTGGCGCCTTATCTTGATCTGTTTCGCCACAACTTCGCATACTCCATGAAGTACGGCTGGGATTCGCAGGCCGGCGGTTTCTGGTACTGGGGCCCCTTCGGCGCTCCCGCGGCCGGCCTCACCAAATCCTGGTGGGTCCAGGCGGAGGCGCTTGTGAGTGCCCTCACCATGTACCAGCTCACCTCAGATCCGCAGTACTGGGAGGTCTTTCTGAAGACCTGGGAGTTCGTAAAGCGTTACCAGGTAGACTGGCAGTCGGGCGAGTGGTGGTCTGAAGTCGACGCCAATCTCAAACCCTCGGGCGGCAAAGCAAATGAGTGGAAGGCTGGATATCATAATGGCCGGGCGATGCTGGAATGCATTGCCCTGCTGAAAGGGATGAAATCGAAATGATCTCGCGACGGGAATGCCTGCTTAGCCTGACTGCCGCTCCTCTGTTGCGTGCGCAGCAGGAATCCGGCTTTGTGTCTCTGTTCGACGGCAAGACCCTGCGCGGCTGGGTGCTCGTGCATGGACGCGGCCCCGGCTACGTCGTTCAGGACGGCGCCATCGTCTGCCCCCAGGAGGGCGGAGGAAATCTCTACTCGGAGAAGGAATACTCCAATTTCGTGCTCAGGCTGGAATGGCGCTTGTGGGAGGGCGGTAACAACGGCATCGGCATTCGCGCGCCGCTAGAAGGCGACGCCGCCTATGCCGGCATGGAGATCCAGGTACTTGACGACGAGGCCGAGGTCTACCAGAAAATGAGTCTCAAGCCGACGCAGTATACCGGCTCCGTCTACGACGTCTTCCCCGCCCGCCGCGGCTTCGTCCGGCGCAACGGCGCCTGGAACCAGGAGGAGATCACCGCCGACGGCCGCCGCATCCGCGTCACTCTCAACGGCCAGGTGGTCACCGACGTTGATCTGGGCTCCGTCACTGATCCCGCCGTGCTCAAGAAGCATCCCGGCCTGGCGCGCACCTCCGGACGCGTCGGTTTCCTCGGCCACGGCTCCCACGTCGAATTCCGGAATATCCGCATCCGCGAGCTCAAGTAATCCCACGGCTGGAGGGCCCTCTGAATCCGGCAATCGCATGGTCGTTGGCAGGCTTTCTGGCGGGCGCGCTGTTCGCCTGGCTCCTGCTGTGCCGCCGTGCGGATTCTCCCTCCCGCCATCCGCAGCGGACTTCCCTCGAGCAGATCCTAGACTCCATCCCAATCCCCGTCTTCGTCAGGGACGCCCGCGGCCGCAATATCTTTCTCAATCGCGCCATCCGCGCCGCCATAGGGCCCGGCGCGGAGCGCCTGCTCCATATGCCGTTGTCCGCCCTCTTTTCGCCCGGTACTGTTGAGCGCATGCAGGAGTCCGATAGCCGCGTGATCTCCGGCCACTCCGACCTCGCCGAGATCGAATACACCAAGTCCGAACTCCTCTGGTCCGGTGCGGATGGCACTGTCCTGGTGACGAAGACCCGCGGCGAATCCCCGGAAACCGGCCCCGTCGTCGTCGGCATCATTACCGACATCACCAACCAGAAGCACGTCGAAGTCGAACTCGCCCGCGAGCGCGACTTCACGCGGGTAGTTCTCGATACCACGGCGGCCCTGATCGTCGTCGTCGATCTGTCGGGCCGCCTCGTCCGCTGGAATCACGCCTGCGAACGCCTTTCCGGCTATCACGAGTCCGAACTCCGCGGCGAGGTGCTGGCCCGCATTCTCGTTCATCCCCGCCACGCGGAACTCGCCGAGTCTTCCTTCGCCCGCTTGCTCTCCGGACAGGGCCTGCAGCGGATTGAAATCGAAGTCCTCGCCAAGGACGGCTCCGCCCTTTACCTCACCGTCACCGGCAATCTCCTTCACGGCGATTCCGGCGATCCCGAGTTTGTGGTGATCACGGCCGTGGACCGCACCCGCGAGGTCATCGCAGAACGCGGCCGCCTCCAGGCCGACCTGGAGTTGAAGACCGTCTGGCGCCACGCCGGCGACGCCATGGCCTTCGTCGATCACGATGGAATCCTGCAGGAAGTCAATCCGTCATTCTGCACCCTCATCGGAGTCGAGGCCGGGCACCTGGTCGGCCACAAGATCACGCACGCCCTCGCCGAATGGCCCGGCCACGAGGAGGCCGAACTCTCCCGTTTCCGCGACGAGTTTGCCCGCCGCGCCATCGAAGCCTCGGTCGTCCGTGAATACCAGTTGCCCAATGGCGAGCGCGTCTGGCTGGAGGCCACTAATTCCTTCGCCGAAACTCCCGGACGGCCCGCGTTGCTGCTCATGCTCATCCGCAACATCACCAGCCGCGTCAAGGCGGAGCAGGAACTGCGCGCCACCAACGAATTCCTCGAAACCACCACCCAGTGGGCCCGTGAGATGGCCGCCAGCGCGGAGATGGCCAGCGCTGCCAAGAGCGCCTTCCTTGCCAACGTGAGCCACGAGATCCGCACACCCATGAACGGGATCCTCGGCATGACCGAACTCGCCCTTCTCACCAACCTCCAGCCGGATCAGCGCGAGTATCTCGAGATGGTTCACCAGTCCGCCGAGGCTCTGCTGGCCTTGGTGGACGATCTCCTCGATCTCTCCAAGGTCGAGTCCGGCCGCATGGAGCTCTCGCCTGAGCCCATCAATCTCCGCGCCCACATCGATAGCCTCATGCGCCCGCTGCTTTACCGCGGCGCCGCTCGCGGACTCCAGGTCGATTGGCTGGTCCAGGAGGCCGCTCCATCCTTCGTCGTCGCTGACGGCGGCCGCCTGCGTCAGGTGCTGATCAATCTGGTCGGCAATGCCATCAAGTTCACTAACTCAGGCTCCGTGTCCCTCGGGATCGACCTCGTCGGGTTCCGCAATGCCTGCGCCCTGCTCCGCTTCCACGTCCGCGATTCCGGCGTCGGCATGGCCCCGGAGAGTCTCGACGAGATCTTCGAGCCCTTCACGCAACTCGACGCCACAGATGCTGGACGTCCGGGCGGTACCGGCCTCGGCCTCCCCATCTCCGCCAAGCTCGTCGAACTCATGGGGGGCTGGCTGGTGGTGTGCAGCGAGCCCGGCGCCGGCTCCAGCTTCGCCTTCACCATCCCCGTTCCCATCGCCGCCCTGGAGAAGGGCGACGCCGGTTCCAACGATGCCGATGCGTCCACCTTGCCCGCCGGCTTCCGCCGCATCCTGGTTGCCGAGGATAACGCCATCAATCAGAAGCTCATCATGAGCATGATTGAGAGACTGGGGCTGCACGGAACTCTTGTCTCCAACGGCCAGGAGGCCGTCGATCTCGCCCTCCAGGGCGGCTTCGACCTCATTCTCATGGATGTCCAGATGCCCGCCCTCGACGGCATCGAGGCCACCCTCGCCATCCGCCGGTCCGAGGAGGCCACCGGTCTCCACATTCCCATCATCGCCATGACTGCTCATGCCATGCCCGGTGACATGGAGAACTGCCTCGCCGCGGGCATGGACGCCTACCTCAGCAAGCCGCTGAGGCTCGAAACCCTCATCGGCCGGATCCGCTCCATTGCCGCCAGCGCCGCGGTCGCCTCGGCTGCCGGAACTTCGGCCGGCGCCGCGCCTATCCCAAATCTCCACAGGACGGAGACTCTCCCCATGCCTCTAATGGACCGTGAACACGCGCTTCAGCGTGTCGGCGGCGACGCCGCCCTTCTTTCTGAACTGGCCGGGCTCTTCCAGGAAGAGTATCCCCGCCTGCTCGGCGCGATGCGGGACGGAATCGCCGCCGCAAACCCCGAATCTGTCCAATCCGCCGCTCACCAGCTCAAGGGTCTCCTGGCGCAATTCTGCGCCGAGACTCCCCGCGAGGCCGCCTGGCGCGCCGAATCCAGCGCCCGCGACGGCGACCTGTCCGCCGCCGCCGCGGCCGAGCTGGAGCTTTCCGCCTTGATGAGCCGCCTCAATGCCGAGCTCCAGTCCCTGGTGGATGAGCCTGGCGAATGATAGATGGGGGTGTCCAGTTTGCTATAGTGAGACTTCCTCTCTATGCACCCTGATTCCCCAATGGAAATCGTTTGCGCTCATAGCCCGGACTCTGACGACGCATTCATGTTCTATGCCATGGCCACCAAGAAGGTGCGCTCCCGCCTCGTCACCATCAAGCACGTCCTGGACGACATCGAGACCCTGAACCGCAAGGCCATGGTCGGCGAATATGAGTTCACCGCGATCTCCTACCACGCCTACCCCTATGTGGCCGACAAGTACATGCTGTTGGCTTCCGGCTCTTCCATCGGCGACGGCTATGGCCCCATGCTCGTCTCCCCTACGCCGCTCGGCCCTTCCGATGTCAAAGGGAAGCGCATCGCCATTCCTGGCAAGATGACCACGGCCTACCTCGCGCTCAGGATTATGGAGCCCGACTTCGAAGCCGTCGTGGTGCCTTTCGATAAGGTGCTCGAGTCCGTTCGCGATGGCGCCGCCGACCTCGCTCTCGTCATCCACGAAGCCCAGCTCACCTTCGCCAAGGGCGGCTACCACCAGATTGTGGACCTCGGCCGCTGGTTCAAGTCGGCTTACTCGCTGCCGCTCCCGCTCGGCGCCAACGCGCTGCTGCGCAAGTTGCCCGCCGATGTTCGCACAGAGTGCTGCCGGCTCATGCGCGAGAGCATCAACTACGCTCTGGAAAACCACGAAGAGGCGCTCAACTACGCCATGCAGTTCGCCCGCGACATGGAACCGGCCCTCGCCGAGAAGTTCGTTGGCATGTACGTCAATCACTACACCGTGGATGCCGGCGACATCATCCCCAAGGCCGCGCAGAAATTGCTCGACCTGGGCCATGAGGCGGGCCTCATCCCGCACCGCGTCCAGGTGGAGTTCGTCCGCTAGCTCAACATCATGTCTTCCCTGCGTTTGCTGCTTCGGCCCTCCGGTCTCTCCGCCGTGTTCGGCCTGCTGCTGCTTGCCTCCAGCCCGCTGTGGTCGCAAAGCGAGTCGAAACAGAAGATCAAGGGCCTCAAGGAGTACGCCAAGGAAGGCTCCGCCGCCATTCCCAAAATCACGCCTTACCTCAAGGACATCGACGAAGACGTGCGGCGCGAGGCGGTTCGCAGCCTGGTCCAGGTCGGCACCCAGCGCAGCCTGGAACCCCTTATCGCGGCCTGCAAGGACAACGACGCCGAGGTTCAGATCCGCGCCACCGACGGCCTGGTGAACTTCTATCTTCCCGGCTACGTCGAGACAGGCCTTTCGGCCTCGCTCAAGCACGCCGGTACCGTCGTCACCGGCCGCTGGTCAGATATCGCCAACAGCGACATCATCGAGCCCGACACTCCGCTGCGGCCTGAAATCGTCGACGCCCTCTCCGCTCTGGTTCGCGGCGGGGCTTCCATGGACGCCCGCGCCAACGCAGCCCGCGCCCTGGGCATCCTGCGCGCCCGCACCGGACAGCCTGCTCTGCTGGACTCGCTCAAGTCCAAAGACAGCCGGCTCATCTTTGAGTCGCTCATCGCGCTGCAGAAGATCCGCGACCGCAGTTCCGGCGACCGCGCCGCCTTCCTCATCCGCGACCTCGACGAAAACGTGCAGCTCGCTGCCATTGAGACCTGCGGCATTCTCGGCTCCAAAGAGGCCGTCCCTCAGTTGAAGCGCGTGCTTGAGGATCCCAGGAGCAAGAAGGCGCGCCGCTACTCTGTCACCGCGCTCGCCAACATCGCCGATCCCTCCACGCGGAGCATCCTGCTGGGCTACCTCAACGATAAGGACGACGAAGTGCGCGCCTCCGCCATCGAAGGACTGGGCCGCATCGCCGATCCGCAGGACCGCGCCGCGCTCAACTCCGCCTGGCAGGGAGACCAGAAAACCCCCGTGCGCCTCGCTACGGCCTTTGCGCTCGTTCGCGCCGGCAACATCGATGCCGGCGACTTCACTCCTCTCGGCTACCTGGTCAACCAGCTGAACCAGCGCTCCTGGCGCGGCGTGGCCGGTCCCTATCTGGGCGAATTGGCGCTCCATTCGGCCCCGCGCGGCGCCATCATCGCCGCCACCCAGCGCGCCGCCACTCCCGATGAGAAGATCGGCCTCATCCGGGCGCTGGCCGGCTGCGGCTCTGCTGACGCCGTCCCAGTCATGGAGCAGATGTCCAAGGATCCCGATGCGGCCGTCGCCAAGGAAGCCCTCCGCACCCTCCGCATCCTTCGCGGCTCCGTGCGCTAAGCGGGCCTTCCGTCCGGCCGTTCTGCCAAAACCTCACCCGGCAGATGCCGTCAACAGCATCGCCGCGCCCCATCGGCGCCTGTTCCCCAGACGGAAAAAGGGCAGGTCCCAAGGACCTGCCCTTTTTGAACTTGAAAAGAAGAGAAGCTGTTACTTCGCCTTCTTCTGCTTCTGCTGACCGACGCGGACTTTGAACTGCTTCTGTTGCATTTCTTCCCACGCCTTCCAGTCGAAACGCTTGGAGGCATCAGCCAGATAAGTGTCAACATCCGCGCCCTTCGGCAGCACGGCCATCAGGGTCGCTTCCTGGCCCTGGGGCCCGGTGATGCGGAAACGTCGGACATTCGGAATCGACATAACCCTTTCAATATAGCAGAGCCCGCAGAGCCTCTTCCACTTCCACATGGCGAAACTGGAAGCCGCCGCTCGCCGCCGCCTCCGGCAGCACCCTCTGGCTGCCGGTCAGAACCTCCGACATCTCCCCGAACAGCAGTCCCAGCGCGAAGCCCGGCATGGGGATCACCGCAGGCCTTCGCAGTACCCGTCCTAATGCCAGCGTGAAGTCTTTGTTTTGAATCGGATGCGGAGAAACCGCATTTACCGCTCCGCGCGCGCTCCGCTCTTCAGCCGACCACACCAGCAGCCGCGCCGCATCCGCGGCGTGAATCCACGACATCCACTGCCTGCCGTCCGCCAGCGGGCCTCCCAGCCCCAGCCGGAACGCCGGCAGCATCTTCGCCAAAGCGCCGCCCTCGCCGCCCAGCACCACGCCGAACCGCACCTTCACCACACGAATACCCAGCTCCAGCGCCGTATCCGCAGCCGCCTCCCACTGCCGGCAAACCTCGGCCAGGAAACCCGTGCCCGGCTCCGACCGCTCGGTCAGCACCTCATCGCCGCGGGATCCAAAGTAGCCCACCGCCGACGCGCACACCAGCACCTCCGGCCTGGTTTCACACCGCCTCAGCCCCTCCACCAGGTTCAACGTGCCCCGCACCCGGCTGGCAAGGATCCGCTCCTTGGCCGCTGAGGTCCAGCGCTGCGCTACTGGCTCGCCCGCCAGGTGAACCACGGCGCCGCAGTCCGCGAAGAGCGCCGGATCCGGCGGCCCTGCCATTGGATCCCACCGCGAACTGCCCGCCTGCCCGCGCGGGTTGCGGCTCAGCAGGTGTGTCTCGTGGCCGCCCTGCGCAAGTTCCCCTGCCAGCCGGCGTCCCAGAAAGCCCGTCGCTCCCGTCAATACAAGTCGCATCTTGATTCCTCCGTCAGCCGGAACGGGTCTCTGCCCGTCAATTCCAGCTGGCCGATCTCACGCAGATAGGCATCCACTGCCGTCTTCCGCTTCATCCCCTCCAACGACATATAGCGAATCATGCCGAAGACCGCCCGCTCCTGCCATGGCCGGTCGTGCAGGCCGAAGCACCACAGAATGTTCGTATAAGTGTTTGGATCGCGTCCGTCCAGCGCAAAGCGGTCGTGCAGGTACACCATCGTGCGGAGCGCCGTTTCGCAGTCCGGAGACCACTCGATGATCTTCTTGCCCCAGTACATCCGGTAGTAGCCGTGAATCGTTCCGCGCAGCAGAAGCTCTTTCTGGCAGGCGTTCCACAGTGTGTCGTGCGTCCCGGCCTGCTCGAATTGGTCCTGCGAATAGACCGGCTCACGGGCATCGTGCGAGTGCTTCCGCAGCGTCTGGCGCGCCCAGTCCGGCAGGTTGTCGAACGACGCCGGATCCTCCACGCTGCGCGCGTAGTTGAATGCCAGTTCGCGCCGCACGATCAGCTCTTCCAGAAACTCCTCCGCGATCAGTTTGTGCTCCTCGGCGTGGCGCCGCGCGGCCAGCGCTACTTCGAGCGAGGAGATCTGGCCGAAGTGCAGATAGGCGCTGAGCTTTGAGGTGGCGTGCGCCGCCGGCTCATTCCGCTCTCGAGCGTAGCGCCGCAGGTTCTTTTCGAGGAAATGCGACAGCGCGCGCTCCGCCGCCGCCCGGCCGCCCGTCTGCGAGATCGACGGCTTCACCGTGTGGTCGATCTCGCAACTCTGAATCAGATGGCAGATCTCCTCCTCCCGCACCGGCATGTGAAACTCCGGCGCCGCCTCCGTCCAGCGCCGCCGGACCGAAGGCTCCGGCGCATCCTGAAAGTACTTCGCCCACAGGCGATGGATCTTCGGCCGAATCGTGTAAGCCGCGTATTCGCGCTTCCCGAAGAGGTTCATCGGGACGACGCAACTCGAGTCCACCGCCTCGCAGCGGATGTCGAGCCGGCCCGGCACGCTGGCATTGTGCGCCCGCGCGAGGAAGGTCGGGTAGTCGTCCGTCACCACGCAGGCTGCGTCCGCCGCCAGGCGGTACAGCGCGTCGTTGGCGTCCGTCCGCCGCCGCCGCAAGTAGAAACAGTAGCCGATCCCGCGCCGCTTCAGCCTCCGCGCCGTCTCCGGTACGCCCTGCAGAATGAAGGCATGAAGCCGGTCGCTTGCATTAGGGTAATCGCAAGTCAGCCCCTCGTAATAGAGCACCGGCAACCCGAACTCATTGGCGATCTCCGCGGCGCGTAGCAACCCATGATTCGACTCAACCCGCCGGTTCATCTGCGCCCAGTACAGGACATACCGCGCGCCGCTGCGCACCGGCTTGTCGTTCAGTGTTCTGATTCGTTCCCGCAACACTCTCCTGATGGCGCCGCCGGCCGGCTGGCTACAATAAAGGTACCGCTTCGCCCCTATGCGCGCCTGGAACCGAGCCAAACTGCTGTGGAGTTTCCTCCGCGGCCACGCGCGCGTGCCCGCCCTGCCGGTGGAGTACATCGTCGAAACCACCGCCAAGTGCAATATCTATTGCCCGATGTGCCCCCGGGAGACGCATCCTCAGCCCAAGGAGGACATGCAACAGGCCACTTTTCAAAGGCTTGCAGACTCCGCCGCCGCCACCGCCGAGCACATGATGCTGATCGGCCTGGGGGAGCCGCTACTGGATCCGCGCATCTTCGACCGCATCAGCTATTGCGCCAGCCACGGAATCTCCACCCTGATCTCCACCAACGGCACGCTGCTCGACGAGAAAGCCGCCGCCCGCCTTCTGGCCACGCCGCTCGAGCACATCACGCTCAGCTTCGACGGATACAGCAAGGAAACGTTCGAATTCTATCGAAAAGGGGCTCGTTTTGAGCGCGTTCGTGACAATTTCGTGCGTTTCTGCCGCATGAAACACGAGCGCGGGT
>JACQZS010000142.1 GCA_016213725.1 Acidobacteriota bacterium | reverse complement strand
GCGTCGGTGGCGCTCTGGCGGAAGGTGGTTGGAATGGAGGTGACTGTCTGATCGTAGGGCAGGGAGATGGAGGTGGCGGAGTTGTTGAAGTAGCCGGTGTTTCGGAAATTGTCTGTTGACTGCCGTCCGAGTTCGGCGCCTCCGAGGATTGTGTGGCGAACGCCACCGGTGAATGCGGTCCGGCTGAGGTCGGACTGATTGAAGAAGTTGACGCGGCCGATGGCGTTATCGTAGGCGGAGAGCAGCACGGCGGTGGCGGCGGGATTGACGGCGCCGGGCACGTAGTTGCGGTAGCCGCGATCGTAGGCGGCGATCTGTGTCCGATTGCGGATGCTCCACCGGGCGCGCTGGTGCTCCAGCAAGACGGTACCGAGGTTGACGCGAGCGTGAACGCTACTGTCACTGGGATTGCCATAGAAGGTGCCGATGGGCACGGTGACGGGCAGGCCTTGGTAGGACGGGACGCCCCGGTCGGCCTTCCGGCCATCCCACAGGTGCTCGTAGGAGAGCACGATTCTGGTGTTCTCCGTGGCCCGGAGGGATGCCGTGGGATTGACGGCGAAGCGCTCGAGGTTGGCGTAATCGCGGAAGCTTCCGGAGTTCTCATACATGCCGTTGAGCCGCGCGGCAATCCGCTGTCCGAAGTCCTGGTTCCAATCGGCCATGGCGCGTTTGTTGCCGTAGGAGCCGCCCTGCAGCTGGATTTCGCCGAAGCGGCCGAAGCCGGCCTCCTTGGTGACGCGGTTGACGACGCCGCCCCCGCCGCCGCGGCCAAACACGAGGGCGTTGGGGCCTTTCAGCGCGTCCACGCGCTCAAGATTATAAAGGTCACGATAATACTGGACGTCGTCGCGGATTCCGTTGACGAAGAAGTCGGCCGAGGTGCTGTTGCCGCGAATGACAAGCTGGTCGCGGTTGTTTTCTCCCTGATGGGAAGTAATGCCAGGCACGTAACGGACGACATCTCCGATGCTCATCATCAACTGGTCGCGGACCTGTTCGTGCGTCACCACCGTGATGGCCTGAGGCACGTCGCGGAGCGGCGTTGGGGTTCTGGTGGCGCTTTGAATCGTTTGCACGCCGTACTCTGTGGGCTCCGCAACCGTCAGGGCAGTATTCACTCCGGCAAGGTCAAGCGTGAAACGCAGGTTCACCGCGGCCCCGGCATTGAGCGACACAAGCTCATGCGCCGGCCGGAAGCCCGGCGCGGAGAGTTCGAGAAGATAAGGTCCGGCCGGGATTTGAAGGGAGAACTCGCCTGCCGCCGAGGACTCTGTCCGGTATCCGGATGTTCCGGCGGCCGGAGTTAGAACGGCCACCGCCCCGGAAATGGGTTTGCCTGAAGGATCGAGCACCGTGCCCTGAATTGCTGCCGGGGCCGTGGGAGGGGCGCTTTGGGCGAAAGCCGTTGCGGCGAAGAGGATGAACCCGAGTCTTCCGTGGTTGCCAGAGAGCATAAGTGGAATCAGTTCCTTCGCAAAGAATTAATCCGGCGCGCCGGCAAGGGCACGCGGCTAGTCCGCGCACACTGATCCCGCGCTCGATTCGGACTGGTATCTAGGCGAGGCGGAATGCTCTATGCGGCTTGCCGGCCGGGCATCCAGTTGCAACTGGCTATCAGAAACTGGCGGCCCTCTCCAGTTGACTAAATTTGCAACTGATTGTCAACAACAAAAAGCTGCGCCTCGGGTGACAATCCACAACATCACTTGTATACTACTGTGTTTCAATCACTTAGTGGACTCTATCGCCTACCGTCAAGGATGCGCTAGAGTATGTGAGATCCGCAGGACAGTTGCCAAACAAAAACCGCGGCCTACCGGGGGAACCCGGCGGACCGCGGTAATGCTTCGGATCGTGCGGTGGTGCTACTTGGCGGCTTCGATGCCGGCAATGGTGAGAGCGTCTCCCTTGAGTTCGCCGCTGACCTTCACCTTTTGGCCGTAGAGGGCCTCAGGCACCTTGTCCGTGTTGGTGATGGCCACCACTTTGCCGTCGGCGACGAACACCGGCTTTGCGCCGCCCTTGATGCAGCCCTTGACACAGGCGACATCACCGGCGGAAGCACTGGCGTGCTTGGCTCCGCACTTGGACTCAGAGATATAACCGGTGTAGTCACCCGCAAGGGCGGTGGCAACGGCGAGAGAAAAGAACAAACCCAGCTTTTTCATCTTGTAGCCTCCATAGCTAATCTTGACTACAAGATAACGAAAAAGCTGGACTTGAGCAACCGGAGCGCTCAGACGGCTCAGGCGCGCTGAGTCATCGGCACGAAGTTGCGCTCATCGCTGCCGGTGTAAATCTGGCGCGGCCGGGCGATTTTCTGTTCGGGATCGGTGATCATCTCCTGCCATTGCGCCAGCCAGCCGACGACGCGCGGAATGGCGAACAGGACGGTGAAGAGGCTGGGGCGGAAGCCCATCGCCTCATAGATGATGCCGGAGTAGAAATCGACGTTGGGATAGAGCTTGCGCTTGACGAAGTATTCGTCCTCGAGAGCGATGCGTTCGAGTTCCTTGGCGATTTCGAGTTTGGGATTGAGGCCGGTGACGGAGAAGACCTCGTCGGCGGTCTGCTTGATGATCCTGGCGCGGGGATCGTAATTCTTGTAGACGCGGTGGCCGAAGCCCATGAGCTTGCCGTGGCCGTCCTTCACGCTCTTGATGTAGGCGGGGATGTTATCCTTGCTGCCGATTTCGGAGAGCATGTGGAGGACTTCCTCGTTCGCTCCGCCGTGCAGGGGGCCGGAGAGGGCGGCGGCGGCGGCGGCGACGCTGACGTAGGGGTCGGCCTGGGAGCTGCCGACGGCGCGCATGGTGTTGGTGGAGCAGTTCTGCTCGTGGTCGGCGTGCAGGATGAAGAGGACGTCGAGGGCGCGCGCCAGAATGGGGTTGGCGACGTACTTCGGCTCGAGCATCTTCCACATCATGTTCATGAAGTTCTCGGTGAAGCTGAGATCGTTGTCGGGATAGATGTAGGGGAGCCCGAAATGGTGGCGGTAGCAGTACGCCGTGATGGTGGGCATCTTGGCGATGAGCCGCGTGATCTGCTTTTTGCGGTTGGCCGCGTCGTGGACGTGGCGCGCTTCCGGGTAGACGCTGGAGAGGGCGGCGACGCAGCTGATGAGCATGGTCATCGGGTGGGCATCGTAGCGGAAGCCCTCGAGGAACTTCTTGCTGGTCTCGTGCAGCATGGTGCGGCGCTTCACGAGACGGATCCATTCCTCGAGCTGAGACTGGTTGGGCAGCTCCCCGTTGAGAATGAGGTAGCAGACCTCCAGGAAGGAGCAGTTTTCGGCGAGTTGATCGATGGGGTAACCGCGGTAGCGGAGGATCCCCTTGTCACCATCGATATATGTGATGGAACTGCGGCAGGAGGCCGTATTCAGGAAGGCGGGGTCGTATGTCATCAGCCCGAAATCGTCGGGCGAGGTCTTGATCTGCTTCAGATCTGTCGCGCGAATGGTTCCGTCAGTGATGGGAACCTCGTACTGCGCGCCGGTTCGATTATCAGTAATGGAAATAGTGTTGTGGCCCATGTTGCACCCCGGACAAAATTGCTCGAAGGACGAAGCCCTCACGCCATTCGTACCGGTAGCGCGAGGCCGTGGTCAATCGACTACTAAAAGATCCGGAAATAATGTACCACGACTCAATAGCGCGTTGGGGTCGAGGCGACGTTTAACTTTGTACATGTTCAGGATCTGGCGCTCGGAGTACATGAGCGGAAGGAACTGCCGCTTGCGTTTTCCGAGGCCGTGCTCGGCGCTGACGGTTCCCCCAAGAGCAACGGCGGTCTGCGCGGCGAGGGTCATCCATTGCTTGCCCGCTTCGAAGTGGCCGGAAGAGGCCGAAAGGATGTTGACGTGGACATGGGCGTCGCCGATGTGGCCGTAGATGGTGAAGCGGCCGGGACAGGTTTCAGCCAGCGATTCGCGGTAGAAGGCGAGCATCCGCGAGTTGGCGGAAAGCGGGACGGCGAAGTCCGAGCTGAGCTTCTGGAAGCCGTTGGCGCGCACCTTGGCGTTGACGAGTTCGGGCAGCGTGTGGCGGTAGGCGCGGAAGCGTTCGCGGTCGCGGGCGGTCTCGCCAAACCAGGAATCCTCGAGTGCGCCGGCGGTTTCCAGGCGGTCTACCCATTCGTCCACGGCATCGCCGCTGAGGCCGTCCAGCTCCTGCTCGATCATGAGGCAGGCGCGGGCCTTCCGGGGAATCTCGTTCGAGTAAGGGCCGCGCAGGAAATCCAGCGAGGGGGCGTCCATGTACTCGAGCATGTTGAGCTGCGGGATGGGGCGCCAGAGATCGACGGCGGCGAGGGCGGATTCGTCGTCGGGAAAGAAGACGACGCCGGAGAGCAGTTGCCTGGGCTGGGGCAGGAGATCGAGCTCGGCCTCGGCGACGATGGCGAGGGTGCCTTCACTGCCTGCCAGCAGATCGATCCAGGTAGCGCCCTCCTGCAATGCATAGCCGGCCGTGTTCTTGGTGGTGGCCGGCGCGGGAACCGGCTCAAAGGAAAAGTCGAGCGGCTCGCCGCGGCGAAAGGTTCTGATTGAGCCGTCCATGAAGACGGCGGTGAGCGCCCGGATATGCCGCCGCGTGGAGCCGTAGCGGAAGCTGCGGGAGCCGGAGGCGTTGGTGGCGATGTTGCCGCCGATGGAGGCGGTCCACTCGGTAGGATCGGGGGCGTAGAACTGTCCGGACTTGGCGGCGGCGGCCTGGACATCCTTCAGCAGCGTGCCGGCGCCGGAGACGGCGTAGCCCGCGTGGGCTTCGAGGCGGGTGAATCTCTCCAGCGAGAGCACCCAGCCGCCATCGGGACAGCGCCCGCCGGTGATACCGGTGCCCGCGCCGGATGGCGTAACGGGGATGCCGAGGCGATGGGCTTCGGCGAGCGCCGCGGCGAGTTCCTCCACGGACGAAGGCGCGAGCCAGCGCTCAGCGGATCCCTGGAATCCGGAGGCGTCTTCGACGGGGATGGGCATGGCCGTCAGACCTCAAGAATGACGGGCATGATGAGGGGGCGGCGCTGGGTCTGCTTGCTGAGGAAGCGTTTGAGGTCGGCGCGGATCTTCTCCTGCATCACGCCCCAATCGGTGCGCTCCTCGCTGGAGGACGACTCGATGGTGCGGGCGACCACCTGGCGGGCGGAGTTCATGAGGTCGGCGCGCTCTTCCATGGAGACGAAGCCGCGGGAGACGATCTCGGGGAGACCCTCGCTGCGGCCGGTGTGCTTGTCGATGGCGATGATGGGGATGACGAAGCCGTCTTCGGAGAGATGGCGGCGGTCGCGGATGACGAGGTCTTCCACCACTTCGTCGATGGAACCGGAGTCGATGCAGACGCGGCCGACGGTGACTTTGCCGTTCTTGCGGGCGCCGAGGTGGTCGATTTCGAGGATCTGGCCGGTCTCCATGATGAAGGAATCCTCGAGGCCGTAGGAGTAAAGATGGGAGGCGAGGGCGGCGTGCTTGGACATCTGCCAATACTCGCCGTGGATGGGCATGAAGTAGCGGGGCCGGACGAGGTTGAGCATCAGCTTGAGCTCTTCCTGCGAGGCGTGGCCGGAGACGTGGACTGGCGGGTTCATGCCGCCGCCGGCGACCACTTCCGCGCCGCGGCGGGCGACGTGGTTCATCATGCGGCCGATGGCCTTTTCGTTGCCCGGGATGATGCGCGCGCTGTGAACGACGAGGTCGCCACGTTCGAGCGAAAGGCTCTTGTGGTTGTCGACGGCGACGCGGCTCATGGCGGACATGGGTTCGCCCTGGGTGCCGCTGACGATGCAGACGACTTTGTGAGGCGCGGCGTTCATGATGTCCTGCGGGCGCAGGAGGATGTTGTCGGGAATCTGCAGCAGGCCGAGGCCGTGGGCGATCTCGGTGGCGGAGAGCATGGAGCGGCCGAGGAAAGCGACCTTGCGCCCGGTTTCGGCCGAGAGGTCGAGGATCTGCTGCAGGCGATGGATGGAACTGGAGAAGGTGGCGACGATGATGCGGCGTTCGGCGCGGTTGAAGATTTCCTCGAAGCGCGGGTAGACGGCGCGTTCGGAGGGCGTGTAGCCGGCGCGGTCCACGTTGGTGGAATCGGAGAGGAGGAGGAGGACGCCGCGTTTGCCGTACTCGGCGAGGGTATGGAGGTCGAAGAGCTGGTTATCGGTGGGAGTGGGATCGATCTTGAAGTCGCCGGTGTGGATGATGACGCCGAGAGGGGTGGTGATGGCCAGGGCGACGGCGGAGACGATGGAGTGGGTGACGTGGATGAGTTCGATGGAGAAGGGGCCGAGGGAGATCCTGGCGCCGGGTTTGACGGTGTGGAGCTTGGCGTCTTCGAGCAGGTCGTGTTCTTCGAGGCGGCGCTCGACGAGGGCGAGGGTGAAGGCGGTGCCGTAGATGGGGAGGTTGATCTGGGAGAGCAGGAAGGGGACGCCGCCGATGTGGTCCTCGTGGCCGTGGGTGAGGATGAGGGCGCGGACAAACTCCTTGTTCTCTTCCAGGTAGGCGAAGTCCGGGGTGACGATGTCGACGCCCAGAAGTTCGGCATCCGGGAACATCATCCCGGCGTCGACGACGATGATGTCATCGCCGTAGCGGATGGCCATACAGTTCATACCGAACTCGCCGAGACCGCCCAGCGGGATGACTTGCAACTTCTTGTCGGACATAGGGTAAGGGGGTACTCCGAAAACTCCAGGCTAACACGCTGCGACCCGGAGAGGGTGGCAACCCGAATCCTGGGCGTCGATATGGGAAAGGCCCACCCTGGGGGTAGGCCCGGCAATCTCGGTATTCAGAATGGCCCACCCGGCGGGGTGGGCCATGCAATTTCCGTATTCAGAAAGGCCCACCCTGAGGGGTGGGCCTTTCTTTCTGATGTTCAATGGGAGAATCAGATTCGACGGTTTCGCAACCGTAAAACCTGTATGTG
Organism: Acidobacteriota bacterium; assembly: GCA_016213725.1. Lineage (GTDB taxonomy): Bacteria > Acidobacteriota > Terriglobia > Bryobacterales > Bryobacteraceae > Paludibaculum. The sequence continues at coordinate 3,487 of JACQZS010000142.1, read as the reverse complement.
ATTTGAGGTTAGAGCCTGGAAGAAATGAAGTCAAGAAAAAATCCGGGGCCCTCGAAATTTGCCGTAACTACATGATTCAGAACATGTTATATTTCTTGACGGCCAACGGAGAGTGCGCTAGCGGAGGGCGGGGGAGAGGCCAGTTGCGGGGGGGACTTCGGCTCTAAGGTAGAGAAATGGGAGGGCTTATTGGAGGGCTGAAGCGGTGCGCGAAGCATGGCGGCTCCGGCCTGGAGGACGGGGCGGGGAGCCGCTGTTTTACCCGGATAAATTAGGATTTAGGAGAGGGGTTAGCGGTTGAGTTCGACGACGGTGAGGAAGTCGTCGGTGCCGGCGAGGCGGGCGCGGCGGCGGCGGAGATAGATCCAGAGGGTGGCGAAGAGGAGGCCGCCTCCGAGGCAGACGACGAGGAGGACGCCGGTGAGTTCGAAGATGGCGACGAGCATGCCGGCGACGTTGGGCATGGGGGGGAGGGAGCCGGGTGTATTGACGACGACCTGAGCTTTCCACTCCAGCGGGGCGAGGATGGCCTCAGCGGCCTTGGGATCGGGCGCACCAGGGATAACAGCCAGAAGCGGACCGGAACGCTTCACGAGCCAGCCAGCCTGTTTCTGGAACTCGGCCATTTTTACCCGGGCTAATTGAGGTGTGTGGTAGTAGAAGACGATGTAGTCGAGGGCAATGGAGCCGGACTGGATTTTGCCGTATTGGGCCTCGGCGCCGTCCTCGAAGCCGGCGAGGGTGGGGGGGAAAGAGGGGATAACGGACTGGAGGCCGTGGAGGCCGAGGATATAGCGTTCGGAGTTGCGGAGGCGGCCCTGCTCGGGGAGGTAGCCGGGGAGGAGGGGGAGGCCGCCGCCGGAGGAGAGGCGGGGGAGCTTCGCTTCGAGTTCCTTCATTTCGGCGGGCAGGGGGCGCCAGCCTTCGAACTGGAGGACGTAGTTGAGGAGGGTCTGGAGCTGGGCGCCGGGGGTGGTGCAGGCGGTATTGGAGTCGCGCGCGGGGGTGCAGTTAGCGGGGCGGCTGGCCTGATACCAGGCGAGGGCGGAGGTGGAATCCTTGAGGCGCCAGGCGGTGGCGGTGAACTTACCGACGGGGCCGTTGTAGGTAGCCTGTTCGGAGATTTCGCCGGCGGCTTCGACCCAGAGCATGCGGTCTGCGATGGGGGCGGGCGCGGTTTTGGTACGGGTGGAGCCGTGCCAGGATTCAGGCCAAATCTGAGCCGCGGCGGTGGCGGCGAGGGCGAGGGTGAGGATCAGGCTCCGCAACATTTTTTGTATTTTTTCCCGCTGCCGCAGGGGCAGGGATCGTTCCGGCCGACTTTATCGCCCTTGATCACCTGAGCTTGCGGGGCGGATGAGGCCTCGCCGCCGGCGAACTGGAGCATTTCCATCTCGCGGTCTTTCTTGCGTTGGATATTGCGGGTGAGATCGACGAAGGAGGACTGTGCGGCCTTGCGATCGATCTCAGAGGGAGCGGGAACGGTTTCGGGCTGGGGTTCGTTCCACTCCACTTCGTCGTCGGGCATGGGGACGTGCGGACGCTCGCCCTGGACGGCCTGCAGGAAGAAGAGGAAACGGATGGTCTCGTCTTCGATGCGGTCCATCATCTCCTGGAAGATCTGGAAGCCTTCCTTCTTATATTCGATGAGCGGGTCTTTCTGGCCGTAGGCCCGCATGCCGATGCCTTCTTTGAGGTGATCCATCGAGAGCAGGTGGTCTTTCCACTGCTGGTCGATGACGGAGAGCCAGATCATGCGTTCGGTTTCGCGCATGACGTCGGAGCCGACGGTTTCTTCCTTGTCGGCGTAGCGGCGGCGGAGGCGTTCGAGGATGAGCTCCTCCATCTGCATGCGGGAGAGTTCGGAGACTTCAGAGGGATTGAAGCGGAGGCCGAACTGGGAGTTGATGTCGGTCTGGAGGCCGATGAGGTCCCACTTGTGGGGATTGGAGCCTTCGGGGCAGCGGTTGTCGATGAAGGTGGCGAGGATGCCGTCGACGATCTCGAAGATCTTGTCCTTCATGTCATGGCCTTCGAGGAGCTGGCGGCGGAGGCCGTAGACGGCCTTGCGCTGCTTGTCCATGACGTCGTCGTATTCCTTGACGTGTTTGCGGGAGGCGAAGTTCTGGGCTTCGACGGCCTTCTGGGCGGCGGCGATGCGCTTGGTGATGAGGCGGGACTCGATGGGGACGTCCTCTTCCATGCCGAGGCGGAGCATGAGGCCCTGGATGCGGTCTCCACCGAAGATGCGGAGGAGGTCGTCCTGGAGGGAGAGGAAGAAGCGGGAGGCGCCGGGATCGCCCTGTCGGCCGGCGCGGCCGCGGAGCTGATTATCGATGCGGCGGGACTCGTGGCGTTCAGTGCCGACGATGCAGAGGCCGCCGGCGGCGACCACCTTTTCATGCTCGGCTTCGCACTGCGACTTGAACTTGGAGTGAAGTTCCTTGTACTTTTCGGCGGGGACGCGATAGTGCATTTCGCCGCGCTGGAAGTAGTAGTAGCTGGCGTCGGCGATGGTGGAAGACTGGGCTTCGGAGATGGACTCGACGGTCTTCAGCTTGAGGCACTCTTCCTGGGCAAGGAACTCGGGGTTGCCGCCGAGGAGGATGTCGGTACCGCGGCCGGCCATATTGGTGGAGACGGTGACGGCGCCGTAGCGGCCGGCCTGGGCGACGATGTAGGCTTCGCGCTCGTGGTTCTTGGCGTTGAGCACTTCGTGGCGGACGCCCATCTTCTTTAAGATGGCGGCGAGCTTTTCGGACTTCTCGACGGAGATGGTGCCGACGAGGACGGGCTGGCCGGTCTGGGCGCGTTCGGAGATCTCCTTGGCCGCGTTGCGCCACTTTTCGGCCTCGGTGCGGTAGACGATGTCGTTGAGGTCCTGGCGGACCATGGGCCGGTTAGTGGGGATGAGGGTGACGTCGAGGTTGTAGATCTTGGAGAACTCGGCGGCTTCGGTGTCGGCGGTACCGGTCATGCCCGCCAACTTCTTATACATGCGGAAGTAGTTCTGGAAGGTGACGGTGGCGAGGGTCTGGTTCTCGCGTTCGATCTTGACGCCTTCCTTGGCTTCGACGGCCTGGTGGAGGCCATCGGACCAGCGGCGGCCGGGCATAAGGCGGCCGGTGAACTCGTCGACGATGATGACCTCGCCGTCCTTGACGAGGTAGTCGCGGTCGCGCTGGTAGAGGACGTGAGCGCGGAGGCCCTGCTGGACGTGGTGGTTGAGTTCGATGTACTCGGGGTCGTAGAGGTTAGGGACGTTGAGGAGGCGTTCGCACTTGGAGACGCCCTCTTCGGTGAGGGCGACGGAGCGGTGGCGCTCATCGACGGTATAGTCGCCGGTGGTGTACTTTTCGCCGGGCTCGCGGCCTTCGATGACCTCGCCGCGGATGAGGCGGGGGATGATGCCGTTGACCTTATAGTACTTGTCGGTGGACTCTTCGGACGGGCCGCTGATGATGAGGGGGGTGCGGGCTTCGTCGAT